>NZ_LOYJ01000017.1:0-100422 GCF_001526245.1 Burkholderia sp. MSMB1498
GGGATTCTCGGGATTCTCGGGATTCTCGGGATTCTCGGGATTCTCGGGATTCTCGGGATTCTCGGGATTCTCGGGATATACGAGGGATTCGCGGCCGCGCGTCCCGGCACGTCACGGCGCGCCGTCGCGCCGCGAACCTCGACGCATCCTCACGGAACGCATCCTCACGGAACGCATGCGCGCCGAACGCGCGCCGCGGCCGCCCCGCTACCACGCGATCCGATCGAGCTCGAACGCATGCGCCGCCGCGCGCAAGTCGCCTACCTCGACGCCGTCGCTCAGCAGCGATTCGGTGAGCCGCTCGCGATAGCGGTGGAAGTCGTAGCTGCCGCGATCGCGCGGCCGCGGCAGCGCGATCTCGACGACCTGTCCGATCCGCCCGGGCCGCGGCCGCATCACGACGACGCGATCCGCGAGAACCACCGCCTCGTCGACGTCGTGCGTGACGAACAGCGTCGTGATCCGCTCGCGTTCGCGTATCCGCAGCAGCTCGTCCTGAAGCTGATGGCGCGTGAGCGCGTCGAGCGCGCCGAACGGCTCGTCGAGCATCAGGATTCGCGGGCGGGCGACGAGCCCGCGCGCGATCGCGACCCGCTGCGCCATGCCGCCCGACAGTTGATGCGGCAACGCGTCGTCGAAGCCGTCAAGGCCGACGAGCCGGATCGCGTCGGCGACACGCCGCGCCGCCTCGTCGCCCGGCAGCGCCTGCGCGGCGACGCCGAGCGCGACGTTGCGCGCCACCGTCAACCACGGAAACAGCCGGTGCTCCTGAAACACGATTCCGCGCTCGGCGCCGATGCCCGCGATCGGCTCGCCGTCGACGCGGATTTCGCCGTCGAACTCGGTGTCGAGGCCGACGAGCAGGCGCAGCAGCGTCGACTTCCCGCAGCCGCTCGCGCCGACGATCGCGACGAGCTCGCCCGCCGCGATGTCGAGCGAGAAGCCGCGGATCGCTTCGTAGGCGCGTCCGCCCATGTCGAACGTCTTGCCGACGCCGCGAAACGCGACGGCGGGCGTCAATCGATTCATCTCCGTTCTCCGGTCAAAAAAAACGAACGCCGGCCGGACCGCGCCGCGACGCCGTCATCGCGCGGGCGCGGGCTCGGACACGAGCGCGATCTTCGTGTAGCCGGCCGCGCTGATCTCGCCCATCGCCTCGATCATGCGGCCGTACGGCAGCGCCTTGTCGCCGCGGATCTCGATCCGCCGCGCGGCGTCGCCCGCCGCCTCGCGCGCGAGCGCTGGCACGAGCTGCGCGGCGGCGACCTCGGTCGTGCCGACGAACACCTTGCCGTCGCGCGCGAAGCTCACCGCGATCGGCGGCTTGTCCTCGGTGAGCGCGCCCGCCTTCGCCTGCGGCAAGTCCACCTTCACGCCCTGCGCCATCAGCGGCGCGGCGACCATGAAGACGATCAGCAGCACGAGCATCACGTCGACGAGCGGCGTCACGTTGATGTCGCTGACGGGCGCGGCCGCCGCGCGCGCGGCCGATGTCGTTCCGATCTTCGCGCCCATCTCACGCCCCTCCCGTCGCGACGCCCGCGATGCCTGCGGCAACGGGCACGAGGCCGGCCGCGTCGCGCGGCTCGACCGCCGTCGCCGTCGCGGTCGTCGCCGCCGCCGACGTGCGCGTGGCCGAACGCGGAAGCGCCGACGACGCGTCGCGCTCCCCCGCTCGCGTCGACACGACAGCGATGCTCGCGGCGGCCGGTGCGGCCGCCTCGGTACGGCCGATTGCCGCCGCCGGCGCAATTGGGGCCGGCGTATTTGCCGTATTCGCCGTGTTCGCCGTATTCGCCGTATTCGCCGTATTCGCCGTGTTCGCCGTGTTCGCCGTGTTCGCCGTGTTCGCCGTGTTCGCCGTGTTCGCCGTGTTCGCCGCCACCGCTACCCCAGCGACCGCCGGCCGCGCGCCATCGCCGTGTGCCGCGCTCCCGTCGCGGCCGCTGACGCGCGGCGCGTCACGGCCGGCGCCGCCGTCCGCGTCGACGACCGGATCGCCCGCATCGAGCTGCCGCGACAACTGCACTTCGACGAGCCCCGCGAGCGTGTCGAGCCGGTTCGCGTACGCGTTCAAATCGCCCGACGCGCGGTTGTACGCGACGACGGCCGGAATCGCGGCGACCAGCCCGAGCACGGTTGCGAACAGCGCCTCGGCAATCCCCGGCGCGACGACGGCAAGGCTCGTGTCGTTGGTCGCGGCGATCCCCTGGAACGCATTGATGATCCCCCAGACGGTGCCGAACAGCCCGACGAACGGCGCGACCGAGCCGACCGTCGCGAGCACCGGCAAGCCGCGCTGCAACTGCTCGATCTCGACGCCGCGCGCGATCGCGCCGACGCGCGCGAGCCGCTCCTTCAGGCTGTCGCGCCCGGCTTCGCGCTGCTCGAGCCCTTGCCGCCAGCTTTCGCGCCACTCGGCCGCGATCGCGCGATACACGCGCGCGAACGGATCGCCGGCGTGCGCGCCGAGCGCCTGCGCGAGCGCGGGCAGCGGCCGCGGCTCGCGCAGCAGCGCGAGCCAGCGCGCGGCGCGGCGTTCAAGCGTGCGAAAGCGCAGCAGCTTGTCGGCGATGACGGCCCAGCTCGCCACCGACGCGAGCGCGAGCAGCGCCATGATGCTCTTGACGAGCCAGTCCGCCTGCTCGAACAACTGCAGCGGCGACAAATGGGCGGCGACGTGGGCGGAATTCATGCGGTTCTCCTGAGAAAAAAGACGGCGTCAGTCGGTCAATTGGTAGACGATCGCGCCCGCGAGCCGGTACGCGCTCGCGCCGAGATCCGGCGGCTTCGGAAACGGCGCGGCCGCGCGGATCGCTTCGCGCGCGGCCGCGTCGAGCTCGCCGTTGCCGGACGAGACGATTTCGACGTGCTGCACGCGGCCGTCCGGATCGAGGGTGAGCCGGTAGCCGACGCGCCCTTCGTCGCGGCGCAGCCGCGCGGCGCGCGGATAGCTGTCGGCCGCGTAGCGGTCGATCCGCTCGAGCACCTTCGCCGCGTAATCGCTCGGGATGCCCGACATCCCGACGACGGCCGGCGACGGCCGCGATGCGGCGGGCGTCGATGCGGCGCTCGGCGCGGGCGGAGGCAGCGCGGACGTGGCTTGTGCGGCCGGTGCGGGCTGCGCGGCCGCTGCGGCGGGCGTCGCGGCAGCCGTCGCGGCGGGCGCGTTCGCCGGCGGCGCGGGGCGCGCGGCCGGCTCGGCGGAACGGGGAGCCGCAGGCCGCGCCGGCTCGCTGCGGCGCACGGGCGGCGGCGCGGCGCGCTTCACGGGCGCGTTCGCCGGTTCGCGCGACGCATGCACGGGCGCCGGCGCCGGCTGCGGCGCGACGAGCGTGCGCGCCGGCGCGGGCTGCGCGATCGTCAGCTCGATCGCGCGCTCGCGCGCGGGCGGCTGCGGCGCATGCGCGTGAAACGCCCACAGCGCGGCGAGCGCCGCGCCGTGCAGCGCGACCGACACGGCCGTGCCCGCATGCGCGCCGCGGCGCGCGGGAATCGGCGCGAACGACGCCGCTTCGTCCTGCGGCCGCGCGATGTCGGGAAAAAAAGCGGTCTGCACGGAAATCGTCACGATGGGCTCCGTTGGAAATGCGCCGCGCTGGGCGGGCCGTCGTCCGCGACGACGACGAACGCCCCCGCGCGCCGGGACGACGAAGCGGCGCACGCCCGCGCGAACGCGTGCGCATGGGCCGGCGCGCGCCCGCCTCCGCTCACGCGCCCGCTCGCGCCCCCGCCCGCGCCGCGAGGGCAACAGCGACGGCGCAGGCAACGGCCGCGATCGACACGCGCGTTCATGCGTCCTGCGGCTGCGTCGCGAACACGCGCACCGCGCCGTCCTGCACGCCGTTGTCGGCGACATAGCGGGCCCAGTGCTCGAGCAGCGCGGCGAGGCGATCGGGCTGCGCATCCGCGAGATCACGCGTCTCGCCCGGATCGGCGGCGAGGTCGTAAAGCTGCCACGCGCCCGGCCCGACCGGCTGCGGAATGAACACCGCCTTCCAGTCGCCCTGCCGCACCGCGCGCATCCCGAACAGCTCCCAGCCCGTCACGTGCGCGTCGTCATGCACGCGCGCCGCGTCGCGCCGCAGGTAGGGCGCGAGCGACGCGCCCTTGACCGCCGCGACGTCCCGCCCGCGATAGCGCGCGCCCGGGTGCGCGACGCCCGCGAGCTCGAGCACGGTCGGCGTCACGTCCATCACCGTCGCGAACGCGTCGCTGATCTCGCGCCGCCGCGCGAGCGCCGGATAGTGCGCGAACGCGACCACGCGAATCCCGCCTTCCGTCGTGAACGCCTTGTACAGCCGCGACGGCGCGGTCGCCGCCTGCGCCCAGCGCGGGCCGTACCACACGTATGAATTGCCGTTGCCGACGTTCTCGAGGCGGTTGTCGTAGTAGTCGCGGATGAATTGCTGGAGATTCGGCCCGAACACCGGCAGCGCCTCGAGCAGCGCGCCCTCCGCGCCGTTGTCGGAGAGGAACAGCACGAACGTGTCGTCAAGCTCGCCCGTCGCCTTCAGATGGTCGACCACGCGGCCGACGTTCCAGTCGAGCCGCTCGACCATCGCCGCATACACCTCCATCGTCCGCGCGGAGAACGCGCGCTCGTCCGGCGTGAGCTGCGCCCACTCGGCGTTGCGCGCGACGACCGGATGCGCGTCGACGTGCGCGCCGAGCAAGCCGAGTTCGCGCTGCCGCGCGAGGCGCGCGCCGCGCAGCGCGGCCGGGCCGTCCGCATAGCGGCCGCGATATTTCGCGACGATGTCGGCAGGCGCCTGCAGCGGCCAGTGCGGCGCGGAAAACGGCAGATACGCGAAGAACGGCCGGCCGTCGTCGGGGCGCTCGCCGAGGTATTGCAGCAGCTTGTCCGCGAAGGTGTCGGACGAGTAGAAATCGTCCGGCAGCGCGTCGACGAAGCGATCGTCCTCGACGTACAGCGAGCGCGTCGAGCGCATCAGCCGCGGCTGCTCGGCGTCCGCCGGCACCGGCTCGAATCCGTAATGGTTCGCCGCGCCCGGCAGAAGCGCGAACGAGCGCTCGAAGCCGCGCGCGGCGGGCGCGCGCTCGAGCGTGAGCCCGAGGTGCCACTTGCCCGCCATCGCCGTGAAGTAGCCGGCGTCGCGCAGCAGCTCGGGCAGCGCGACCACGCGCTCGTTCAGATACCCCTCGTAGCCCGGCTTGCCCTGCAGCTCCGGCGTCAGCGCCTCGGCCATCGTGCCGATCCCGGCGACGTGATGATCGGTGCCCGTCAGCAGCATCGAGCGCGTCGGCGAGCACGCGGACGCGGTGTGGAAATCGGTGAAGCGCACGCCCGCGTAAGCGAGCGCGTCGAGGTTCGGCGTCGAGATTTCGCCGCCGAACGCGCCGATGTCGGAGAAGCCGAGATCGTCGGCGACGATCACGAGAAAGTTCGGCCGATCGGCCGGCTTGCGCCGGGAGCTTGCTTGGGTCGACATGGTGGCTCTGGTTCCTGGTTTCTGGTTTCGATCGAAGGAAAGGAAGAAAAGCGAAGCGCTCAGCGCGGGCCGCGCCAGCGCGTCGCCGCGGCTTCGAGCCGGCCGCCCAGCCAGCCGAGCGCCGCGCCGAGCGCGCCGACGATCACGGCCGCGCTCATCAGCCGGTCCATCCGGAACAGTTGCTGCGCGTCGAGCATGAAGCCGCCGATGCCGACGCCCGACGGCATGAAGTACTCGGCGCCGATCGCGCCGAGCCACGCATAGACGAGGCCGAGCCGCAGGCCCGCGAAAAGGCCGGGCGCGATCGCGGGCAGCACGAGCTGCCCCAGCCGCTGCCGCGCCGGCAGCCGCAGCGTGCGCGCGGCTTCGGCGAGCTGCGGCGACAGGCTCTCGACCGAGCGCTGCGCCGCGACGAGCATCGGGAAGAATGCGGCGAGCGCGACGAAGATCACTTTCGACAGCTCGTCGATGCCGGCCCACGCGGTGAGGAGCGGAATCCACGCGAAGATCGCGACCTGGCGCAGCGCGGCGAACGTCGGCCCGGCCGCGCGGCCGAGCCCGCGCACGAGACCGAACGCCACGCCCGCGACCGCGCCCGCCGTCGCGCCGAGCGCGAGCCCTTCGAGCGCGCGCAGCAGCGTGCGCGCGAGCGGCACGGGCAGCGCGCCGCTCGCGATGTCGCGAAACGCGCTCGCGAGCACGGCGGACGGCGCGGGCAGCACGCGCGCGTCCACCCAATGCCAGTGCGCGGCGGCCGCCCAAAGCGCCGCGAGCGCGGCGGGCAGCAGCGCGCCGTGCAGCCATGCGAGCGCGCTGCGGCGCGGCGCGCGCGCATGCTCGGCGAGCGCCGCGCGCGGCCAGCGCACGAGCCGCGCGTCGAGCCGGCGCAGCGCGTCGTCCATCGCGAAGCCGGTCGCGCCGATCACCGCGATGCAGACGAACACGATGTCGAGCTGGAACATCTGCCGGCCCCACACCATCAGATAGCCGATCCCCTCGGACGACGCGAGCAGCTCGACCGCGATCAGCGTGAGCCAGCCCTGCGCGAGCGCGATCCGCAACCCGGTCATCACCGGCGGCAGCGCGGCGGGCGCGACGAGCAGGCGCAGCGTCGCCGCGCGCGGCAGCCGCGCGACGGCGGCGATCTCGCGCAGCCGCGGCGGCACGCCGCGCACGCCGAGCTGCGTGTGGATCGCGACCGGCACGAGCACCGCCTTGACGATCAGCGCGATCTTCAGCGCCTCGCCGATGCCGAGCACGACCATCAGCAGCGGCAGCCACGCGAGCGTCGGGATCTGCGCGAACGCATAGAACACGGGCGACACGATGTCGTCGGCGGTGCGCGAGCGGCCCGTCAGCGCGCCGAGCGCGACGCCCGCGGCCACGCCCGCCGCGAACCCCGTCGCGAGCCGCGCGAGGCTCACCGCGAGCTGCGAGAACAGGTTGTCGCCGGCGAGCTCGACGGCCGTTTGCCAGACGAGCTCGGGCGTCGGCAGGATCTGCGGCGACATCCATTGCCGATGCGACGCGTGCCACCACAGCGCGAACAGCAGCGCGGGCAGCACCGCGCCGGCGAGCCGGTGCCAGCCGGCTGCGCCCGCGCGGCGGGCGAACGCGCGACGCAGCGTCTGCGGCGTGTACGACGCCGCGCGCGGCGCGCGGGCCGGCCCGAGGAACGGCGCGGCGGCCGATGCGGGGCGGGGCGATCTCGTCATCGTCTGGCTCCTTCGTCGTCGCGCGTCAGTAGTCGTAGCGCAGCGTCGCGCCGAACATCCGCTCGTCGCCGACGGACGCCGTGTACGCGCCGTTGATCGTCGCGAACGACGCGAGGTAGTAGCGGCGGTCGAACACGTTGCGCGCCCACAGCGACAGGTCCCATTGATGGCGGCCCGTCGCGAGCCGCCAGCCGGTCGTCAGGTTCAGCACGCCGTAGCCGGGCAGCCGGCCGTACGTCGAATCGTCGAGCGTGCCGTACTGGCTCGAGCGCAGCGAATACTGCGCGGCGACATACTGGTCGATGTCGTGACGCAGCCGGAACTGGTATTGCGCGTTCAGGTTGACGATCCAGCGCGGCGCGCCCGCGACGGGCCGCCCGGTCAGGCTGCAGACCGCCTTCGGATTCGGGATCGACACTTCCGACGGGCACGGCGCGTTCTCGTACGACGTGTAGGCCGCATCGACGTACGACGCGTTGAGCCCGAGCACGAGATTGCGGATCGGCATCGCGCGCACGTCGAGCTCCGCGCCGCGGCTCCTCACGTCGGCCGCGTTCGACAGCACCGAGACGACGCCCGTCGGCGTCGCGAGGAAGCTCGTCGCCTGATAGCCGCTCACCTGCGTCCAGAACAGGTTCGCGTTGACCGTCAGCCGGCGCTCGAAGAACTCGCTCTTCACGCCGATCTCCGCGTTGTTCGCGCGCTCGGGCCCGACGAGGAGCGATTGCGCGCCCTGCGTCGGCGCCGACGACACCGACAGGTTCGCGCCGCCCGATTTCTCGCCGTGCGACAGCGTCACGTAGCCGAGCACGTTCGGCGCGAGCTTGTAGCCGAAATTGAGCAGCGCCGACGGGCTCAGGCTGTACAGGTTCAGGTCGCCCGACGCGTACCGGCCGATCACCGCGTCGCGCACCGCTTGCACGGCGGGCGGCACGGCCGCGCCGCCCGCCGGCGCGTCGCGCGTGACGCTCGCCGATTTCGTCTCGTACGTGCCGCGAATGCCCGCCGTGATATCGGCGCGCGGGCTCGCGTGCCACGTGCCTTGCGCGAACAGCGCGAAGCTGTCGGTCGTCATCGTCGCGGGCGCGATCGACGTCGTGTTCGCGAGCGCGCCGCTGCGGTTGCCGAGCACGATCGCGTCGGCGAACGGGCCGTAGTACGCGAACGTCCGGTTGCTCAGGCGCTGATGGAAGTAGTACGCGCCCGCGACGTAATCGAAGCGGCCGCCGGTGGGCGACGCGAGCCGGAACTCCTGCGACAGCTGGTGATCGTTGACCGCGACGCCCGTGTTGTAGATCGCGGGCTTGTCGAGGTTGTCGTCGTTCGCCGGCTCGAAATTCCAGAAGCGCGCGGCGCTGATCGACGTCAGCGTGTGGCCGCTCGGCAGCGTGTAGTCGACTTCGGCCGACAGCCCGCCCTGATGCACGCTCACGTGCTGCCGCGAATCGAGGTTCACCTCGTGCAGCGCGGGGTTCGTGACGGGCGCGGCGCCGATCGACGCCGCGCGGCTCAGGAACGGGTTGTAGCCGTTGATCGTCGGCCCGAAGCCGTACAGCACCGTCGTGCCGTAGCTCGAATCCTCGCGGTGATAGTCGGCGATCACGCGCGCGTTCAGGCTCGCCGACGGCTTGAACAGCAGCTCGCCGCGCACGCCTTCGCGCATGCCGCCGTTGAGCCGGCCGCCGGTGTAGAGGTTCTTCACGTCGCCGTCGTCGTGCGTGCGGTACAGCACGAGCCGGCCCGCGACCGTGTCCGCGAGCGGCCCCGACAGCACCGCCTTCGTCTGCGCATAGCCCCGCTGGCCGACCGACTGCTCGATCGACGCCTCGGCCCTGAACGTCGGCCGGCGCGTCGTGATGTTGATCACGCCGGCCGTGCTGTTCTTGCCGAACAGCGTGCCCTGCGGGCCGCGCAGCAGTTCGATCTGGTCGATGTCGAACGCGTCGAACACGGCCATTCCGGGGCGGCCGAGATAGACGTTGTCGAGATAGACGCCCGCGCTGCCTTCGAGGCCGTCGTTCGCCGGATTGTTGCCGAGGCCGCGCACGGAGATGCTCGACTGGCGCGCGTGGATGAACGCGACGTTCGTGCTCGGCAGCACGGTCTGCAGGTCCTGCACGCGGTAGTTGCGCTGCAGTTCGAGATCGTCGCCGCTGACGGTCGAGATCGGCGCGGGCACCTGCTGCGCGTTCTCCTTGCGGCGGCGCGCGGTGACGACGACGTCCTTCAGCGCGGCGCTCGACGAGGCGGCGGCGCTGCGCCCGGCCGGTGGGGTTGCGGCTGGGGCGGCTGGGGCGGCTGGGGCGGTTGCGGCCGGCGACGCGGCGTCGCGTCGGTCAGCCTGCCCGGCCGGTCCGACCGGTCCGTTCGGTTCAGTCGGCCCAGTCGGCCCAGCCGATCGGGCCGCCTTCGACGGCCCGCCGCCGGAAGCGCCCGCGTCTGATGTCGCGTCTGATGTCGCGCCCGATGTCGCGCCGCCGCCTGCGGCCCCGAACGATTCCGTCGCGCGAACCGGTCCGCTCGCACGCTCGGCGCGAGTCGCGTCGGCGGCGCTTGCGGCATCGGGCGCATTCGCCGAATCGGCCCCGCCCGCAACCGGCAACGCATTCGCCGTCCGCGCGGCGGGCGGCGGCGCACCGGCGGCTTCGACGCCGTCTCGCACGCCGGCCGCCCGGGCCGGATCGGGCGCGCGCGTCGCGGTTTCGGCGAGCGCGAGCGTCGATGCGGCCAGCAAGCCCGCCGCGCTCGTCGCATCGCGCCCATCGAGCGCATTCGTCGCGCCGGGCTTCGTCCCCGCATTCACCGCATTCGCCGCATTCGCCGCCTGCGGCGCACGCGCCACGTCCGCCGCCGCGCCGGCCTGCCCTTGCGCGCCGGCCTCCGCCTGCGCCCATGCCCCCGCCGCCGGCGCCAGCGCGGCCGCGACGAGCGTCGAGCCGAATCGAATCGTATTGCGCTTCATCGCCCCGCCCGTCAAAGCGCGCTGCCCGGCCGGCCGAACGATTCGTACGCCTGCCAGCGCGCGCCGAGATTCAGCTCGCGCAGCGCGGCGTCGAGATAGCTGCGGTCGATCCATTGGTCGACGTCGAACGTGCGGCGGATCAGCCCCGCTTCCTTCGCGACGCGCACGTCCTGCTTGAACGCGTCGACGTAATGGCGATCGATGAGCGGCGAGAACACGACGGCCGGATCGCTTTCGGCGAGCTCGTTGCGCCAGACGGTCGGCGGAATGCTCGCCTGCTGCTGTTCGAGCGCGATGTACGCATCGAGATTGCGCTTGTCGGATAGCCACTGCGACGCCTCGACGACGGTCTTCACGACCGTGCGCGCGAGCTCCGGATGCGCGCGCAGGAACGCGGACGACGCGACGAGCCCCGCCTTCAGCGTGCCGACGCCCTGCCGGCCCTTCGTGCTGACGGGCACGTCCGCGAGCCCCTTGTCGCGCAGCACGAACACGCCGGCCGAGCCCCACGCCGCATCGATCCGGCGCGCGGCGAGCGCCGCGGCCGCCGCGTTCGGATCGAGATTGACGATGCGGAAATCGCGCTCGGCGAGGCCTTCCGCGCGCAGCACGCTGTCGAACGACAGTTGCAGCGCGGTCCCGCGGAACACCGCGACCTGCTTGCCCTTCAGCGCGCGCAGGTCAGTGACGCCCGAGCCCGGCGTCACCGCGAGAAAGCCGTTCACGTTGCGCGCGAGCGCGGCGACGAGGCGCGTGTCGAGGCCGTTCGCGCGGCCGATCACCGCCGCGAGATCACCGAGAAACGCGAGATCGACCTGCCCGTTCGCGAACGCCTCGTTGATCGCCGGGCCGGCGCCCTTGAAGAAGGTCCACCGCACGTCCACGCCCTGTTTCGCGAACGCCTTTTCGAGCAGCCGGTTCGCATGGATCACGTCGACCACGCCGCCGCCCGCGGGCTTCGGCCCGGCGCTCGTGTCGGGCACCGCGATGCGGATGACGGTTTGCGCGAATGCGTGGGCCGGCGCGGCGAGCGCCCACGCGAGCATGACGAGCCGAAGCGGCTTCAGCCATCGAATCAGATGCTTCATGGAAATCCTGGCGTTCTGGGGTTGAACGAAGCGAGCGACGCGCGGCGCGCGATGCGCGGCGGCGGCGGCAGCGGCGGCGCGCGACGCCGCCGCGCTGGGGGCGAGGTCGCTCGGCGCGCGCCTGCGTCGACATGCCGACATCAAGCGGCCTTCGTGTCCGCGCTCGCGCGCGGATTCGGCTCGCGCAGCCGCGTGACGCTGCGCCGGCCGTCGACGCCGACGGGCACGTCGCCCGCGAGCGTCACGCGGCGCACGACGCGGCGCGCGTCGCCGTAGTCGTTGACCGCGTAGTGCTGCGTCGCGCGGTTGTCCCAGATCGCGACGTCTCCTTCGCGCCAGTGCCAGCGGACGATGTTCTCGAGCCGCGTCACGTAGCTCTGCAGCAGTTCGAACAGATGCGCGGAGCCGCCCGGCGTCACGCCGATGAAGTGCTTGAGGAAGTGGCCGAGGATCAGCGTCTTCTCGCCCGTCTCCGGATGCACGCGCACGACCGGGTGCTCGGTTTCGTAGCGCGTCGACACGAACACCTCGCGATAGCGCTTGAGCGCCGCGACGTCGTGCGGCGTGTCGCCGGTGCCGATCCGGTGGCTCGCGTAGTCGTACTCGTTGCTGTGCACGGCCCACAGCGCGTCGGCGAGCGTCTTCAGCGGCGCCGGCAGATCGTCGTACGCGGCCGCGGTGTTCGCCCACACGGTGTCGCCGCCGACTTCCGGAATCGTCACGCCGCGCAGGATCGACGCCTGCGGGTACGCGTCGACGAACGTGACGTCGGTGTGCCACGAGTTCGCGCGGCCGCCGCGGTGCGAATCGAGCTCGAGCAGATAGTCGGTGCCTTCGACGACGGGCACCGTCGGATGCGCGACCGGCTCGCCGAGCCGCTTCGCGAAACCTTCCTGCTCGGCGTCGCTCAGATGCGCCTGGTCGCGCAGGAAGATCACCTTGTGCTTGAGGAGCGCGGCGCGGATCGCGTCGACGGACGCCGCGTCGAGCTGCGCGGACAGTTTCACGCCATGGATTTCGGCCCCGATGCGGCCGGTGACGGGGCGCACGTCGAGCGTGTTCGATACGGCGAGACTCAGATTGGTCATGACGGACTCCGATGGAGAAAACGATGGACGAGACGAAACGGCGCGCCTGCGCGGCGCGCGGCGACGGAAACGACGAAAGCGGCGAATCGGAAAAAACCGGAAAAACCGGGTGCGGCGGCCGCCGCGAACCGCGCGGCCGGATCAGCGGCGGCGACAGCGGCAGATGCGTGCGCGGCGCGGCGCGGGATGCACGCGGCGTCGAGTCGGGCGATGGGCGGATAGCGCGAACGTATTCAGCACGTCAAGGGCTCTGCCGGTTGCATTTGATGGAGATCATTATCGGCAGAGCGGCGGCGGCGAATCTATCGCGCGTTGGACATTTGACAGAAGAAGTTCGCATGCCGTTATGCGCGGCGGCCTGAAAAGCTCAGCAGGCATTCGGATGAAACCTGGAGGACGGCGTGCGCCCGCGGCGCGCGTCCGCACCGGTTCAGTCGAGCTGCTGCGGCCGGCCCTTGGTCGACGTCCCGATCGGGCGCGCCCGCGCTCCGGTTCGGCGATCCGACGCCGATCGACGCGAGCCGCCTGAGCTGCGCGTCCGGGGTTGCGGAGCACGCCGCCGCGCCTTCGATCATGCGCATGCAGGCGCATGCCGTCGGGAAACGGCCGAAGGGAAACGGCCAAATCTCGGCCGGGTCGAACCTCGCCGCGATCGAACGCCGGATCTATCCGGCCCGCGCGATCGCGGCGGCCGGGAACGGTTGGCAGCCGTGGCACGCCCGCACGGAAGTCACGCGGCCGTGCCGATTGTCATGGCGGATCGATCGAGCGCTCGCGTCGCCGCCGACGGAACCGAAACCGGAATTGCGCGCGCCGCGCGTATCGCGCGCGGCCGCGCAGATCCGGCGGCTGCGCCCGCGCCGCCGCGATCGGAGCCGTGCACGCACAGCCCCGCCCCCGGCGCGGCGCGTCACACCGTCATTCTTCGCCGTCGCTGATCGCGCGCAGCCCGCCGAGATCGAGAATCGTCAGCCGGCTGTACTGCGAATCGATGATCCGCTCGCGCACGAGCCGGCGCAGTTCCTTGTTCACGCTCTGCCGCGACGCGACGAGCAGCGACGCGAGATCCTCCTGCGACAGCCGGATCGTCAGCTCGATCCCGCGCGGCGTCGGCTGGCCGTGCCATTCGGCGAGCGTCAGCAACTGGTCGGCGAGCCGCGCGCGAAAGCCCGACAGCGCGGTCCGGCCGATCCGCCGGTGCAGCGCGCGGCTGCGCACGCAGATGAGCTCGAGCACGCCGCGCAGCAGCGCCGGCTCGCGCTCGAACTGCGCGAAGAGCGCGTCGCGCGAGATGTGGAACAGCGTGGTGAGCCCGTGCGCGCGCTGGTCGTGCATCGAGCCGCCGCCGTCGATCACCGGAATGAAGTTGATCACCTCGTTCGGCCACATGTAGACGGCGACCGCGCGCGCGCCCGCCGCGTTCGTCCAGCTCATCTCGATCGCGCCGGACAGCACCACCTGGATGTCGTC
Organism: Burkholderia sp. MSMB1498; assembly: GCF_001526245.1. Lineage (NCBI taxonomy): Bacteria > Pseudomonadati > Pseudomonadota > Betaproteobacteria > Burkholderiales > Burkholderiaceae > Burkholderia > Burkholderia sp. MSMB1498. Next base: position 13,777 of record NZ_LOYJ01000017.1, read on the forward strand.
GCACGGGCCATGGCGCGCGAAGATCAGCTCGCCGTTCAGCCAGGTCTTCAGATAGCCGGCGTCGCAGAGCCCATCGATCGATTCGGCGGGCCAGTTGCGCAGGCACGGATTCGCGGTGAACGCCGCGTGGATCGCGCGGCGCGTGCGCGCGTCGAGCGCGCGGCCGGCGCGTTGCGGCTGGAACGGCAGCGCGGCGTGCCCGGACGACGGGCGCGGCGCATGCGCGGGCGGACGGCGTATCTCGATCGCTTCGCTGATCTCGCTCATGATGTCGACGCGCATCGCGCGGGAAGAATCGGGGCAGCACATGAAAGCACCGTTTCCCGCCCTCGCCAACGACTTCTTTTTTATGTGCTTATCACGGCCGGGCCGCCGCGCGGCTGGCCGGCAAAGCGGCCGGGCGCGCCGGCCCGCGGGCCTCGGCCGCGCCGGCGGCCCTGATCGCCGCGCGGCCGTCGTGCGCATGCGGCCGCCGCCTGGCCGCGCGTCGCGCCGACACGCGCGCGGCGCGACGCCCCGCGATCGCGCCGCTACTGCCGCGCCGCCTCCGCGCCGCGCGCGCCGACCGGATAGATCAGCCACGGATCGCCGTCGATGTCGCGCCAGTACGCGCCCTGCGCCTCGAGCACCGTCGCGAGCCGCTGCCGCAGCCGGTTCAGTTGCGCGTTCGACGCCGTCTCGAAGAAGGTTCCGCGCACCTCGCGCAGCGCAATGCCGGCGCGCTCCATCCGGTGCACGAGATGGATGAACGTCGCGACCGCGTCGCTCGGGCCGCCCCCGCCGCCGCGCGTGGCGAGATCGCAGACGACGAGGCTGTCGTCGACGAGCCGGTAGACGAGATCGAGATCGTTGACCCGCACGCGCCAGCCGATCCGGAAATGGCTTTCGCCGAAATACGCGGGCTCCGGATGCATGCCCTGCGCTTGCAGATAGCGGGTTGCCGCATCGAGGGCTTCGGCCTGCATCGCGCCTCCCGTCAGTACCGCACCGCGGCGGCCATCTGCCCCTGCAGCGTCACGAGCTCGCGCAGCGCGTCGCGCATCTGCCGCGACGCGTCGAGCGCGCGCTCGAGGGTCGACGCGAGCGCCTTTTGCAGACGCTCGACGGACTGGCTATCGAAATCGCCCTGCAACTGCGTCTGCTGCGCGTCGCGCACGAGCGACGCGTTCGCGACGCCCGCGATCCCCTGCCCGGCCTTCGACAGCCCGTCGGTCGCGGTCGCGCCGAGCTGGCTGCCCGACGCCGCGCCGAGCGCGCTCATCGCGCCGCCGACGATCTGCGCGACCGCCGACGCCATCGCCGCGTCGAAGTTCTGCATGATCGCCTGCTTCCTCGTCTCGAGCACGCCGACCTGCCGGTCGAACGCGATCCGCTGCATCGTCTCGTTGAACGTGCGCTCCAGGTCGCGCATGTCGCTGAAGATCTTCTGCAGCCTCGCCTTCAACTGGTCGATCGTCGCCATCGGCCCCATCGCGGCGTCGCCCCCGTCGAACAGGCCGGCCGCGCCGAGCCCCGGCGTATCGGTGCGGACCGGCGCGCCGCCGGCTTGCGTCACAGTACTCATCACTCGTTCTCCTCGAATTTCAAACGGCGTCGTTGCGCCGTGCGTTCAAACCATCGACGCGGCGACCCGCGACTGCACCGCGCCGCTCTGCCTGAGCGCCTGGCCGCCGTCCTCGATCGCCTGCCCCGCCTTCTCGACGAGCGCCTGCGCGTCCTTCGTCTGCGCTTCCTTCTGCTGCTTGTAGAACTCGAAGCACATCTGCAGCCATTGCTGGTCGAGAATCAGTTGGTCGATTTCCTTCTGCAGCTTCGCGCGCTCGACGCCGAGCACGCCCGACGTCGTCTGGCTCGCGGCCGCGACCGTCGCGCGCGTCGTGTTCAGAAGCGGCGACAGCGACGCCTTCAGCGCGGCCGCCATCACGTCGCGCTTCACTTGCTTGGCGATCGCCTGCGTCAGCGCCTGCGCGGTCATCTCGGCGCCGCGGTCGATCGCCTCGTTCGCGACCTTCTGCACCGCCTTCGTCACCATCTTCTCGATCGCCTCGCGCGAGAAGCTCTCGAGCATCCGGTTCACGCCGAGCTGCTGGACCGTCTTCTGCAGCGCTTCCTTGCCCGCCTTCTTCGACGCCTCGAGCGCGGCCTTGCCGAGCCCCTGCAGGATCTGCTCGGACACCTGCGACGCGACTTCCTTGCCGACCGCCTGCGCGGCCGTCTCGACCGCCTGCTTGCTGCCCGCCTTGACCGCCTGCTCGAGCGCCTCGCCCGCGCCCTTCTCGAGCACGGCGGTCGTCGCCTTCGGAATCGCCTTCGTGAGCAGCATGTTGCGCGCGGCGCTCGTCACGTCGACGACCGCGCCCGCGATCTCGAACGTCAACTGCACCTTCGCGGCGACGTCCGCGACCTGCCGGTACTTGTCCGCGTTCTTCTCGTCGATCAGCGCGAGCGTGTTCATCGTCGCCTTCACGACGCCGGCGAAGCCCGCCATCAGGTCCATCGCGCCGCCCGCGACCATCATCGCGTTGCCGGACAGCGCGCCGCCGATCATCTTCGCGACGCCGGACACGACCTCGACGGCCGCGACGATCCAGTCGAAGATCACGCCGAAGATGCCGGCCTTCTTCGCCTTCTGCTGCTGCTCGACCGCGTTGTCGATCTGCTCGCGATAATCCTTGATCTCCTGCCGGCGGACTTCCTCCTGCTTCGCGGACATGATGTCGAGCGCCTTGCTCTTCAGCTCCGCGGTGTTACCGAGCGCCTTCGTCGACAGCAGCGTCGTCGCGAGCAGCATCGTCTCCATCGACATTTTTTCGAAATCGCGCAGGCCGATCGACGACGCCGAGCCTTTTTCGCCGGATGCGCGATCGAACTGGCCGAGCACGCGCCCAAGCGCGCCCGCCGCCTCCTTCATCGACACGAGCGCCTGCGCGGCGAGCGGCGCGCGGCCGTCGGCGGCGAGCCCCGCGCGCGCATCGTCGACGACGGCCGCCGCGACGCGCAGCAGGCCCGCCGCGGCGCGCGCACGCGCCGCGCCGTCCGCCTGCCGTTCGGGATCGATCGGCGCGAGCGCGCCGCCTTGCGTTCCATGTGCGTTGATCGCAACCGTCATTTCATTCCTCCCGTTCACATTGCGCGCATTGCGCGAGCTGCCGCGCCGCGCGCGCCTTCAGCTCGCTGTGCTCGCCGCGCTCGCCGCACCAGCCGAGCGCCGCGCGAAACGCCTTCGCCGCGTAATCGGAATTGCCGGCGAGCCGGTAGCTCACGCCCGCGTGATACGACGCGCGCGGATCGTCCACGCGTATCATCCCGGCGCGGCTGAAGCAGAAGATCGCTTCGTCATGCGAGGCGAGCCGCTGCTGGCAAAGGCCGAGCGCGAACCAGTAATCGAAGTTCCAGTGATCGACGCGCGCGAGCATCAGCAGGAAGTTGCGCGCCGCGTGCAGCTCGCCCGCGTCGAGGAGCTGCGTGGCATACGCGTACAGCGTGTCGAGATCGCGCCGCTCGACGTCGGCGAGCATGCGAATCGATCCGCCCGACGCGAAAAAGCGCTGCAGCACCGCGTGATCGTCGTGCGGCGTCGTTTGATTGAGTGCGGCCATCGGATGGTCTCCCGTGCGGCGGCCGGCGCGCGCGAAGCCGCGCCGGCCGCGCGGCGCGTCAGCGGATCGCCGACGCGATGCCCTTCGTCGATTCGGCGAGCATGCTTTGCAGGCTGTTGATCATCTGCACCGCCGTGTTGTAGTTCTGCATCAGCTGCTGCATCTTCAGCTGGCTTTGCTGGATGAAATCCGACGCGCGCCCCGACACCGATTCGAGCGACGACTTCACCGACATCAGGTCCGCCTTGTCGAGCTTGCCGCCCTTGTCCTTCATGAAATCGTCGATCGTCTTGCCGTTCACGAGGATGTTGTTGTCCTTCATGTACTTGAGCACGTCGGCGGGCAGCTCGGTCTTGTCCTCCGGCTTGACGAGCTTCGCGAGCGCCGCCTCCACCTTGTTCGCCATGTCCTGCGCGTCGCGCGAGATGTTCGACTTCTTCTGCATGTCGTCCAGCTTCGCCGTCGTCTGCCGGCTCAGCAGATCCATGATCACCAGCATCATCGCGATGCTGTCGCCGATCGGGTGCGGATTCGCGACGTTGCGCTCGCTCGCGCCGCCGATCGGGTCGACGCTGGACATCTGGCTCTGGGCGGTCGGTTGAATGGTCGTCATGTCTCGGATTCTCCGTTTCGTTCGTTTCGTTCGTTTCGCTACGTTCCGTTCGTTTCGCTACGTTCCGTTCGCTTCGCTGCGGCTTGCTTCGTGTTTCCGGCTTCGTGCTGTTTCGCTGCGCGGCCGGATCGGACGGGTGTCAGACGAATGCGCGAGCGAATTTCCTCGGCGTCCGGCGCTCGCGCGAGGCCTCGGGCTGCGGCGCGGCGGCGAGCGCGAGCTGCGCGATTTCGTCGCCGAGCCGCTTCAGGCACTGCTCCGTCTTGCCGGCCTGCTCGGTCATGCGCTCGGCGAGGCCCTGCCCGCCGTGCTTCATCAGGTCGTCGAGACGCTGCAGCTTGCGGCGCGCGTCCGGATCGCGCGCGGCCCGCGCGCGCAGCGCCGCGATCTCGTCCTGCAACGCTTCAAACGCCTGCATCTGCTCGCGCATCGCTTCCTTGCGCCGGTGCAGGTCGGTCATCGCATCCTTCAGTTGCTCGAGTCCTTGCATCGCTCACCTCGTTCTTGACGGTTTCATCGTAATTTCGCCGCGCGATTTCGCTTTACTGAAAACCGCGGCCGCTTTCGAATTCGTACCCGCGCATGCGCGTTTACCGCAATCGCCGTCGCGGCGGCCGGCGCGCGCGAAGCCGCGCCGGCCACGCGGCGCGTCAGCGGATCGCCGACGCGATGCCCTTCGTCGATTCGGCGAGCATGCTTTGCAGGCTGTTGATCATCTGCACCGCCGTGTTGTAGTTCTGCATCAGCTGCTGCATCTTCAGCTGGCTCTGCTGGATGAAATCCGACGCGCGCCCCGATACCGATTCGAGCGACGACTTCACCGACATCAGGTCCGCCTTGTCGAGGCCCGCCGCGCCCTGCAGCGCGCTCATGATCGTCTTCATGTGATCGACGCTGATCTTCTGGCCGGGCCGGTAGTTCACCTCGGGCAGCGACCAGATGTAGTCGCACACGCGCTTGCCGTCGATCTTGATGCCGAGCGAATCCATGTAGCTGACCACGTCCTGCCACGGCGTCGACGTCATCCCGTCCACATCGGCCTTGTCGATCATCGACTGCATCTTTTCGAGCATCTGCGCGAATTTCCGAGGGTCCGGGCCGGCCGCCGTCTTCGCCGCGATGAACTCGTCGATCGTCATGCCGTTCACGAGGATGTCGTTGTCCTTCATATACTTGAGCACGTCGGCGGGCAGCTCGGTCTTGTCCTCCGGCTTGACGAGCTTCGCGAGCGCCGCCTCCACCTTGTTCGCCATGTCCTGCGCGTCGCGCGAGATGTTCGACTTCTTCTGCATGTCGTCCAGCTTCGCCGTCGTCTGCCGGCTCAGCAGATCCATGATCACCAGCATCATCGCGATGCTGTCGCCGATCGGGTGCGAATTCGCGACGTTGCGCTCGCCCGGCGCGTCCACGGCGTATTGCGTGCCGACGGAAGCCGCGCCCTGGCGCTCAATGCCAACTTGCATCGTGGGACCCTCCTTTTTATCGTGCAGCCGGTGGTTGACTCGGCGCTGCCCGCCGCGTCCGACTGCGTCCGCGACGAGCGCCGATCGGCGCGCCCGAACAGCCGCGCGCCCCGATCCGTTGCGTCCATCGTAGCCACGCATCCGGCCGCGCTTTGTCGGAATCCGGCCGCGCATTCCGGTTTTTCGGCAACGGGCCGGCGACGCGCGCAAGTGCGGCATGCCGCCTCGCCGACCGACGGTTTCAGGTGATGACCTGAGACGATTTTTCAGCCAAATGGCCGATGATTCGGACCGGGCAGCAACAACAGCCACGGGGGCTTGATGCAAGTTGTACGATTCCTGTTCGGCCGCCTGAGCGGCCAGGTGAGGACGCGCGGCATGATCCATGCGGTGCCGGGCGACTGTATCGTCGTCACCCGTGACGACGCCGCGCTGTGCGACGCCGGCGCGGGCACCGACATCCAGTTCGCCGACTTCTACGCGGCCGACTTCCGCACGCTGTACGCGGAGATCAGCGCGCTGATCGACCGGCCCGAGGCGACGCCGTTTCGCGGCGAGCCGCTGCGCGTCGTGCCGACCTCGCCCGAGGTGATCGGCATGCTGGAGCTGCTCGCGCCCGTGTCGCGCCCGGCGCTCCTCAGCTTCCTGTACGTGTTTTGCCTCGGCGCCGATCGCGCGTACTTCTCGCGGCTGCTGCACGCGGCGATGGCGGGCGACACCGAGTTCGTCGACTTCGTCGACGCGCACGCGCTCAATCCGTGGAGCGTCGCGCGCTTCGCCGAGGAGTTCGGGCTGCCGCCGCGCAAGTTCAACCTGCTGTTCGTCGAGAAATACGGGATGTCCGCGAAGCGCTGGCTCGTCGAGCGCCGTCTCGCGCACGCGCAGCATCTGCTCGTGTCGACGTCGATGCGCATTCTCGACATCGCGCACGAATGCGGCTTCTCGAATCACGCGCATTTCACCGACAGCTTCCGCCGCCGCTACCTCTGCAATCCGACGCAGTACCGGCTGCGCGCGAAGCGGCCGGCGGCCGCGGTGGCCTGACGGAGGGCCCTGCGATGGATATCGAAGCCGTCAATCAGCAGCTCTCGCGTCTCGTCGACAAGGTCGGCAACGACGTCGAGTCGAAAATGAACGCGTCCGACCTCAACGATCCGACCAGCATGCTGCAGGCGCAGTTCGCGATCCAGCAGTACTCGGTGTTCGTCGGCTATCAGAGCGCGGTGCTCAAGGCCGTCAAGGACATGCTGTCCGGCATCATCCAGAAGATATGACGGCGCTCTCGCAAGACGCGCGCCGCCTGCTCGTCGAGTGCGGGCTCGCGGCCGTCAATCACGGGCTCGCGCGGCACGCATGGGCGATCTACGACGCGCTGCCGGCGCTCGTCGCGGCCACAGGCGACCGGCGGCTCGTCGAAGCGACGATGCTGATCGGGCTCGGCCGCGACGGCTGCGCCGCGCGGCTGCTCGCGTCGATGCCGGGGCCCGACGCCGCGCTGCTGCGCGGGCTGCTCGCGCCCGCGCACGCGCCGTCCGGCGCGCCGCCCCCGTTCTCATCCGAATTCGCAAGGAGCCTCCATGGACATCACAGCCGCGCAACACGCGCTCCAGACGCTGCAAGCGGCGCAGCAGCCGGGCGCGACGCCCGTCGACCAGACCCAGATTGACGCGTTCACGCGCGCGCTGTTCGGCCAGGACGCGAGCACGCCCGAAGCGCGCGCGGCGAGCGGCTTCCAGCATCGCTCGCTCGGCGTCGAACGCGCGCTCGACGCGGCGCGCGATCCCGGCGCCGCGCTGATGCAGCCGCTCGACATGCTCGCGAACCAGTCGGCGATGCTGCGCGCGATCCTCGAAGTCGACCTGACCGCGAAGGCGGCGGGCGCGGTGTCGCAGGGCATCAACAAGCTGGTGAACATGCAATGACCGCACGCGCTTCACGCGCCGTGTGCGCGGCCGCGCTCGCGCTGTCGCTCGCGGCCTGCAAGACGGATCTCTACACGAACCTGCCCGAAACCGAGGCGAACCAGATGATCGCGCTGCTGATGCTGCGCGACATCGACGTCGACAAGAAGCTGTCGAAGGACGGCAACGTGACGATTCGCGTCGATTCCGACCAGTTCGTCAACGCGGTCGAGCTGATGCGGCAGAACGGGCTGCCGCGACGCAAGGCGGCCGCGCTCGAGGATCTGTTTCCGTCCGGCCAGCTCGTCACGTCGCCCGCGCAGGAGCAGGCGAAGATCACGTTCCTCAAGGAGCAGCAGCTCGAGAAGATGCTGCGCGCGATGGACGGCGTCGTCGACGCGCAGGTGTCGATCGCCGAGGGCGATCCGCAGAACCGGCGCGATCCGCCGCAGCCGTCGGCGTCGGTATTCGTCAAGTACAGCCCCGAGCGCAACTTCGCCGCGCGCGAAGCCGAGATCCGCAGCCTCGTCGTCACCGGCACGCCGGGGCTCGCGGCGGATCGCGTGAGCGTCGTGCTGCAGCCCGCCGATTACCGCTACGACATGCCGGCCGAAGTCGGGCCGCAAGCCGACGCGGGCCTCATCGCGTGGCTGCGCGCGCACCGGCTCGGGCTCGGGCTCGCGCTCGGCGCGCTCGGCATCGTCGCGAGCCTCGCGGTCGCCGTCGTCGCGTCGCGCGGCCGCTCGGCGGGCGAGCCGCGCGCGTCATGATCATGAGCGAACCGCCCGTCATGCCCTTCGCGCCCTCCATGCCGTCCATGCCCTTCACGCCCGCGCTGCAGCGCCTGCATCGGCTCGGCTGGCAGCCCGGCGCGACGATGCACGACGGCTGGTGGCCGCATCTCGGGCTCGCCGCGTGGCGCGAAAGCTATCGTCGCCATCCGGCGTGCCGCGCGGCGATCGACCGGCTGATCGTCGCGCGGCGCGGCTTTCCGCGCGCGCCGCTGCCCGCGCGGCTCGACGACAGGCAAAGCGCGCTGCTGTCCGTCGAGCCGCGGATCGAAGCGCTGATCGTCGCGCTCGGCGTGATCGCGCTCGATTGCGCGGATCATCTGCTCGTCACGCGATACCGCACGCACCTCGCCGGGCGGATCGGCGAGCGCGGCTGCGCGCAGTTGCTCGCGCTGCATCGCGGATGGCGCTCGCCCGCGCGCGTCGCATCGCCCGAGCGCCTCGTCGACGCCGCGACGGCGGCTGGCGTGCGATGGTGGCGGCGCGACGCGGGGGCGTGCGTCGTCGCGACGCTGCTCGCGACGCGGCTGCCGCCGGCGGACGATGCGCCGCTCGACGGGCCGGATGCGGCCGTGCGGCCGGCTGCGTTCGATGCGTCGGTTGCGTTCGATGCGTTCGATGCGGCCGATGCAGCCGATGCAGCCGATGCGTTCGACACGCACCAGACGCATCAAACGCATGAGATGCGTGAGATGCACGAGACGCGCGGCATGCACGACATGCGAGACGCCCGGGTCCTGCGCGCGACGCCCGGCGCGACCGACGGGTGTGAACGGCTCGCCGCGCCCCCCGACGCGGCGAGCCCATCGACCGCAGCGACCGTACCGACCGCGCCGACCGCATCGATCGCGCCGCACGCGCTCGCCGTGCGAAACCCGCTCGACGCATCGCCGCCGGCAACCGCCGGCTCCGCTTCCGACAAGCTCCTGAAACTCGCCCGCTTCCTATGAACGGCCTCGTTCCTCCGATCGTCTCGCTGCCCGGCCCCGCGCCGCTCGACGTGCATCTGCCGGCGGACGCGCTCGCGCGCTATTGCGACGCGGCGGCCGTCGTCGCGGCCGCGCGCGACGAAGCGCGTGCGCTCGTCGATCAGGCGCGGCGCGAGCTCGACGCGGCGCGGCAAGCGGCCGAGCGGGTGCGCGACGACGCGTACCGCGAAGGCGCCGCCCGCGCCGAAGCCGAGCTCGAATGCCGGCGAGACACGTTGATCGACGATACCGTCCGCTGGCTGATCGACGCGCGCGAAGCCGAGGCCCGGATCGCCGAGCGGATCGACGCGCGCGTGCGCGCGCTCGTCGCGAGCGTGGTCGAGCCGTACCTCGGCACGCACGAGCCCGTCGCGCTGCTCGCGCAACGCGTGCGCGTGCGCGTTCGCGCCGACGCGCACGGGCAAGCGTTCCGCGTCTTCGTGTCGCCGGCGAACCTGCCGCGCGCGCGCGACGCGCTTGGGCACGACCCGCGCGTGCGAATCGACGCCGACACCGCACTGTCGGACCGCGCCGCACGGTTCGAAACGCCGGACGCGATCGTCCGCTTCGATCTCGACCGGCATCTGCGCCTGTTGCTCGCGCGCCTCGCAGGCCCAACCGAGGAGACTCGCTCCGATGCTCAACCGTATTGATCCGGCCGCCGCGCAGGCGAGCGCCGCCGCGACGCCGGCCGGCGCCGGCGCGGCTTCCGCGCAGCCGGTCCAGCGGATCGTGCCGCCGCAGTCCGCGCACGAGCTCGCGCAACGCGAGCTCGCCGACGCGCCGCTCGACTTCGGCGGCGCGCCGCTCGAAGCGGCGGGCGTGTCGGGCGAATCGTTCGCCGAAACGCTCGAGGACATCGGCTTCGCGATCGGCGCGCGTTTTCGCGAGCCGCGGCGCGGCACGGCGGACGGCCGCCCGGAGCGGCCGCGCGCGCGCTCGATGCTGCATCAGTTGATCAAGCAGATCGGCGCGGTGTCGGCGGCCGAGCTCGCCGAGCTGCGCGAGCGGATTCCCGGCGTCGACGAACTCGACGATGCGGCCGACGCGATGCGCGACGCCGGCTTCAACGCGGGCGAAATCGCGCTGCTGCTCGGCGCGATGCTCGAAGAAGGCAAGCTGTCCGGCATGCGGCACAAGCGCGCAGAAGACGCGCTCGCCGCGATTCTCGACGGCGACGAATGGGCATTGCAGCTGTTCGCCCGGCTCGAATTCGGCGTGGCCGGCCGCGCGGGCCTGAGCGAGCTGCGGCGGCTCTATCAGCGCGCGGCCGCGCGGCAAAAGCGCCTGACCGAATGGTTCGACGAATTTCGCCGCCTGCGCGACCGGCGGCGCAAGCTGAAGACGCTGATCCGCGCGCTCGCGTTCGAGCTGTCCGCACAGGGGCCGGCGATGGATGCGCATCTCGCGGCCGTGATCACGGACCTGAAACGCATCCTGCAGTTTCTCGGCGTCGAGGATCACTGCGCGCGCGCGGCCGACGCGTTGAACGCGCCCGGCGTCGACGCCGACGTGCTGCTGCAATCGCTCGTCGAATGCGTCGAGCAAAGCTGGATCAGCGCGGGCTGGCTCGCCGAGCGCACCGGCGCGGCGATCCGCGACGACGCGTTCCGCTACCGCTACGCGAAGGCGATGCAGGAGCTCGTCAAGCTGCTGCCCGTCGACTGCTACGAGGACGCCGACCAGCGCGACGCGATCCTCGGCGCGTTCGCCGAGCATCTCGAAGCGCTGGCCGACGCCGGGCTGTAGTTCGGCGCGCGCTCGTGCGCGAAGATGGGCGGGCAATCGCTCGCGCGCGAACAGGAACGGCTCGCGCCGCACGCGCGCCGCTTCCCTTACCCGGCCGGCGGGCCCCGGTTCGCGCGCTTGCCCTTGACGCGACCGCCCTTCGCCGGACGGCCGCTCTCGATCCGGCCGGTCGCGAACCGATCGGCGCGCCGAATGCCGATCAGGCAAGTCAGGCAAGCATGTTCGCGCGCGACGCGCCGCAATTCGATCAGATGCGCGGGCGCGCCCCGGCCTCACCTCGCACGCGCTCGACGGGCGCGGCGAGCCGGCATTCGGCCGTACCGCCGGCGGCGCTCGGCCGCGCCGAATCCGTCGCGTCATGCCGTTCGTGACCCGGCGCTTCCGCAACGCCGGACGCGCCGACAATCGACCAATCGCCGCTGAACGCCTTCGATCGGCCGTCACGAATCCGCGGCCGCGCTCGGGCATCCGGTATCCGCGCCGATCCGGAACATTCGATCGTGTGCGATATCGCGCGGCGCCGCTCGCGCAATCCGGCACGCACGGCCGGTTTCCCCATCGTGAGCGCTCGCCGGAGCATTCAGCCTCGCGGCGACGTCCCCGCTTGGCCGGGCGGGCTGCCGTGATATCGCGCCCACAGCGTGTCGATCACGTCGCGCGCCGCGCTCGCCGCGAGCCGCACGGCGTCCGGACAATCGCCGCCCGGCGCGCACGCGCGCGCGAGCACGGCGAGCAGCCGGTCGCGCGCCTCGCCCGTGTCGTCGGCGAACAGCGTTTCTTCGAGAGCAGTCAGTCGTACCATCGGAGGTTCCTTGCGGGAGGATCACATGTCGAGCGGCACCGACACGAGGCGCTCGTCCTTGCGCAGGCTCATCGCGCGGCGCGTGACGCGCACGATCGCATAGCCGTTCGGCAGCACGCCGCCCAGTTGCAGCCTCATGCCGTTCGCGAGCACGACGTAGATCGCGCCCGCGTGGCCGCCCACCGTCACGACGGGCGCGGGCAGATACGCGCTCGCCGTCTGTTGCGACGGCACGTCCTGCCACATCGCGGCGAAACCGTCGCGGGCCGAGCGGTTGAATTCGGCGATCACGGCCGAAAGCGCCGCCGCGCGGGCCGGGTCCGCCGCGCCGCTGACGATCAGCGTCTTGCCGGACATCACAATGTTCAGGCCGTCGAGCGGCACGCGAGCCGACAGCGCTTCGTACAGCCGGCCGAACCACAATGCGCGATCGTTGATCGCGCGCCATGCGCGCAGCCCGCGCAGCATCTGAAGCTGCGCGGCGACGCGCTGCCACGCCGCATCGGCAACGATCGGCCCGCGGATCTCGACGCCGTCGAGCGTCGCGTCGCTGCGCACGTCCACGTCGCGGTAGCCGTTCAGCGCGAGCACGTTGCGCACGTTCTCGCGCAGCGTGTCCGCGCAGAGGCTCGCGTCGCGCATCGTGATGCCGCGCGCGCGCAACCGCGCCCGCAGCCGCTCGACGTCGCCCGACGACGCGCAAAGCCCGCTCACCTCCACCGAGCCGTCCGCCGCGCGCCGCGCATGCAGGCCGTGCAGCGCCGGCGCGCGCATCTGTTGCGCGAGCCACGCGTCGACATCGAATCGCGCCGGCGCAGGCGGGCGCCACAGAATCAGCCCGAGCCCCGCGGCGATCGCGACGATCGCGGCGCACGCGAGCGCCGCGCATGCGAGCGCGCGCGTCGACGCCGCCGTCGCGGCGCGACGCCGCGCAGGCACCGGCAGCGCGGACAGCGCATCGCCGCTTTCGCCGAGCACGAACGCGACGCCCGCGACGTCGATCGCCCGCCCGAGAGGCAACGCGCCGTGCGCATTCCACGGCTGGCCGTCGACCCACGCGCGCGCGTCGGCCGACACGCGCACGCCGTCCTCGCCGCTCGTCAGCTCCGCGCGCGCATCGCCTTCGAGCGGCAGCGCGATGTCCGCGTCGTCGCCGCCGATGCGCGTCGCGCCCGGCGGCAGATCGAACTCGAGGCCGGCGAGCGGGCCGTTCAGCCACTTGAGCTTGTGCATCGGATCGTCATGCCGGCTACGTCTGCCACGGATCGGCGCGAATCAGGAACAGCCGGACCGTGTGCCGCTGGCTCCGGCTCGTCGTCTTGAACAGACGCCCGAGAATCGGGATGTCGCCCAGCAGCGGAATCTTGCGCTCGCCCTCGCTCAGCTCGTCCTGCACGAAGCCGCCCAGCAGCAGCGCATCGCCCTCCTTGAGCAGCGAATGCGTCGCGATCTCGGAGCTGAGCGTCTGCGGCAACGGCTCCTGGCGGCTCAGCGGGCTCGTCTGGCGGCCGTCCTGCACGACGAGCGTCAGCATGACCTCCTGGCGGCCCGCGTCGCCGATGATGCGCGGCGTCACGCGCAGCAGCGAGCCCGTCGAAATCGATTCGAGCCGCGCGACGCGCTCGGCGCTCACCTTCGTATAGAACGTGATGTTGCGATCCAGCACCGCCTGCATGTTGTCGAGCGTGACGACCGACGGGCGCGACAGGATGCGCGCCTTCGAGTTCTGCTGCAATGCGCTGAGCTGCACCATGAAGTTGCCGGTGTTCGAGATCACCGTCGAGAAGCTGCCCGCGCCGGGCTGGCCGCCGCTGTTGAAGCTCACCGTGCCGCCGCCGATCCGCGCGGACGCCTGCCAGTCGACGCCGAGCGCGCCGAGGTCCTCCGCGTTGATGTCGATGATCGTGACCGAGATCTCGACGAGCTTCGGCTTGCGGTCGAGCTGCGCGATCAGGTCGCCGTAGAGGCTCATGTTCGCGCGCTTGTCGCGCACGATCACCGCGTTCTGCCGCGCGTCGGCGGCGAACATCGGCAGCAGCCGGTCGCTCGCCGGCTGCTGCCCCTGGCTGTCCTTGAGCGGCAGCGCGCGGCCCTGCGCCATCTCGCGCAGCACCGACACGACGCCCGGCACCGTCACCTGCTGCGATCGATAGCTGTACGACGTGTCGGCGGCCGTCGCGTACTTGAGCGGAAAGAAGCGCACCGACTCCTGATTCTGCTCGCGATTGATCGCCTGCTGATCGAGGCGCTTCGCGAATTGCGCGATGCGCTCGAGGCAGACGGGCACGCCGTACGCCTCGATCGCGTTCGCCTGCGCGATCGCCAGCACGCGGCATTGCCGCCGATCCAGCAGCCCGGCCGAGCGCAATTGCGCGATCAAGGTGGCGGAAGGCAGGTAGTCGAGCGCGATCAGACGGCTCGCCACCTCCTGCGCGCGATACACGTAGAGCGTTTGCCCGTCGTAGTACCACGCGAGCTGATAGAGCCGCGCGAGACGATCGAGCGCCGCGTCCGGCGGGCCGCCGTCGAGCGTGCCGATGAACGCGCCGTCGACCTGCTCGCTGACGACGACGGGCACCCGATAGTTCGCGCCGAGATCGCGCAGCACGTCGGCGAGCTTCGCGCCGCGCGTGGCGAGAAAGAACGGCGCCGCGCCGTGCGTCGGCAGCGGCGCGGCCCATGCTGCCGCGTTCGCCGCCACGCACGCGGCAAGCGCCGCGGCGGCCCGCGCGCGCATTCGCGTGCGACGAAACGCGCGCGTCATTCGAGAGGCCCTGCGCGACGCATGCCGCGCGCGGCCGCGTGATGCGCGCCGAGCCAGCGCACGACCGCGCCCTGCTGCTCGAGCCCCGCGCGCAGCGCGGCCGCATCGACGTCGCAATCGTAGCGGCGCACGAAGTAGAGCGTGCCCTCGTCCAGCCACAGCGCATCGTCGGGCTGGCCGCGCAGCGACGCGAGCCACAGCGCCGCGTGCGCAAGCCATGCGGCGTCGTGCGGCGCGCCGTCCACGGCGAACGCAACGCATACGCCGTAGGCGCCTTCGCCGCACCAGCCGTCCAGCTCGTCCATCGTCAGCGACCAGCGTCCGCGCCGCGCGTCGCCGATCGAAACCGATCCGACATGCCGGATGCATGCGGGAGCGTCAATCAGGTATCCGTGCTTCATGGCGTGACATTTTCAAGATAGACCTTGATAGAATCGATCCGGTCATCACCTGAATTTCGGACGCCTTGAGTAATTTTTCATCATCGTCTGGCACCCGCCCCATGGCTCTCACGCACACCGCCGCTCCCGCCGAGATACGCATCCTGGTCGTGGAGGACCATCCCCTGCTGCGGTTGGGCCTCAAGAACCTGCTGGATGCTTCGCCGCCGCTGTCCGTCGTCGACGAAATCAGCAACGGTCTCGACGTCTATGCCGCGTGCCAGCGGCTCGATCCCGACATCGTGCTGCTCGATCTCGGCCTGCCCGGCATGAACGGCCTCGACGTGATCCATCAGTTGCGGCGGCGCTGGCCGGACCTCGGCATCCTCGTCGTCACCGCCGAGACCACCGAACATCGCGCGAGCGCCGCGCTCGCGGCCGGCGCGAACGGCTACCTGCTGAAGAACAGCTCGAAGCAGACGCTGCTCGACGCGATCTGGAAAGTGTGGCGCGGCCACACGGTGATCGATCCGGCGCTCAACGTCGAGCAGGTCACGACCAAGGCCGTTGCCGACGGCGCGGTCGCGCTCACGCCGCGCGAACGTCAGGTGCTCAAACTGATTTCCGAAGGCTGCCGCAACCGCGACATCGCCGAGAAGCTCACGATTACGATCAAGACCGTGGAGACCCATCGACTGAACCTGATGCGCAAGCTCGACGCGCACAACGCGGCGGAGCTCGCCAACTGGGCGCACCGCCTCGGCCTGCACTGACGCGGCGCCCGCCGCTGCGGTCACGCAAACTGAATCGAGATCAATTCCGCCAGGTCCCGCACGTCCTGACAGCTCGTCCAGCCGCCCGCGCGCACCTGACGCTCCTGCTGCTCGGCCGCCTCGCGCACGAGGTCGAGCCCGCCCTGGCCCGCGCAGCCCTTCAGCGCATGCAGCACGTTCAGCATCGACGCGACGTCATTCGCGTGCCATGCGGCGTCGATCTGCCGGTGCAGATCGACGAGCGCCTGATGCAGCTTCTCGCGCATCGCGGCGTCGTTCAGATCGAAGAGCGGCGAGCATGACTTCGCGTTCGGCGTGAGCTCGACGCCGCGCGCGAGCTGCGTCGACGCGACCTGATTGATCATGTCGGCCAGCTGCTCGAGCGAAACCGGTTTCGTCAGATAGCCGTTCATTCCCGCCGCCCTCGCGCGCTCGTGCTCGGCGGGCGACGCGTTCGCCGTCAGCGCGACGATCGGCGTATCCGGATCGAGCACGCCCTCTGCCACGTGCCGCCAGCGCTTCGCGGTCGCCATGCCGTCCAGTTCGGGCATGCGCACGTCCATCAGCACGAGATCGAACACGTGCGAGCGGCCGAGCTTCAGCGCGAGCTGCCCGGACGCGGCCGCGCGCGTGCGATGCCCGAGCTCGCGCAGCATCTTGCCGACGATGTCGCGATTGACCGCGACGTCGTCGACGACGAGGATCTTCAGCGACCACGGGCAGATCGCCTTCGGCGCGACCTCTTCCTGCACGGCCTCGCCGCGCAGCGCGAGCACGACCTTGTCCCACAGCTTGCCCGGCAGATAGCCCGATTCGGGCATCGGAAACTGCACGTTGTCGCCCGTGTCGACTTGCAGCCCCCACATGCGCAGCTGCATGTGCAGCGCGGCCGGCGCGACGAGATGGCCCGCGAGCGGCGCGGGCGGCATTTCATCGGCCTGCAGCGGCAGCAGCACCGTGAAGCGCGTGCCCTTGCCGAGCTTGCTGTCGAGCAGGATCTCGCCGTTCATCAGGTTCGCGAGCCGCGACGCGATCGGCAGGCCGAGGCCGTTGCCGCTGTCGTGCGCGCGCACCTGCACGAACGGCTTGAAGATGTCGAGCTGGTATTCGTCCGGAATGCCCTTGCCGGTATCCTCGACGACGAACGCGAGCATGTCCGCGCGGCGCTCGACGCTCAGGTGGATGTGCCCCTGCTCGGTGAACTTCATCGCGTTGCCGAGCAGGTTGATGAGGATCTGCCGCACGCGCAGGCCGTCTAGCCACACGCGACGCGGCACGTCGGACGTGACGAAGGTCCGCAGGCTGAGGCTCTTCTCGTGCGCGCGGATGTGGATCGTCAGCATCGCCTGGTCGAGCAGCGCGAGCAGATCGGTCTGCTCGCTCGCGAGCTCGAGCTGGCCCGCCTCGATTCGCGAAAAGTCGAGCACGTTGTTGACGATCCCGAGCAGATAGCACGACGACTGCTGCGCGACGCGCACGAGATCCCGCTGCTCGGCCTGCAGCGCGCTGCGATTCAGGAGCGCGAGCGCGCCGACGATCCCGTTGAGCGGCGTGCGCAGCTCGTGGCTGATGCTCGCGATGTGCTCGCTCTTGCGGTGGCTCGCCGATTCGGCGATCCGCTTGGCCTCCGCGAGTTCGCGCGTGCGCTCGCGCACCTTGCTCTCGAGCGTCTTGTAGTACGCGTTGACCGTGCTGAGCAGCGAGTTGTACGCGCTCCCGATCCGGCCCAGCTCGTCGCGGCGCCCGGTCGGCAGGCGGCGGCCGAGGTCGCCCTCGCGCTGCGCGTCGATGATGTCGACGAAATGCTGCAGCGGCCGGCCGAGCTGCCGCTGCAGCGTGACGTAGACGAACGCGATCAGCAGCAGCTGCACGACGAAGGTCCAGCGCGTCGTCAGCGGCAGCAGCGACATCGCCTTGTCCGTGACCGCGCTCACCGGATAGATCGCGGCGAGCTGCCAGTTCGGGCCCGACAGCGGCGTGCAGATCACGTAGTAGTTGCCCCGGCGATTCCAGTTCGTGCGGTCGCACTTCGGCGTGAGCACGAACGCGGGCGGCGGCTTCATCGGCGTGTCGGCGCCCATCCAGAACACGTCGCCCGCCTGCGATTGCAGCGCGAAGCGCGGCGGCGCCTCGAGCCCCATGTCCTTCGCGATCGACGGGATGTCGCCCACCCGCAGATTCTGGCCGGCGACGATGCCCGTGTGCGGATCGACGACGGCCGCCGCCGCGCGGAGCACGCCCTTCGAATCCGTGATCGCCGCGCCCCAATGCACGACGGGCAGCTTCGGCAGCGTGCGCAGCGTCGCCAGCGCGGCGATCTTGCGCTGCATGTCGTTCTTCGACATCCTTTCCGGCTCGAACAGCACGATGCCTTCCGTCGGCAGCAGCAGGAACGTGTCCATCCGGTTGCGCGGATCGGCGTGCCCGTAGATCTCGACGATTTCACGCGCGCGATCGACGAGCTCGCGATCGCCCTTCGCGTCCTTGAACGGCACGAAAATCGCATGCTGCCCCGAAGCCTGCGCCTTCGGGCGCAGGATGATCCGGTCGTCGAGCATGTTCCACCACGACAGCAGCATCCGCGCCTGGCGCTCGGCGTATTCGTAACGGCGGCTTTCCTCCTGCGCGATCGATTCGAGCTGCCAGGTGAGCTCGCTGCGCAGCTCTCTTTGCGCCTCGATGTATCGAAAATAAAAGCCGATCGACTCGGACAACAGCCAGAAAGCCGTCATCGCGCAACTCAGGATCACCATGATCCGCGCGGTCAGCGACTTTTCCCACAATGCACTCATTATTGATGTGTACCCCGCAACATCTGCGGCGTAATTATCGCATTTTGCATTTTCGCGCGCCGGCCGGTTCAGGTCTTTACCGTATGCCCCGCTCGGGCCCGATTCGCGAAGATGTCTCGACCTTGTCTCACGACGCATCTTCGGCGTACGAAGGAACCGAATGGATTTGCAAACGGAACGCCGACTCGAGCAGTTGCTGCGCCTGCTCGATTTGCCCTGCGAGCGCATCGCCGAGCGCATGGAATTCGCCGTGGCGGGTACGCGCCTTTTCGTCGAAGTCGACGGCGGGCGGCTCACGCTGTCGCTCGCGAGCGCGGTGGACGCCGCGCGCCGCCGCGACGCGCTGATTCGCGTCATCGCGCGGTGCGATCCGATGCGCATGCAGGGCCTCGTGCTGCGCGCGTTCGCGGCGGGCACGCAGCTCGTCGTGAGCTGCGCGTTTCCGCGCGACACGAACGTCGACGACTGGCTGGCCGGCCACCGGACGATGCGGCGCCTGCTCGACGCGCACGCCGGAGACGCCGCATGAAACGGCTCGCGCCGTGGCTCGCGCGCGCGGCGGGCCGCCAGGACATCGTGCTCGCGGTGATGCTGCTCGTCGCGGTGTTCATGATGATCGTGCCGCTGCCGACGAGCCTCGTCGACCTGATGATCGCGTTCAACCTGATGGTGTCGATCATCCTGCTGATGATGTCGCTGTACATCCGCGATCCGCTCGAATTCTCGGTGTTCCCGTCGCTGCTGCTGATCACGACGCTCTACCGGCTCGCGCTCACGATCAGCACGACGCGTCTCATCCTGCTGCAGGCGGACGCGGGCGAGATCGTCTACACGTTCGGCAGCTTCGCGGTCGGCGGCAATCTCGGCGTCGGCCTCATCGTGTTCGTGATCATCACGATCGTTCAGTTCATCGTGATCACGAAGGGCTCCGAGCGCGTCGCCGAGGTGAGCGCGCGTTTCTCGCTCGACGGGATGCCCGGCAAGCAGATGAGCATCGACGGCGACCTGCGCGCGGGCACGATCGACGCGAACGACGCGCGCCGGCTGCGCGGCCTCGTGCAGAAGGAGAGCCAGCTCTACGGCGCGATGGACGGCGCGATGAAGTTCGTCAAGGGCGATGCGATCGCGGGCATCATCATCATTCTCGTCAACATCCTCGGCGGCACCGCGGTCGGCGTGTTCATGCACGGCATGAGCGCGAGCCAGGCGATGTCGACGTACGCGATCCTGTCGATCGGCGACGGCCTCATCAGCCAGATTCCCGCGCTGCTGATCTCGATCACCGCGGGCATCATCGTCACGCGCGTGCCGGGCGACACGCGCCAGCCGCTCGCCGCCGATCTCGCCGAGCAGATCGGCAAGCAGCCGCAGGCGCTCTGGCTCGCCGCGTCGGTGCTGCTCGTGTTCGCGCTGCTGCCGGGCTTTCCCGTCGTCTACTTCGTCGCGCTCGCCGCGCTGGTGTTCGGCTGCGCGTGGCATCTGCGCCGGCGCGCGAAGCGCGGCGCGGCGGGCATCGGCACCGCGGCGCACGGCGCGGCCGCGCCGGCGGGCGCGCTCGCGGCACACGCGCCCGGCTCGCCGGGCTTCGCGCTGACGCCGGGCGCGATCCCGTTGATGATCCGCCACGGCGAAACGGCGGTGCGGCCCGCGAAGCTCGCCGAAGCGCTCGACGCGCTGCGCGCGCGCACGTTCGAGCAGCTCGGCCTGCCGCTGCCCGAGATCCATCTGCAAGCCGACGCCGGGCTCACCGCCGACGCCGTGCAGATCCTGCTCTATCAGGAGCCCGTTCTCACGCTCGCGATGCCAGCGAACGAATGGCTCGCCGACGCGCGCAGCGCAAGCGTTGCGCAGTGCGTGCGCGTCGAGGCGCTGCCGTTCGCGCAGTTGCGGCTTCAATGGATCGACCCCGCTCATGCGGACGCGCTCGCCGCGCTCGGCGTCACCGTTCATCGCGACGAGGCGCGCGTCGCGCACTGCGTGTCGCTCGTCGTCGAGCGTCACGCCGCGCAGTTCATCGGCGTGCAGGAAACCCGCTTCCTGATGGACGCGATGGAGGCGCGCTACGCGGAGCTCGTGAAGGAAGTGCAGCGCCAGATGCCGATCGGCCGGATCGCGGACGTGCTGCAGCGGCTCGTCGACGAGCGCGTGTCGGTGCGCGATCTGCGCGGCATCTTCGAGGCGCTCGTCGAATGGGCGCCGCGCGAGAAGGACCCCGTGATGCTCGCCGAATACGTGCGCGTCGCGCTGCGGCGGCACATCGCGACGCGCCATCGCGCGGGCCAACCGTGGATCAGCTGCTGGATGATCGGCGAGCGCATCGAATCGATGGTTCGCGAATCGATCCGGCAGACGGCCGCGGGCTCGTATTCGTCGCTCGCGCCCGAGCACACGCACGCGATCGTCACGCGCCTGCAAGGCGCGCTCGCCGACGCCGATTTGCGGCGCACCGTGCTCGTCACCGCGATCGACGTGCGCCGTTTCATGCGCAAGATGGTCGAGCGCGAGTTCGGCGATCTGCCCGTGCTGTCGTTCCAGGAAATCGGCGACGAGGCGGAATTGCGCGTGATCGGCACCGCCGATCTGATCGGGGAGCTCGCCGATGCGTCCGCTTGATCACCCGCCTGATCACCCGCCTGATCACCCGCCTGATCACCCGCGCGATCGCTCGCTCGATCGCCTACTTGATCGCCTAGTTGATCGCGCGCGCGTCGCCGCGCTCGTCGACGCGCGGCTCGCGCCGCGCGGCGTCGCGCCCGAGGCCGGCGTGCGCTTCGGCCGCGTCGTCGAGATCGGCCCGACGCTCGTGCGCGCGACGCTGCCGGGCGTCGGCTTCGGCGATCTGTGCCGGCTCGAGCCGAGCGGGATCGACGCCGAAGTCGTCGCGGTCGACGGCGACGCGGCGCTGCTGTCGCCGTTCGCCGAACCGCGCGGCATCGCGGCGGGCAGCGCGGTGCGCGCGCTCGGGCGGCCGCACCGGATTGCGGTCGGCGATTTTCTGCTCGGGCGCGTCGTCGACGGGCTCGGCCGGCCGCTCGACGACGGCCCCGCGATACCCGCCGACGCCGCGCGGATCGATCTCGATCGCGCGGCGCCCGGCCCGCTCGCGCGCGCGGTGATCGACACGCCGCTGCCGCTCGGCGTGCGCGCGATCGACGGCGTGCTCACGTGCGGGCGCGGGCAACGGATCGGCATCTTCGCGGCCGCGGGCGGCGGCAAGAGCACGCTGCTCGGCATGATCTGCGACGGCAGCCTCGCCGATGTCACCGTGCTCGCGCTGATCGGCGAGCGCGGCCGCGAGGTGCGCGAGTTTCTCGAACGCGTGCTGACGCCTCAGGCGCGCGCGCGCGCGGTCGTCGTCGTGTCGACGTCCGATCGCCCGGCGCTCGAGCGGCTGAAGGCCGCGTACGCGGCGACCGCGATCGCCGAGCACTTCCGCGACCAGGGCCGCGACGTGCTGCTGATGATGGATTCGCTGACGCGCTTCGCACGCGCGGCGCGCGAGATCGGCCTCGCGGCCGGCGAAAAGCCCGCGGCGGGCAGCTATCCGCCGAGCTTCTTCGCGCGGCTGCCGCGCCTGCTCGAACGCGCGGGGCCCGCCGCAACGGGCAGCATCACCGGGCTCTACACGGTGCTCGTCGAGGGCGACGACATGAACGAGCCCGTCGCCGACGAGGCCCGCTCGATCCTCGACGGCCACATCGTGCTGTCGCGCAAGCTCGCGCAGGCGAACCATTATCCGGCGATCGACGTCGGCGCGAGCGTGAGCCGCGTGATGAGCCAGATCGTCGATGCGCGCCATCGGGATCTCGCCGCGCGGCTCAGACGCCTCGACGCCGTCTATCGCGACATCGAGCTGCTCGTGCGGGTCGGCGAATATCAGCCGGGACGCGATCCGGAAGCCGACGACGCGCTCGCGCGGCGCGACGCGATCCGCCGCTTCCTGTGCCAGCCGGTGACGGAGAAGACTACGTTTGAACAGACGATCGATCAGTTATGGACAACGGTGGACGGTCAACGCTGACCACGCTCGTGACAATCAAGAAGCGTCGCGAGCGCAGCATACGCAGCACGCTCGCGATGCTCGAGCAACAGGAGGCGACGCTCCTTGCAAGCAAGGCGAGCCTGTTGGAGGCGCGTCGCGCGCTTTGGGTCGAATGGCGCGAGTGCGCGGACGAGGACGCGGTGCACGACTACGCATCGCTGCAGGCGCTCAAGCGCGAGCTCGCGGGCTTTCATCAACGCGACCAGACGCTCGCCGACCGGATCGAGGCGGTCGACGCGCAATGGCAGGCGCTGCGGCTCGAACGCGACGGCCAGCTCGATCAGCTGCGCCGCGCGCTCGTCGATCAGGAAAAACTGAACGCGCTGCTGGAATGACGCGACGAGGTGCGCCGTGAAAACGATGACGACGGGCGCGCGGTTGCGCGAATCGTACGGACCGTGCGCGCCGCACGCCGCGCGCGCGCCGGATCGCAGCGAGATGTCGGCGGGCGACGCCGCCGATGCGTTTTGCGCCTGGCTCGACGCCGGGCCGGGCGACGCGCGGCCACCGCGCACGCCCGCCGACGACGCGCCGGCGATCCGCACGAACGACTCGGGTGACTCGGGTGACTCGGGTGATTCGAGCGGCTCGGACGGCTCGAGCGCCGCAGCCGCCGGCTCGCGCGCGCACGCTCGACGCGCGCCGGCGGCCGGTGCGGGCGCGCGGCTCGACGGCGCGCCCGCCGCGCCGCGCCCGTCGCCCGCCGACGTGCTGACGCTGCGCATCGCGAACGGCCCGCTCGCCGGGCTCACGCTGCGCGCGCGCTTCGCGGGCGGCGCGCTCGTCGTCGCGCTCGATTCGGGCGGCGAGCACGCGCATTTGCGGGCGCGGGCGCGGCGGATGCGCGGCCGGCTCGAGGCGGCGCTCGCCGCACGTTTCGCGCAGCCCGTCACGCTGGAGTGGTCCGATGCAGCCGCTGCGGATTGATCGCACGACGCTCGCGCTGCTGCGCGCGGTCGGCGCGGGCCGGCGGCTCGCGCTCGGCGACGGCGCGCTCGCGCTGCGCTTTCTGCGCGCGGGCGGCGACGGCCTGATCCTGTCGGCGCGCACGGACGACGGCCCCGTGCGCCTATGGGTCGACGCCGCGCCGTGGTGCCGATGGATCGAGCCGGTGCTGAGCGTGCCGCACTGGGACGCGGTGCCCGTCGAGCTGCGCGGCGCGCTCGCCGCGTGGACGTGCGCGTGCATCGAGCCGGATCTCGCGTCGTTCGGCGTGCCGTGGCTGCGCGCCGACGCGATCGAGCGCGGCGCGTGCGCGGCCGAGCCCGCGTGGTCGCTGCGCATCGAGCGCGAGCATGCGGCGCTCGACATGCGGATCGTCGACGCTCCGCTCGCATGGCTCGAACGGCTCGCGAACGGGCTCGATCCGCTGCCGGATGATTTTCTGCCGGTCGATCCGCAGCCGATCGATTTGGAGCCGATCGATCTGCCGCCCCATTCGCCGGTCGGTTCTTCAGCCATGCCGCCGCGCACGCCGCCGCACGGCGGCCGCGCGGCCTCGCCCGCGCTCCGGCTCTCGCTCGCGGCCGGCTGGAGCATCGTCGACACGGCGACGCTCTCGCGCGTGCGCGCAGGCGACGCGCTGCTGCTGCAACACGCATACGCGGTTGCGCAAGGCGAGCTCGCGCTCTTCGCCGAGCGCCCGCTCGCGACCGTGCTCGATTGCCGGCACGGCCCTTACACGATTGGAACGACGATGGATACGTTCGATGACTGGCTCGACATCGATGTCGAGCCTGCCGCGCTGCCGGATGCGCGAGGCGCGGCCGACGGGTTCGATGCGCCCGACATGCACGACGGGCACGAAGGACACGCCCCGCCGCTGCGGCTCGACGCGCGCGTGCGCGTCGTCGCGCAGGTCGCGACGATCGACGTGCCGCTCGCGCGGCTCGCGAGCCTGCGCGCGGGCGACGTGCTCGACGGCCCCGCGCAGCCCGACGGGCTCGTCACGCTGCAGGTCGCGGGCAAGCCGTTCGCACGCGGCACGCTGCTCGACATCGGCGGGCGCCTCGCCGTGCGCATCGAGCATCTGCTGCCCGCATGACGCGCGACTTCAGGTGTCGGCCGGATGGGTCGGCGCGCGACGCGCGCCGATAATGCGTCGCGTATCGCCCTTTCCGGATTCGTGGATGAACCTTTTCGACCAGCCCCTCCAGTTGATCGCCGTGCTGTTCGCACTGTCGATCCTGCCGCTGCTCGTGGTGCTGGGCACGTCGTTCCTCAAGCTGTCGGTCGTGTTCGCGCTGCTGCGCAACGCGCTCGGCACGCAGCAGATCCCGCCGAACATCGCGCTGCACGGGCTCGCGCTCGTGCTGACGATGTTCGTGATGGCGCCCGTCGGGCTCGCGATCCAGGACAACGTCGCCGCGCATCCGGTCAGGATCGACGCGCCGGACTTCACGCAGCAGGTCGAAAAGACGATCCTCGCGCCGTACCGCGCGTTTCTCGAGCGCAACACCGCGCCGGACCAGGTGCGCTTCTTCGCGGACATCGGCCACAAGACCTGGCCCGAGCCGTACCGCAACCGGATTCCCGACGATTCGCTGCTCGTGCTGCTGCCCGCGTTCACCGTGAGCCAGCTGATCGAAGCGTTCAAGATCGGCCTGCTGCTGTTCCTGCCGTTCATCGCGATCGATCTGATCGTGTCGAACGTGCTGCTGGCGATGGGGATGATGATGGTGTCGCCGATGACGATCGCGCTGCCGCTCAAGCTGCTCGTGTTCGTGCTGGTGCACGGCTGGGAGAAGCTGATCGGCCAGCTTCTGCTGTCGTTCGCCTGACGCCGCGCGCCGCCACGCATGAGCGAAGCCGTCGTCACCCAGCTCGCCGCGCAGATGATGTGGCTCGTGCTGCTGCTGTCGCTGCCCGTCGTCGTCGTCGCGTCGGTCGTCGGCATTCTCGTGAGTCTCGTGCAGGCGCTCACGCAGGTGCAGGACCAGACGATTCAATTCCTGATCAAGCTGCTCGCCGTCGCCGTCACGCTCGCCGCGACGTATCACTGGATGGGCGACGTGCTCGTCAACTATACGCTGCAGAGCTTCGATCAGATCGGCAGGATGCGATCGTAGCGCGCCGCCCATGCAGACGCTCGTCCAATGGCTGCCGATCGTCGCGATCGCGATGCTGCGCCCGTTCGGCGCGCTGCTGATCTTGCCCGTCTTCACGCCGGCCACGCTCGGCGGCGCGCTCGTGCGCAACGCACTCGCGCTGATGATCGCGCTGCCCGTGCTGCCGTTTCACGATGCCTGGCCGGCGTTGCCCCAGGCGGCCGGCGGCACGCCGCATTACCTGTGGCTCGCATTCGGCGAGCTGTGCATCGGCGCGCTGATCGGCTTTTGCGCGGCGATCCCGTTCTGGGCGCTCGACATGGCGGGCTTCCTGATCGACACGACGCGCGGCGCGTCGATCGCGAGCGTGCTCAATCCGCTGCTCGGCGCGCAGTCGTCGCCGTTCGGGATGGTGTTCTCGCAAGTGTTCACGCTGCTCTTTCTCGTGTCGGGCGGGTTCAACACGCTGATCGCGACGATCTACGCGTCGTACGCGACGCTGCCGCCGGGCGCCGCGCTCCACTTCGGCCCCGGCGCGCTCGCGTTCTTCGCGCAGCAGTGGCATCTGATGGTCGAGCTGTGCCTGCGCTTCGCGATGCCGGCGCTCGCGGCGATCCTCCTCGTCGACATGGCGCTCGGCCTCGTCAACCGCTCCGCGCAGCAGTTGAACGTGTTCTTCCTGTCGATGCCGATCAAGAGCGCGTTCGCGCTGCTGCTGGTCGTCATGTGCGCGAGCTTCGCGTTCCGGCTGCCGCTCGCCGACATCGCGCGGCTGCCCGAGCGCATCGCGCATCTTTGCGGCATGCTGCAATGAGCGAGAAGACCGAAAAGCCGACCGCGAAGAAGCTCGCCGACGCGCGCAAGAAAGGCCAGGTCGCGAAAAGCGCCGAGATCACGAGCGGCGTGCAGCTCGCGGTGCTGCTCGGCTATTTCCTGTTCGAGGGCGCGCATCTGCTGCAGGCGTTCGAGGCGCTCGTCGACGTGTCGATCGCGGTCGTCAACGACGATTTCGCCGCCGCCACCGCGCGCTGGATGCGCGCGCTCGGCGCGGCGCTGATCCGCTTCACGCTCGGCATGGCGGCGCTCGTGATCGCGACGACGGTGGTCGCGGCGATCGCGCAGATCGGCCCGCTGCTCGCCGTCGACGCGATCAAGCCGTCGCTCGACAAGATCAATCCGCTCGCGAACTTCAAGCAGATGTTTTCGCTGAAGAGCCTGTTCGAATTCGCGAAATCGCTGTTCAAGGTCGGCGTGCTGTCGGCGATCTTCTTCTATCTGATCCGGCAGTACGCGCCGTCGCTGCAGTTCCTGCCGCTTTGCAGCGTCGAATGCGGGCTCGCGGTCAGCACGCAGCTGCTGTACTGGATGTGGGCGGCGCTGATCGGCTTTTACGTCGTGTTCGGCATCGCCGATTTAGCGTTCCAGCGCTACAACACGACGAAGCAGCTGATGATGTCGCTCGAGGACATCAAGCAGGAATTCAAGAATTCCGAAGGCAACCCGGAGATCAAGCACAAGCGGCGC
This sequence comes from Burkholderia sp. MSMB1498, assembly GCF_001526245.1. Lineage (NCBI taxonomy): Bacteria > Pseudomonadati > Pseudomonadota > Betaproteobacteria > Burkholderiales > Burkholderiaceae > Burkholderia > Burkholderia sp. MSMB1498. The sequence goes on from NZ_LOYJ01000017.1 coordinate 40,985, forward strand.
GAGATCCATCGCGAGGTGCAAAGCGGCAGCCTCGCCGCGAACGTCGCGAAATCGACGGTCGTCGTGCGCAACCCGACGCACGTCGCCGTGTGCCTCTATTACCGGCGCGACGAGACGCCGCTGCCCGAGGTGATCGAGATCGGCCGCGACGAGATGGCGCTGCACATCGTCGCGCTCGCCGAGCGCGAGCGCGTGCCCGTCGTCGAGAACGTGCCGCTCGCGCGGGCGCTCGCGAGCCGGCTCGGCGTCGGGCAGCGCATTCCGCCCGACCTGTTCGAGGCCGTCGCGCACGTGCTGCGCGTCGCGATGCAGTTGCCGTACGACGATGGCGATGACGACAGCGATGACGATGGCTGCGGTCGTGATGACGGCGGTCGCGTCGCGCGAGACGAACGCGCACATTCTTCCCGCAACGATGCAAACGGCTGAGCGTCGTGCGGCGCGCGCTCCGCTGGCGGTTGCGTCATCGCGCACGTCGCGGGCGCTCGCGATCGCCTTCGCGCTCGCGACCGTCGGCATCGACGCGCGAAGCGCGCATGCGCAGGAGGCGCGAGCGCCGCTCGTCTGGACGCCTTACGTCGAGGACGTCGAGGAATCGAGTGCGGCGGCCGGCGGTCGCTCCGATGCGAACACGGCCGCGCTTTCGGCGTTCGCTCCGCCTTCGACGAACGCCGCGACGCCCTCCATCGAGCCGGCCGATGCGGCCGCACGCGCGTTTGCGTCGTCTCGCGCGGCGCTTGCCGACGACACGGCGAAGGACTCGGGGAATGACTCGGTGAGGGACACGGCCAAAGACACCGCGAAAGACACCGCCAAAGACACCACGAAAGACACGACGGAAAACTCGACTGACGACTCGGCGGGACATGCGGCGAAGCAGGCGTCGCCCCCGCGGTCGACTTCCGCTTCGCCTTCGCGATCCTCCGGCCCGACATCGCACGAACATGCGAGCCTCGCCGACGATACCGACGTTCGCACCGTCGAGGCGGCCGCATCACGAAACGCGGCGTCGCCCGCCGCGCCTCTCGCGTCCGCCGCGGCGCCGCCGTCGCGCCCCACGCGCTACGACGCGCTCGTCGCGACGGTCGCCCGGGAATTCGGTCTCGACGCGAAGCTGCTGCACGCGATGATCCGCGTCGAATCCGACTACGACGCGAACGCGATATCGCCGAAGGGCGCGACCGGCCTGATGCAGGTGATTCCCGCCACGGGCGCGCGCTTCGGCTTCGACGATCTGCGCGATCCGCATGCGAACCTGCGCGCCGGCGCGACCTATCTGAAATGGCTGCTCGGCGAATTCGGCGACGACCTGACGCTCGCGCTCGCCGCGTACAACGCGGGCGAAGGCGCGGTGCGCAAGTACCGCGGCCGGATTCCGCCATATCGGGAAACGCAGGACTACGTGCGGCAGGTGCTCGCGTGCTACCGCAGCGCATGCCCGCCGCCCGACGATGCGCGACGCGACGGTTCGTCCCGCGCGAGCGTCGATGCCGCGACGCGCCCGCGCGCCGCGCGCCCGGATGCGCCGCGCCTCACCGCCGGCGCGCTCCTCGCGAAACTCGGCGGGCTGCTGCTGTCGACGCCCGCGCGTTCCGCGCCGTGACGCGCGCATGCGCGCGGCTGCGCGTGCGCGTCGAGGCGAGTGCGTCGCGCCGCCGATCGCGCAGACGTATCGGCCGCAGCCCGCATCGGCGGATCTGCTCGGCGCGCGGCTCGAACGGTATCGGCGTACGCATCGGGCGCCGAAGGGCGAGTTCGTCGCATGGCGCGCGTGCGCGCGAGCCGGTGGAACGTCCGGCATCCTTGACGAGCGGCGTTTCGGTGTTTCGGTGTTTCGGTGTTTCGGTGTTTCGGTGTTTCGGTGTTTCGGTGTTTCGGTGTTTCGGTGTTTCGGTGCAGCAGCGATGCAGCGCTTCGTCGTGCACGGCGCATCCCCGGACATCGATTTCCTTCGTTGCGCTGTCGCGCGAGCCGCCCGCGTCAACGCCCGCCCGTGCTCCGACGGCCGCGCCGAATCGGCTCCATGCCAGCCACGCCCCCGCCTCGCGACTTTGCGCATCGACGCGCGCATTGTGTCTCGACAGCGCTCGTGATTCTCCGCGCGCACCACGCGTTCTCGTCGCAAGCGCCCGACCTGCACCGCTCGTTCGCGATGTTCGCGATGTTCGCGACGGCCCGCCGCAGGCAAGCCGATTTCCACCGGACGCGGCGAAAATCAAGCAAGCGCGCCGAACACCTCGTCGAAAAGCGCGAGCATCATCCGCCACGACCGCTCGTCCGCGGAAGGATTGAAGCCGTAGCCGGGCTTGTTCAGTCGATCGGCGTCGGGATTGGTGTACGCATGCCCGACGCCGCCGAAGAGGTGAAGCTGCCAGTCCACCTGCTTTCCCTGCATTTCCGCCGCGAAGGCGGCGCGGTCCTGCGGCGGCACATCGGGGTCCTGATCGCCGATCATCATCAGAACCTTGGCCTGGATCGGCTGATCCGGGCTGCCTGCGGGACGCTTCAGGCCGGGATGAAAACCCACGACGCATCGAACGGGCGCCCCGCTGCGCGCGAGTTCCAGCACGCTGATTCCGCCTTGGCAAAAGCCGATCGCGGCCACCCGCTTGCGATCGACGCCGGGCAGAGCCATCAGAAGTCCGAGCCCCGCGCTCGCCCGAGCGAGCATGAGGCCCGGCGCGGACATCAACTCGATATGGCGGCTCACCGCCTCCGATAGCGAAAGCCCCTCGACGCCGTACATATCCAGGGCGAACGCCGCATAACCGAGGTCGGCCAGGCGTCTCGTTCGCGCCCGTATGTGCTCGTTCATTCCGAACGCCTCGTGCGCGACCAGGATCGCGGGCTTTTCCACGTGCGGCGCACAGTCGGCGAAATAGCCCGCCAGCGGGGTCCCTTCACATTCGTAGACTATCGTGCGTGTTTCCAACTTCATCTCTCCTTGCCCGACGGAAGGTCATCGTCTTGAGCTTTCGCGACGATGCCCAGGCCGGGGCGATGCATGAAATGGCGCGGGCGCGCGCGCCCAAATCGAGCGTCTCGACCGGATGCGACGAATTTGACCAACATCAACCAAGCGGCGCGTTTCACCTATCCGCTCATACCGCGACAATAAAACACATTTGAATACGTTCCGTCGGAAACGACGAAAATATAATTCGACCTTGTCGTTGCAGCACCGGCGATTTTCGCTTCGCCGTTCAAGCCGCTTTCGCGAGCCGCCGGCCGGATCTCGCGTCGCATCCGTTTTCCATCATCCGCTTGCCCCACCCACACCATGACGAACGCGCTCCCCTCGACAACCGCCACGCCCCGCTCCGCACGAACGCTGCCTGCACCGCCGCCGCGCATGCTCGGCGCGCTGCTCGTCGTGGCCGCCTGCGTCGCGCCGGGCCGCGCGCACGCGCGCCCGACTCCGCAGACGAGCGCCGTTTCGTGGCTCGTCGTCGACGCCGATTCCGGCACGACGCTCGGCGAGCACAACGCGAACGCGCGCCGCGAACCGGCCTCGCTCACGAAGCTGATGACCGCCTACCTCGCGTTCGACGCGCTCGAACGCGGGACGCTGCGCTGGGACGAAACCGTCGCGGTTTCCGCCGGCGACATCGCGTCCGTCGGCAGCGACGAAGCGCGCATGTATCTGACGCCCGGCCAGCACGTTCGCGTGCGCGATCTGGTGCGCGGCCTGATCGTCGCGTCGGCGAACGACGCGGCGCTCGTGCTCGCGAAACGGATCGGCGGCAGCCCCGCCGGCTTCGCGGCGCGGATGAACGACACGGCGCGGCGGCTCGGCATGCGCGATTCGCATTTCGTGTCGCCGTCGGGCATCACGACGCCCGATCACTATTCGACCGCGCACGATCTGTCGATTCTCGCGCAGCATCTGAACCGGGATTTTCCGGCGTTCTACGCGTTCTCGTCACAGCGGAGCTTCGCATACGGGACCTTCTCGAAGACGAACAAGAATCGCCTGCTGAGTACCGATCCGACCGTCGACGGCATGAAGACGGGCCATACGAACGCGGCCGGCTGGTGCATGGTCGTCACCGCGGAGCGCCGCATCGCCGGCTCGCGTGCGTTGCACCGCGTGATCGCCGTGCTGCTCGGCGAGCCGACGGAAAAGCAGCGGCTCGCCGACGCCGGCAAGCTCCTGGACTGGGGCTTCGCGTCGCTCGGCGGCGGCGAATCGGCGGCGTCGACCGCTACGGCAGCTACGGTAGCTACTACTGCTACGACCGCTGCGGCAGCTACAACCGCTACAGCCGCGGCGACGGGGGCGCGCCGCTCGAACGCGCGGGCCGGCGAGCACCGCGCGGAAGATCGGGCGCGCATGCTGTGACGTTCGCGTAGCGCGACGCCGCTCTCGCGCGCGCCGCGACGGCAACGGCGACGCGCCCGCGCCCGCGCGACAAGATGCGACGCGCGACGAGACGAGACGCGACGCGACGCGACGCGCGACGCCCGCGCCGGCATCGATCGCCTATCGAAGCGGCGCGCGTCGCCGTGCAGCGTCATTTCGCCTTCATCCCTCCGCGCGGCATCGCGCCGCGCGTGCCGACGCGCTTCGCCGCGTCCTCTTTCCGCGCGCGCTCGCCCGACGGCGGCGAGCGCATCGGTCATCCATCGGGGCTCTCGCTTCACGGCCGCGCCCTCGCGGTCGGGGCATCGCCCCTGTCGCCACCCACCTGCGTCGCCACGACGTCGACTCGACACCCATTCGACCATGCCGAAACCCACCGAATCGCTCCGCCCCCCTCCGCCGACGCCCGGCACGCTCCCCCGCTGGCGCTCGCGCTGCGTCCTCGCGCTCCTCTGCGCCGGCTTCGGCGCGCTCGCGGCGCGCGCGCTGTGGGTTCAGGTCGTGCACAGCGATTTCTACATCAGGCAGGGCGTGAAGCGATACGAGCACACGTTCGCGGCCGCGCCGACGCGCGGGCGCATTCTCGACCGCAACGGCGACGCCCTCGCGATCAACGAGCCCGTCGCCGACGTGTGGATCGCGCCCGACGCGCTGCGCCGCGCGACGCATCCGCAAATGCGCGCGCTCGCGTCGCTGCTCGGCCTGCCGGACGACGCGCTCGCCGCCAAGGCGCTCAGCGCGCGTCAGTTCCTGTATCTGAAGCGCTGGATCGCGCCGGAGCTGGCCGCGCGCGTCGAGCGGCTCGACGTGCCGGGCGTGCACGTCGCCCGCGCGACGCGGCGCTATTACCCGGGCGGCGGCGACGTCGCGCAGCTCGTCGGCTTCGTCGGCGCGAACGGTCACGGGCTCGAAGGCGTCGAGCTCGCCGCCGACGCCGCGCTCGCCGGCGTCGGCGCGAAGCGGGACTACATCGTCGACCGCCTGGGCCGCCCGGTGGACGTCGGCGACGTCGAATCGGCGGGCACGCCCGGCGCGGACGTGAGGCTGTCCGTCGATCGGCGCATCCAGCATCTCGCCACGCTCGCCGTCGAGCGGACCATCGAGCGCACCGGCGCGGCGGCCGGCTGCGCGATCGTCGTCGATGCGAAGACGGGCGGCGTCCTCGCGCTCGTGAACGCCCCCACGTTCGATCCGAACGAGCCGCACGCGGCCGGCGACGGCGACGGCCGCTTCCGCGACCGCGCGCTGACCGACGTCTTCGAGCCGGCGTCGACGCTCAAGCCCGTCACGGTCGCGCTCGCGTTGAGCGAAGGCGTCGTCACGCCCGACACGCGCTTCGACACGTCGCCCGGCGTGCTGGAGATCGACGGCGCGACGATTCACGACACCGGCGACTTCGGCGAGCTGAGCGTCACGCAGATCATCGCGAAATCGAGCAATATCGGCATGGCGAAGATCGCCGAGCGGCTGCGCGCGCAGGACATGTGGCAGACGTTCGCGCGTGCCGGCATCGGCGCTCGGCCGCTCGCGGGCCTGCCGGCGGTCGCGCGCGGCACGCTGCGGCCGGCCCGCCATTGGAGGCCGATCGAGCGCCTGACGATGTCGTACGGCTACGGGCTGTCGATGTCGCTCGCGCAGCTCGCGGACGTCTACACGGCCTTCGCCGGCGACGGCGAGCGCATTGCGCTGTCGCTCACGCGCGCGAGCGCGCAGGCCGAGCGCGTGCGCGTCGTGCCGCCCGCGGTTGCGCGGCAGATTCGCGCGATGCTGGAAACGGACGGCGAGCAAGGCACGGCGCGCGTCGCCCGGCTGCCCGACTACCGGATCGGCGCGAAGACGGGCACCGCGCGCAAGCTGCACGCCGGGCGCTATGCGCGCGGCAAGTACCGGGCGCTCTTCGTCGGCATGGCGCCGATGAGCGATCCCCGGCTGATCGTCGCGGTGATGATCGACGAGCCGTCGCGCGGCTCGTATTACGGCGGCCCGGCGGCCGGCCCCGCGTGGGCGCAGATCATGGAGAACGCGCTGCATCTGCTCGGCGTGCCGCCCGATCGGACAGCGCCGCGGCATGCATGACGCGCGATTCGATCGTCGCGCCGATAGCCACCGTGCAACGGCCGAGCCGCAGCCGTCGTTTGCGCCCTCGATCCTTGTCGGACGTCGACATGTCGGAACGCTTGTGCCGGCTCGTTCGCCGCACGCCGCGCGCTTTCGGTCAATCTCCGAACGGCGGCGCGCGCGCCGAGCCGTGCGGAACGCCGTGTGCCGCCGACATTCGATGCGACTCCGCGCGTCGTGAAGCGCGTGACGCTCGCAGCGCAAGGCGACGGATTCCACGCGCGCCGCGGCATCGACATGGTCGGCCCGGCGCGCGCCGCGTTCACGGGCGGGAGATCGATTCGCCCCGCCGCACGACGATCGAGATCCCCGTATCCGCGTACCCCATGAACGAATGGGACTCGGCGCGCATGTTGCGCTGCATGTCGTCGAAGCTGCCGGCGTTCTTGCCCGTTCCCGGGTCCATGTAGCTGCCGTCGGCGCGATGCGCGACCCAGTGCAGCCCGACCGGCACCTTCGCGAACGACACGGCGAGCGCCTTCAGCTCGGCCTCGCCTTCGCGCAGCTCGGCCGCGTGCGGCCTGACGACGGTGCCCGGCGCGAGCGACGACTTGACGTCCGAATACAGCCAGTTCAACACCTTCGAGAAGATGCCGGGATGCTCGTGAATGTCCATCTCGAGCCCCAGCAGTTGCCCCGCGAACATCAGATGCTGCGGCATCGAATATCCGGCGTCATGGATGCGGTCCGCATGACGCCGGTGCGTCGTCATCCCGCTCGTGATCATGAAAAGATCCTGCTCGCATGCGTTGCTCAGCTCGAGCGTGCCGTCGCCGAGCTCGCTCAGCGAGCCCTTATACGCCGGCATCTTCTCGACGCCGAGCTCCTTCGCGATGCATAGAAGGCTCGCGGCGCCGCACGAGTTCGGGAAAATCTGCTTGCGCGACGCGTGCGCCGGAACGGTCGTGCCGGCGAGCCGGTCGGCGGCTTGCGCGCCGGCCGCAGTCGGCACATGAGCGGATATCGGGAGATTGCGGATCATGCGGTTGTCGATCGAATGGCGCGGCCGGCCGGCTGGCGTTCGTCGTCACGACGCGGCCGGGCGCCGTATGCGCGAACGCGGGATGCGGCGCGTGCGGCGCAGCCGCCGGCGACGTCGGGTTCATGGCGCGGCCGGCGCGTGCGGCGGCCGCGGCGTACGCGTTCGTGTCGTCGGGGCATCGTGCCCGTCGGCGAACGCGCGGTTCGATGTTACGAAAATCGGAGCGCGCGTGTTTTTAAAACGCGCCGCGCTTGTCGAATTCGCCGCGATGCGCGGCGGCGCGGCGGCGCGGCGTGCGCGCGGTGTGCGCCCGGTGTCGCGACGTGGCGCGCCATCGCGGCTATCGCTGCCATCTCCGTCATCGCCGCCACTGCCGCCGACGCGACCGACTCTGCTGACGCGGTCGGCTCGGTTGACGCTGACGTTGACGCTGACGTTGATGGCAACGCGAACGCAAACGCCCCCCACAACGGCGTCGACCTCACCCGCGCCAACGCCCCCGGCGCAGCGCGCGTCAGCGCACGCTCGACCCCCGATCCGCCGCGTGGCGCAGGCACGCGCGCGGCTCTCGGCGCAGCCGCGCGCGCATGCGCGCGAGCGCCCGTCCGGCGCGGCTGCGCACCCGCCGCCCGCGCCCGTACATCTGCCTCGGCCCCACGTATGCGGTGTCCCTCGGCGCCGCGCCGCCGCCGTCGAGCGGCGCGCCCACTTCAATAAACGTCTCGCGCATAACGCTTGTCCTTCGCGAGCCGCGCGACGTAGTCCGCCGCCTGCTCGTCGGTCATCCCCCCATGCCGCGCGACGATCGCCTTCAGCGCCGCGTCGACGTCCTTCGCCATGCGCGACGCGTCGCCGCACACGTAGAAATGCGCGCCCTCCTCGAGCCACGCCCACAGCGCCGCGCCCTGCTCGATCATCCGGTCCTGCACGTAGATCTTCTCCTTCTGATCGCGCGAGAACGCGAGATCGAGCCGCGTCAGCAAACCGTCCGTGCGCATCCGGGCGAGCTCGTCGCGATAGTAGAAATCGGTGTCCGCGTGCTGTTCGCCGAAGAAGAGCCAGTTGCGCCCGTTCGCGCCGCGCGCGCGCCGCTCGTGCAGGAAGCCGCGAAACGGCGCGATGCCCGTGCCCGGCCCGACCATCACGATCGGCGTGTCGCCGCTCGCCGGCGGCCGGAAATGCGCGGACTTCTGCACGAACACCGGCACGCCCGCGTCGGCCGCGCGATCCGCGAGGAACGTCGACGCGACGCCCTTGCGCTGCCGCCGCCCGTTGCTGTAGCGCACGGCCGACACGGTCAGATGGATCTCGCCGCGATGCGCGTTCGGGCTCGACGCGATCGAATACAGCCGCGGCTGCAGGCGCTTGAGCATCCCGACGAGCTCGGCGGCCGACAGCTCGAGCGGAAACTCGTGCAGCACGTCGGCGATCTGCTGCCCCCACAGCCAGTTTTTCAGATCCGCCTTGCGATCGTCGCCGAGCAGGCGCGCGAGCGCGTCTCCCGAGCGGCTGCGCGACGCGACGAGCGCGAGCGCGTCGGGATGCGGCCGCGTGATGTCGAGATGCCTCGCGAGCGCATCGGCGAGCCGCAGCTCGCCCACGCCCGCGAGCGTCACCGGCGCGTCCGCCTTCAGGCGCGTCAACGTCAGCAGCTCGTCGACGAGCGCCGGGCAGTTCGTCGGCCACACGCCGAGCGCGTCGCCCGTTTCGTATTCGATCGCCGCGCCGTCCGTCGACAGCGACACGTAGCGCGTATCCTTCGCCGCGCCCGGCTCGTTGAGCCGCAGGTTCGCGACGAGCCGCGACGCGGCCGGGCGCGTCTTCGTCGGGATTGCGCCCGACGGGATCATCCCGTCCGCCGGCACCGCGTGCAGCGCCGCGTCCTCTTCCTTGATCCGCGCGATCGCGCGTTCGAGCCACGCGTCGGCGGCCGGCTGGAATTCGGCGTCGCAATCGACGCGCTCGACGACGCGCGTCGCGCCGAGCGCCGCGAGCCTCGCGTCGAGCCGGCGGCCGTGGCCGCAGAACTGGTCGTAGTTGCGGTCGCCGAACGCGAGCACCGCGTAGCGCAGCCCGTCCACGCGCGGCGCGTGCGCTGCGTTCAGCGCCGCCCAGAATTCCTGGCCGTTGTCCGGCGCGTCGCCGTCGCCGAACGTGCTCGTCATCAGCAGCGCGTACTGCGCCTTCGCGAGCGACGCGGCCGGATAATCGGCCATGCACGCGACGCGGATCTCGAAGCCCGAATCCATCAGCTGCGTCGCGTAGCGCTCGGTCAGCGATTCGACGTTGCCCGTCTGCGACGCCCACAGCAGCACGACCTTCGGCCGCGCGCGCACGATCCGCACGCCGCTCGGCGCGGGCGACGCGTCGGCCGCCGGCAGCGGCGGCGGCGACGTCGCGCCCGCCCGCGCCTCGAGCAGCGCCGGCGCCCCGCCCGGCGCGCGGCTGAACAGCCCGGCGAGCAGCCCGTCGACCCAGAGCCGCGTGTCGGCGCCAAGCGGCGCGTTCGCGGGCAGCACCGGCACGCCGCCCGCCCGTCTGCCCTCGACGCAGCGCAGCCCGCTGACGAAGCCCGCGACGTAGACGCGTTCCGCGCCCGTGAGCTGCGGCGCGCTCGCCGTGACCGGGACGCCGAGCAGCGCGGCGAAGGTGTCGATATCGGACATGTTCAGTTCCTCGGGGGCGGCGTCGGCGGCGCACGCGGCGGCGCACGCGCCGAACGCGCGCGGCGCGCCGCCTGCGTGCGCCTCATACGATTCACGCACTTCATGCGCGTCTGCGCGCGGCGCGCGCGCGTCGCCGCCCGCCGCGGCGTCCGTTTCGCCGGACACGTCGGCGCGCGCAAGCGCGACCGCGCAGAATTTGAGTTCGGGCTGCAGCGACACCGGATCGACCGCGTCGTTCGTGAGCGCGTTCACGCACAGGTCGTCGCCGTACACGTCGTTCCAGTGCATCGGCGCGAAGCACGCGCCCGGCTGCACGCGGTCGGTGACGACAGCGGGCAACACCGCGCGGCCGCGCGCCGAACGGATCTCGACCGCGTCCTTCGCGGCGATCGACAGCGCGGCCGCGTCGTGCGGATGGATCTCGACGAACGGGCGCGGATTCAGCTTGTTCAGCATCGCAACCTTGCCCGTCTTCGTCATCGTGTGCCACTGATGCTGCAAGCGGCCCGTGTTCAGCACGATCGGGAATTCGCGCGTCGGCGTCTCGGCCGGCGCGACGTGCGGCCGCGCGAAGAAGCGCGCCTTGCCGGACGGCGTCGGAAACGCGATCGGCGGCGCGCCGCCGTCGGGCAGCGTCCGAAGCGGCTCGCTCGCGCCGTCGTTCAGGTAGCGGATCGGATGGCGGTCGCGCCCGTCGTCCGGCGGACACGGCCATTGCAGCGGCGTGTCGCGCAGCGCCGCGTGGCTCGCGCCGCGCAGGTCGTAGCCGGTGCGCGGATTCGCGAAGCGCCGGATCTCGTCGAATACTTCGGCGGCCGAACCGTAGTCGAACGCGTCGCCGTAGCCCATCTCACGCGCGACCGCCGCGACGATCCTCCAGTCCGGCCATGCGTCGCCGGGCGGCTCGATCGCCTGCCGCATCAGCGTGAGGTTGCGCTCCGAGTTGATCATCACGCCTTCGGCCTCCGCCCACAACGCGCCCGGCAGCAGGATGTCCGCGTAGCGGTTCGTCTCGGTGTCGAGGAACGCGTCCTGCACGATCACGACGTCGGCCGCCCGCAGCCCGGCGATCACGTTCTTGCGGTTCGCGACCGTCGCGGCCGGGTTCGTGCAGATGATCCAGCACGCCTTCACGTCGCCCGCGGCCATTTTCGCGAACAGGTCGACGGTGCCGCCGCCCGCGTCCTTGCGGATCGTGCCCGCAGGCAGGCGCCAGACGTCCTCGACGAAGCGGCGGTCGTCGTCGTCGAGCGCGGTGCGCTGGCCCGGCAGCCCCGGTCCCATGTAGCCCATCTCGCGGCCGCCCATCGCGTTCGGCTGCCCGGTCAGCGAGAACGGCCCGCTGCCCGGCCGGCAAATCCTGCCCGTCGCGAGATGCAGGTTGCAGATCGCGTTCGTGTTCCAGGTGCCGTGCGTGCTCTGGTTGAGCCCCATCGTCCAGCAGCTCGTCCATTCGCGCGCGTCGCCGATCCATTGCGCGGCGAGCCGGATGTCCGCTTCGCCGAGGCCGGTGATTTCGGCGACCTTCTCGGGCGCGTAATCGCCGAGGAAATCCGGCATCGCGTCCCAGCCCTCGGTGTGCGCGGCGATGAACTCCGCGTCGGTCCTGCCGTTCGCGTGCAGCAGATGCAGCAGCCCGTTCAACAGCGCGAGATCGGTGCCGGGCCGGATCTTCAGGAACAGGTCCGCCTTGTCCGCGGTCGCGGTGCGGCGCGGATCGACGACGACGAGCTTCGCGCCCGCCTTCACGCGGTCCATCATCCGCAGGAACAGGATCGGATGGCAGTCGGCCATGTTCGAGCCGATCACGAAGAACAGGTCCGCGCGGTCGAAATCCTGATACGAGCCGGGCGGGCCGTCCGCGCCGAGCGACAGCTTGTAGCCGCTACCCGCGCTCGCCATGCAAAGGCGCGAATTCGATTCGATGTGCGGCGTGCGCACGTAGCCCTTCGCGAGCTTGTTCACGAGATACTGCGCTTCGAGCGACATCTGGCCCGACACGTAGAACGCGAGCGCGTCGGGGCCGTGCGCGTCGAGCACGGCGCGCAGCCGGCGCGCGGTCTCGGCGATCGCGTCGGCGATCGGCACGGGCGCGGGATCGCGCTCGCGCGCGTCGCGCACGAACGCGCGCTCGAGCCGGCCCGCGTTGCGCAGCGCGACATGCGCGGACGAGCCCTTCGTGCACAGACGCCCGAAGTTGGTCGGATGCTCGGTGTCGCCGGACACCTTGACGACCTCGCCGCCCTCGACGTGCAGCACCATGCCGCAGCCGACGCCGCAGTACGGGCACACGGTCTTCACGCTCGCGCTCGCCACGTTCGCTCGCCTCGCCGTTCGCTATCGGTCGGCGCGGCGCGTCAGGCCGCGACCCACACGTAGCCGTCCTCGATGCGCGACGCATACGCGCTCACCGATTGGTCCGGCGCCTCGACGCACTCGCCCGTGCGCAGGTCGAAGTGATGCTTGTAGAGCGGCGACGCGACGACGATCCGCTCGCCGAGGCTGCCGATCAGCCCGCGCGACAGCACGGCGGCATGCGAATGCGGATCGACGTTGCCGATCGCGAACGCGCGGCCGTGGCCGCCGCCGTCGTCGACGTGGAACACGGCGACCTGCTCGCCGTTCACGAGCGCGCAGACGCCCGTGTTCGGCAGGATGTCGTCGAGCGCGCAGACGGGCGTCCACGCGCAAGCGTCTCGATGGCGGGTCATGGCGATCTCCTTTCAGTGGCTGACGATGACGGAACGTTCAAGCGGTTTCGGCTTCGGTTTGCGCTTGCGCCTCGGGCGCGCGGCGCGCGTCGGCTGAAGCGGCCGGGCTGACAGCGCCGAGCGCCTCGCGCTCGTCCGGCGTCGCCGGGCGAATCTGGCCGCGCGCCTCGACGAACGCGATCGTCGAATCGGGCGCGTCGCTGTTGACGAAGTGACGAAAGCGCCGGCGCGTGGCCGGATCGGCGACGGCCTTCTTCCATTCGCATTCGTACGTATCGACGATATGCTGCATCTGCGCCTCGAGCTCCGCCGCGAGCCCGAGCTTGTCGTGGACGACGACGTCGATCAGGTAGTCGAGCCCGCCTTCGAGGTTGTCGCGCCACACGCTCGTGCGCTGCAGCCGGTCGGCGGTGCGGATGTAGAACATCAGGAAGCGGTCGACGTAGCGCACGAGCTGCTCGCGGTCGAGATCGGCCGCGAGCAGCTCCGCGTGGCGCGGCTTCATCCCGCCGTTGCCGCACACGTACAGGTTCCAGCCCTTCTCGGTCGCGATCACGCCGATGTCCTTGCCCTGCGCCTCCGCGCATTCGCGCGTGCAGCCGGACACGCCGAACTTCAGCTTGTGCGGCGCGCGCAGGCCCTTGTAGCGGTTTTCCAGATCGATCGCGAGGCCGACCGAATCGCCGACGCCGTAGCGGCACCACGTCGAGCCGACGCACGATTTCACGGTGCGCACCGACTTGCCGTACGCGTGGCCCGATTCGAAGCCGGCCGCGATCAGCTCCTCCCAGATGAGCGGCAACTGCTCGACGCGCGCGCCGAACAGGTCGACGCGCTGGCCGCCCGTGATCTTCGTGTAGAGGCCGTACTTGCGCGCGACCTGGCCGACCGCGATCAGCCCTTCCGGCGTGACCTCGCCGCCCGGCATCCGCGGCACGACCGAATACGTGCCGTCGCGCTGGATGTTCGCGAGATAGTAGTCGTTCGTATCCTGCAGCCCCGCATGCTCCTTCTTGAGCACGAATTCGTTCCAGCACGACGCGAGGATGCCGGCGACGGCCGGCTTGCAGACGTCGCAGCCGAGGCCGCGGCCGTGCTTCTCCAAGAGCGCGCCGAACGTCTTGATCCGCTCGACGCGCACGAGGTGATAGAGCTCCTGCCGCGAATGCGGGAAGTGCTCGCACAGGTGGTTGTTCACGTCGAGGCCCTGCTTCTTCATCTCGGCCTTCATCACCTGCGTGACGAGCGGCACGCAGCCGCCGCACGACGTGCCCGCGCCCGTGCAGCTCTTCAGCGCGCCGATGCTCGTCGCTCCCTGCGCGAGCGCCTCGCAGAGCTGCGCCTTCGTCACGTTGTTGCACGAGCAGATCTGCGCGGCGTCGGGCAGCGCGTCGACGCCGAGCGCCGGCTTCGCCGCGCCGTCCGACGACGGCAGGATCAGGAATTCGGGCGAATCGGACAGCTCGATCCGGTTCAGCATCATCTGCAGCAGCGTGCCGTACTCGGCCGCGTCGCCCACCATCACCGCGCCGAGCAGTTCTTTCCCGCATTCGGACACGACGAGCTTCTTGTAGATCGCCTTGCGTTCGTCGGCGAACTGGTACGTGCGGCTGCCGGGCGTCTTGCCGTGCGCGTCGCCGATGCTCGCGACATCGACGCCCATCAGCTTGAGCTTCGTGCTCAGGTCCGCGCCGGTGAACGCGCCGTCGCCGCCCGCGAGCTGCCGCGCAACGACGCGCGCCATGTCGTAGCCGGGCGCGACGAGGCCGAAAGTCTGGCCGTTCCACGCCGCGCACTCGCCGATCGCGTAGATATCCTGATCGCTCGTGCGGCAGCCGCTGTCGATCGCGACGCCGCCGCGCGGGCCGATCTCGAGCCCGCACGCGCGCGCGATCTCGTCGCGCGGCCGGATGCCCGCGGAGAACACGATCATGTCGGCATCGAGATGCGTGCCGTCGGCGAATTCCATCCGGTGCGCGCCCGCCTCGCCGTCGACGATCGCAAGCGTGTTCTTGCCCGTGTGCACCTGCACGCCGAGCGCCTCGATCCTGCCGCGCAGCATCCGGCCGCCGCCTTCGTCCACTTGCACCGCCATCAGGCGCGGCGCGAATTCGACGACGTGCGTCGCGAGCCCCATGTCGCGCAGCGCCTTCGCGCATTCGAGGCCGAGCAGCCCGCCGCCGACGACGACGCCCGACTTCGCGCGCGCGCCGCACGCCTGCATCGCCTCGAGATCCTCGATCGTTCGGTAGACGAAGCAATCGGCGCGCTCGCGACCCGGCACGGGCGGCACGAACGGCGTCGAGCCCGTCGCGAGCACGAGCTTGTCGTACGCGAGCGTCTCGCCCGTCGACAGCGCGACCGTGCGCGCGCGGCGGTCGATCGCGACCGCCTTCGTGTTCAGCAGCACGCGAAAGTTCGGATGACGCTTGAAGAAGCCCGGCTCGACGAGCGACAGGTCGTCGGCCGACTTGCCGGCGAAGAATTCGGACAGGTGAACGCGGTCGTACGCGGGGCGCGGCTCTTCGCAGATCACCGCGACCTGCGGCGCGCAGCACGCATCCCGCGCGCCGGCCGCGATGCATTCGAGCAGCTTGTGGCCGACCATCCCGTGACCGATGACGACGATTTTCATGGTGGATGCCCTCTGTTTCCCTGTTAATGCGTGAAGCCGTTCGCGGCAAGCGCGCGCTCGCGCAGCGCCGCCTCGCGAGCCTTGTGCTCGGCGCTGAACCGTACCGCGAGCGCGCAAAACGCGGAAACGGTGACGAATAGGCCTAGCAGCGTGAGCGTTTGTTGGATATCGCCGACGCCTTTCATCAGGAATCCTGCCGCGACCGCGCCGACGTTGCCGCCCGCGCCGACGATCCCCGCGACGCCGCCGAGCGCGCGGCGATCGATGAACGGCACGAGCGCGTACGTCGCGCCGCAGGCCATGTGCGTGAAGAGACCGAACGCGACCATCGCGACGACGGCCGCCGCCACGCTGCCCGCATGCGCGAACCACAGCAGCCCGAGCCCCTCGCCGACGATCAGCGTGAACAGCAGCGTCGCGCGCACGTCGAGCCCGCGGCGCGCGGCGACGCGATCCGACAGCCAGCCGCCCGTCGCGCGCGCGAAGAGCGCGAGGAGGCCGAAGATGCCGGCGGCGAGGCCCGCGTCCTTCAGCGACAGCTGGAAGTGATTGACGTAGTAGAGCGCGGCGATGTTGTGCATGAACACTTCGACGCCGAAGCACGCGCCGTAGGTGACGAACAGCATCCACACGCGGTAGTTCGCGCACGCGGCGGCGAAGCTCGCGAAGCCGCCCTTCTTGCCGCTGTCGATCGTCGCGCCGCGCGCGCGCAGCGCGGCGAAGTCGCCCTGCGGGCAGTCCTGCGTGAAGCGCCAGTAGACGAACGCCATCGCGAGCATCGCGACGCCCGGCGCCGCGAGCGCCGCGCGCCACGCGGACGCGTCGGGCAGGCCGAGCATCAGCGCGGCGGCCACGAGCAGCGGCATCGCCGCCTGAGCCGCGCCCGCGCCCGCGTTGCCCCAGCCGGCCGCCGTCGCGTTCGCGGTGCCGACGACGTTCGGCGCGAACATCACCGACGTGTGGTATTGCGTGATCACGAAGCTCGCGCCGATCGCGCCGATGCCCAAGCGGCACAGCAGGAACGTCAGGTAATCGTGCGAGAACGCCACCGCGAACACCGGAATCGCGCCGAGCGCGAGCAGGCCCGCATAGACGCGGCGCGGGCCGAAACGGTCGCAGAGCGGGCCGACGACGAGCCGCACCGCGATCGTCGCCGCGACGGCCGCGATGCTGACGTTCGCGACCTGATCGGCGCTCAGTCTGAATTCGCGGGCGATGAGCGGCATCAGCGGCGCGCACGCGAACCATGCGAAGAAACACACGAAGAACGCGATCCACGTCAGATGGAACGCGCGCATCGGCGCGGTGCGCCAGTCGAGCAGGTCGATGCGGGTGGCTTTGTCGGACATCTTGTTGTCTCACCAAACGAAAACGGCGTCCTGCGAACCCGGTCTCGAGTGACCGGATGCGTAGGACGCCGTTGCCCAGAAAGCCCGTCGCCGGGCGGATCGATATTCGATGCTGCGAGGCGAATCGTCGTTGAATCGCCCGTCGATCGCTAGGCAAGTGCCGTGCCAGCCGACGCGAAGCGAGACGCGACGCGGGATTGCGCCGAAACGCCCGGGTTTCGCGGCGCGCGCCGACGATGCGCGGTGATGCAGCGAAGCACAGATCTGGTGCGATGCAGCACTGTCGGCGTGCGACATGCCGGTGCGCAGCCGGGTGCGGCGGGCGTCCTCGCGCGTCGATCGCGACGCCGTGCGTCCGGACGCGGCGAGCGATGAGCGATGATCTATGAGCGATGAGCGGCGTGCGGCGCTTTGCGCGGATGCTCGCGTCGCGCGCTGCGTCCCAGCCGGGGCTGGCGTCGGGCGGGCGCGACGGCAACCCGCCCGACGCCGCCCCGCACGCGACGCGTCGGCGCGAGACGACGCGCGCAAGCGCGCCGTCTCGCGCCGCTTCGCCAAGCGCGCGCCGCCGACGCTGGCCCGAATATTGCTCACCATGAAGCGTCATCGGCAACGGAGCCGGTGCCGCATCGCGAGACTTCTTTCGGACCGTCCGCCGACGGACGGTCCACTTGGAC
The DNA here is from genome assembly GCF_001526245.1 of Burkholderia sp. MSMB1498. Taxonomy (NCBI): domain Bacteria; kingdom Pseudomonadati; phylum Pseudomonadota; class Betaproteobacteria; order Burkholderiales; family Burkholderiaceae; genus Burkholderia; species Burkholderia sp. MSMB1498. The sequence goes on from NZ_LOYJ01000017.1 coordinate 58,486, forward strand.
AACGGTGTCCCACGCATCCGGCCGCTGCGTCGGCGGGGTGCGCAGGACGCCGTTCTTTTTTGGGGCAACGCGCATTCGCCGCGCACGCGCCGCCCGCGCGACATGGGGATACGAAGATGAACACGATGGGCAAGGTCACGCTGCTCGGCGCCGGCCCCGGCGATCTGGATCTGCTGACGCTCAAGGCGGCGAAAGCGCTCGCGGCCGCCGACGTGCTGCTGCTCGACGATCTCGTCAATCCGGACATCGTCGCGCTCGCGCCGCAAGCGCGCGTGATCCGTGTCGGCAAGCGCGGCGGCTGCCGGTCGACGCCGCAGGCGTTCATCGAGCGGCTGATGTGCCGCTACGCGCTGCGCGGCGCGCACGTCGTGCGCGTCAAGGGCGGCGACGTGCTGCTGTTCGGCCGCGCGGGCGAAGAGATCGCCGCGTTGCGCGCGGCGCGCGTGCCGGTCGAGATCGTCAATGGGATCTCGTCGGGCTTCGCGGCCGCCGCGAGCCTCGGCGTGTCGCTCACGCACCGCGATCACTGTCAGGGCGTGACGTTCGTCACCGCGCACCTGCAGGACCACGGCGAGCCCGACTGGGCGAGGCTCGCCGCAGCCGGCACGACGCTCGCGATCTACATGGGGATGAGCCGCATCGAGCGGATCGCCGCGGGGCTGCTGTCGACGCTCGATGCAGCGACGCCCGCCGCCGTCGTCCAGTGGGCGGGCACGCCGGCCGAGCGGCGCTGGGCCGGCACGCTCGGCCGCCTCGCCGCCGGCGCCGCCGAGGCGGGCCTCGGCAGCCCGGCCGTGATCTTCGTCGGCCGCGCGATCGGCGAGGCGCTCGCGACCGGCGGCGCATGCGCGGCGCGCAATGCGCACGCGGGCTCGGACGACGCGCGCGGCACGCACGCCGCCGCGCGCACGCTCGAACGCCCCGAGGTTTCGCACGCGGCCTGAGCCGCGCGCGCCGGCCAGCGGTTGCGCGCCGCCCGCGCGCGTATGGTAAAAACAATCGCATGGGCGGGCGCCGCCGCAGCGCGCCCGCCTCCTCCATCCGATCCATGGAATCGACTGACCATTCCTCCAGGCTGCGCGTGCTGCTCGTCACCGACACCGACAAGCCGCTCGGCGAGCTGCGCGACACGCTCGCGCGCCTCGGCTACGAGATGCTCGACGAGGTCGCGACGCCCGCGCGGCTGCCCGCGGCCGTCGAAGAGCAGCGGCCGGACGTCGTGATCATCGACACCGAATCGCCGTCGCGCGACACGCTCGAGCAGCTCGCGGTGATGAACGCGACCGCGCCGCGCCCCGTGCTGATGTTCAGCCACGACGCCGACCAGCAGTTGATCCGCGCGGCGGTCGGCGCGGGCGTGAGCGCGTATCTGATCGAGGGGCTCTCCGCCGAACGGCTCGCGCCGATCCTCGAAGTCGCGCTCGCGCGCTTCTCGCACGACGAGCAATTGCGCAAGCGGCTCGCCGACGTCGAGAGCGAACTCGCCGACCGCAAGCTGATCGATCGCGCGAAGCGCATGCTGATGGACCGCCGCAAGCTGTCCGAACAGGAGGCCTACGCGACGCTGCGCCGCAGCGCGATGGATCAGGGCGTCCGGATCGTCGAGGCGGCCCGCCGGCTGCTCGCGGCGCACTCGCAATCTTGATCGAAGGTGCACTACGCATGAACACAGCGCGCATGAACCCAGCGACACCCGACGCACCGGAACGCCGCCGCCTGCGCATCGGCTTCGTCGCGCTGAGCGACGCGGCGCCGCTCGTCGTCGCGAAGCGGCTCGAGCTCGGCGAGCGCTACGGTCTCGCGCTCGAGCTGTGCCGGCAGCCGTCGTGGGCCAGCATCCGCGACAAGCTGCTGTCGGGCGAGCTCGACGCGGCGCACGCGCTGTACGGGCTCGTCTACGGCGTGCAGCTCGGCATCGGCGGGCCGCGCGCCGACATGGCCGTGCCGATGGTGCTCAACCGCAACGGCCAGGCGATCACGTTCTCGAACCGGCTCGCCGGCGCCTACCGCGCGTCGGGCGACCTGAAGGCCGCGCTCGCGACGCTCGGCCGCCGCCCCGTGTTCGCGCAGACGTTCCCGACGGGCACGCACGCGATGTGGCTGTATCACTGGCTCGCGTCGCGCGGCGTCGATCCGCTGCGCGACATTCGCAGCGTCGTGATTCCGCCGCCGGAGATGGTCGGCGCGCTCGCGGCGGGCGAGCTCGACGGGCTGTGCGTCGGCGAGCCGTGGAACGCGGTCGCCGAGGCGAGCGGCGCGGGCAGGACGGTCGCGGCGACGAGCGAAGTCTGGCTCGATCATCCGGAAAAGGCGCTCGCGTGCCGGCGCGAATTCGTCGCGCTGTATCCGAATGCCGCGCGGCTGCTGGTGCGCACGCTGCTCGACGCGTGCGAATGGCTCGACGACGCGGACCATCGGCGGCAGGCGGCCGAATGGCTCGCGGAGCCGGACGCGATCGACGTGCCGGTCGCGCAGATCGCGCCGCGGCTGCTCGGCGATTACGGCGCGGGCCCGTTCGCGCGGCCGCCCGCGCCGATCCGGTTCTACGGGCACGGAACGGTGAACCGGCCCGCGGCGAGCGACGGCGTGTGGTTCCTGTCGCAATACCGGCGCTGGGGCATGCTGCGCTCGGACGTCGACGACGCGGCAATCACGAGCGGCGTCGCGCAAACGGCGCTCTACGACGAAGCGGTCGCGCTCGCGGGAGCGCGGCGCGTCGGCTGACGGGGGGCTTCGTCGCGCGCGGCGGCAGGCTCGCGCGACGTTTGCGCGACGTTTGCACGACGCACGCGAGCCGGCCGCCTCGTCGACGACTCGCCCGCGCATCGATGCCGATGCGCGCGGCGAAGAGTCCGCTGCTCCTCGCGGCGGCCCGGCCGATCAATTCGCATCAGCCGCACATCAGTTGCACATCAGTTGCACGATAGCGCCGCCACGCCGGCGATCGTGCCGGCCGGGGCCGCCCGCACGATGTACGCGGCGAGCAGATGCGGCTTCGTCGCATCCGCGCCTCCGAATTGGCTCATCACGTGGTACGGATTGTCACGACGACGACGATCAAGCGCGCGCGCATCGCACACGGCGCGGATTGCACCCATGCGCGCCGCGGCTCGCCCGCACGCGAACGGTCCGGCCGCGGCCGAACGAAACGACACGCGGCGACGCACGCCACATGCCACACGCGACACGCGACACGCCGCACGCCGCGCGCGCGAATCGACGAGGCGCGCCGAATTCCGTACGCCGCGCGCGAGATCGCTTCGGCCGTTCGTCGCACCGCGCGAAGAAGCCGGTGCCGACGGGCCAACTGCGAATGCGCGCGGCAACCCGTCGCGCGGTACGTCGACGAATCGAAGCGATGACAAAGGACGAAGGACGGCCGACGAATCGATCAGAACGGCCCACCCGCACTGAAATCCGCGATCGCGAATCGGCGTTCTTTTGCCATGCGAATTCGACCGAATCGATTGACGAATCATGATTTTTCAATGCGATTTCATTTGAATCATTAACAACTCGATACATAGAAAATTCGAAAGCAACGTTCACTCCCGCCCCAATCATGTGACGAATGGTTTAGCATGCACGGGTGCTGACGTACCACGCATTCGTGTGGAAGCGAGCGCGCAGCACGCGATGTAGCCGAAGTTCGAACGTTTCCGCCGAAGCGCGATGGGCTCGCGTCGCACTCGGCCGGCACGGCGCGCATCGACGCGCCGCGTCACATCCTCATCTCGCCCGGCTCGCGCCAGGCGGCCGCAGCGGCATTTGCGCCGGCCCGGGCGGCTCCGGCTACGCGCGCGACGCGCGCACGGCAACCGCACGTTGCGGCGTGCGCACGCAATCCGCGCGCAATCCGCATTCGGCACGACACGGCGAGCATCCGGCCGTCTCGCATCGCGCGTCCCGATTCAAGCGTCATTCAGCCGTGCCTTTCGTCTGTCCGGCGACATCCGGTCACCGGACATATCGACACAATTTCCGTTGCCCACGAGCAAATGGAGGAGATATGAAGGCGTATTTCGATACGAGGAAAGTCTTCACCTGTTTAATTGCCTTTTTCATTGCCTTTCTGGCGAGCTGCTCCGATCACGACGACATTTCGGGAGGCGGCGATCCGTCCGCCCCGGCGCTCGCGTTCCGGCTCGACCGCGGCAACCAGATCAACGCGTTCTATCGACAGGACAAGATCGCCGCGCATCTGCTGATGCGCTCGTCGGCGAAGCCTCGCCTGCTCGTCGTGTTTCCGGCCGGCAACAGCGGCGCGGGCCTCTGGTTCGACGATACGTCGCAGCCCGTCAACTGGAGCCAGGACACGCCGATCGCGCCCGCCACCACGCAGGACGCGGCGGGCCGGACGCTGTACGGAATCGGCGTCGACGTGTCGGCCGACGCGAGCAGCCTGTCGATCAGGCAGGCGCTGCTGAGCTCCGTGCGCTTCCTGCGCGACTACAACGGCGGCGCGACCGTGCCGGCCGACATCGTCGCGCCGCCGACCGTGTCGGGCAACGTCGCGATGTGGCAGCGCGATCGCGTCGACGGCGCGCCGGGCTACGCGCTGCGCGTCACGGTGCTCGACGGCGGCTCGGTGGCGTCGGACGGCGCCGGCAAGCTCCTGCTGCAGTCGCCGTCGGGCGCGCCGACGCTGCGTCTGCACATCGACGCGTTCAGCGGCGAAACGCCGCTGCAACCGATCACGCATGCGAATCTGTTCACGTCGGCCGTCAACCCTGATCCGCTGAACCAGAACGTGTTCGAATTCCTGAGCTTCAGCGACAAGCTGCTCGCGGGCTCGTGGCAGTACGACACCTACTTCGGCCGCGACACGCTGATCTCGGTGCGCATGCTGATGCCCGTGCTGCAGCCGGACGTGATCGAGGCCGGGCTCGGCTCGGTGCTGAGCCGCCTGTCGCCGGACGGCAAGGTCGCGCACGAGGAAGGCATCGGCGAATTCGCGCTGATCGACAATCTGAGGCACGGCCGCCCGAACGATCCGACGCCGACCTACGACTACAAGATGATCGACGGCGACTACATGCTCGCGCCGATCATGGCGGACTGGCTGATCGAGGACCCGCGCGGCCAGGCGCGCGCCGCCGCGTATCTCGCGCAAACGGGCGACGACGGCGTCACGAACGGCAGCCGCTTCGTGAGCAACCTGCTGCGCGTCGTGCAGACCGCGCAGCCGTTCGCGCAGCAAGCGCTCGCCGCGAACCTGATCCGGCTGCGCCCCGGCGAGATCGTCGGCAACTGGCGCGACAGCACCGACGGCCTCGCGGGCGGCGTCTACCCGTACGACGTGAACGTCGCGCTCGTGCCGGCCGCGCTGCGCGCGTGCGCCAATTTCCTCGCGCGCGGGCTGCTCGACCCGTATCTGAGCGGCGACCAGCGCGCCGTCCTCGCGAACGCGGGCGCGGCGGCGGCCGTCTGGGAGCGCGCCGCGCCGCCGTACTTCCAGATCGCCGTCACGCCGAGCGACGCGCGCGCGAAGCTCGCCGCGTACGCGCCGCAAGCGGGCGTGCCGGCGGGCACGGTGCCGGACGCCGCGCTGCAGTTCGATGCGATCGCGCTCGACGCGAACGGCAACCCGATCCCGATCATGCACTCGGACGGCGGCTTCGTGCTGCTGTTCGGCGATCCTGCGCCGCCGTTGCTCGCGCGCATCGTCAGCGACGTGATGCGGCCGTTCCCGGCCGGTCTCGTGACCGACGTCGGGATGCTGATCGCGAACCCCGCGTACGCGGACCCGACGCTCTGGCCGCGCTTCACGAGCTCCGCGTATCACGGCACGGTGATCTGGTCGTGGCAACAGGCGATGTGGGTCGCGGGCCTCGACCGTCAGCTCGCGCGCACCGATTTGCCGAGCGACGTGCGCACGCTGCTCGCGCAGGCGCGTCAGCAGATCTGGCAGGTGATCTCGAACGCGAAGGACATGCGCTCGACCGAGATGTGGTCGTGGTCGTACGCGAACGGGCAATACCAGGCGGAGGCGTTCGGCACGCGCAGCGCCGACGTCACCGAGGCGAACGCCGCGCAATTGTGGAGCACGACGTATCTGGCGATCCGGGACCCGAACTTGCGCGCGGGCAAGTACTGGTGGGACGCGCGCGCGGCCGGCGGCGCGACGCCGCAGCGCGGCCCGACGCAAGCCGCGGCGGCGAACCGCATGAGCGGCGCGGCATCCTGACCGCTCGAATCATCGATCGCGGGACGACGGTTCGATGCCGGCCGCGCGTCGAACGAGCGCGGCTCGCCGCGCCGGTTCGCGCGGCGCCGGCGCGGTGCCGATCGAAACGCCGGCCGGTACGGCGAGCGCGCGCGACGCAGGCCATCGCACGCCATCGCGCGCCATCGCGCGCTTAACGCCGCCACGCCACGCCTAGCCTGTCGCGCGCCTAGCGCCGAGCGCCATTGCAAAGCGCACGCCGCGCGCCCTTTCCGTCGACGACCGGACGCCCTCGCCGACACAGCCGCGCGAACGCGCGGCGCAAAAAGAGAAAAGCCGCGCGATCGCTCGCGCGGCAAAATCCGCCTGCATCCAAGGGCCACCTCCAGATGGCGGGCGGCGCACTAGCCTCGTCAGCCACTAGTGCCGAACCAACGAAACCCATCGAACGCCCGGGCGACGGAAACTTCGCCGTCCCGACGTTGCGGCGGGCGCGCTCAGCGCGCCGCCTGATAACTCCCGAAGAACGCCGCGGCGTTGCGCGCGAGCGTATCCAGGTGATAGCCGCCTTCCTGCACGATCAGCGTCGGCAAGCGCAACGCGCCGACGAGCGCGCCGAGCCGGCCGAAGCCCTCGGTCGTCACCGCGACCTTCGATTGCGGATCGTCCCGGTACACGTCGAAGCCGAGCGCGAACACGAGCGCGTCGGGCGCGAAGCGCTCGACGATCGCCTTCGCACGCTCGAGCTGCGCGAAGAACACCGATTCGGCCGATCCGTGCGGCATCGGCAGATTCACGTTGTAGCCCTCGCCGCGCCCCGCTCCGCGCTCTTCCTCGTAGCCCGTGACGGCCGGATAGAAGTTCGTCGGATCGCCGTGAATCGACACGTACAGCACGTCGTCGCGATCGTAGAACAGCGCCTGGATGCCCTGGCCGTGATGCATGTCGGTGTCGAGGATCGCGACCCGCGCGTAGCGCGCGCGCAGCGCCTGCGCGGCGATCGCCGCGTTGTTCAGATAACAGAAGCCGCCCGCCGCGTCGCGCCGCGCATGATGGCCGGGCGGACGGCAGAGCGCGTACGCGTCGCGCACGCCGCCGCAAAGAGCCGCCGCGCCCGCGAGCGCATCCTGCGCGGACCAGTACGCGGCCCGATACGTGTGCTCGCCGATCGGGCAGCTGCCGTCCGCGAGATAGCGCGCCGCCTGCGCGAGCACGCCGCGCAGCGGATTCGGCTCGCGCACGTAAATGTTCGACATCACCTCGGGCCCCCAATCCTCCGGAATGCGCCGCCATTCGCGATGCGCGTCGGCGAGAAAGCGCAGATACGGCGCGCTGTGCACGGCCGCGAGCGGCGCCGAGCCGAAGTCCGCGGGTGCGCGCACGTCGAAGCCGAGCGAGTTCGCCGCGTCGAGCAGCCGCGCGGCCCGTTCGGGCACTTCGTGCGGCGCGCGCATCTTGCCGCGCGACAGGTAGGTGAGCGGGCGGTGCTTCAACTGATCCGGATGAAAATAAGTCAGCATGCGAGGTCGGTTCCCGGATCGATCGTCAATGCAGTTGCGCCGCGATGTCGGCGCGCACGTGCGCCGGCCTCGCGGGTCGAGCCGTTTGCGCATGCACGCCGGCGCGCGCGAGCACCGCGTCGAGCAGCACGTTCGCGCCCGCCGCGATGTGCTCGGGCAGCGCGCGCTCGGCCGCGTTGTGCGACAGCCCGCCGACGCACGGAATGAACACCATCGCCGCCGGCACGCAGCGCGCGAGATGAATCGCGTCGTGTCCGGCGCCGCTCACGATCCGCTCGTGCGTGTAACCGCAGCGGCGCGCGGCCGCCTCGACGAGCGCGACGCACGCGGGGTCGAACGGCGTCGCGGGACTCGACCAATGCGAGCGGATGTCGACCGCCACGCCGCGGCGCGCGGCGATGTGCGCGCACGCGTCGCGCAGCTCGCGCTCGATCGCGTCGAGCGTCGCATCGTCAGGATGACGAAGATCGACGCTGAACGCGACGCGCTCCGCGATCGTGTTGCGCGACGCGTTCTCGATCACGCTCTGCCCGATCGTCGCGAGCGCATCCGGCGCGCGGCGCGCGGCGAGCGCTTCGAGCGCGAGCGCGATCTCGGCGCTCGCGAACAGCGCGCACTTCCGGTACGGCATCGGCGTCGTGCCCGCGTGCGCGGCGACGCCCGTCACGGTCGCGTCGAGCCAGCGGATCGCTTGCCCGCCCGTCACGACGCCGATCGCCGTGCCGTTTCGCTCCAGCACCGGCCCCTGCTCGATGTGCGCCTCGAAGTACGCATCCACGCGCTCGCGCATCGGCACGCGCGCCACTTCCGGATCGCACGGCGCATGCGGGCCGAGCGCCCACGCGGCCCGCAGCGGATCGCGGTAGCCGCACGCGTCGAGCGCGTCGGCGAGCGCGACGCCGTGCGCATCGCGCACCGCGAGCGCCGCGTCGAGCGACATCGCGCCCGCGAACACCGCCGAGCCGAGCATCGCCGGCGCGAAGCGCGCGCCCTCCTCGTTGGTCCACGACACGATCTCGATCGGCTTGTCGGTGACGATCCCGCGATCGTTCAGCGTGCGCACGAGCTCGAGCCCGGCGAGCACGCCGTACGCGCCGTCGAAGCGCCCGCCTTCGGGCTGCGTGTCGAGATGGCTGCCGACGAGCACGGCCGGATGCGCGTCATCCGCACCGGCGCGCCGCGCGAACAGATTGCCGATCGCATCGACGCGCACCGTCATTCCCGCGTCGCGGCACCATTGCGCGAAGCGCTCGCGGCCGCGCCGATCGGCGTCGGTCAGCGCGAGCCGGCGCACGCCGCCCCGCGCGGTGCCGCCGATCCGCGCGAGATCCATCAGACTGTTCCAGAGTCGCGTACCGTCGATTTCCCACACCGCAGCCTCCTCCCTTTCCGAATCAGCGCATGAGCACGGCGTCCGCGACGTCGGCCCGCTGCTGCCTGCGCGCGTCGAGCGCGATCACGCCGAACAGCGACAACGCCGCGAGGCACGTATAGAACACCGCGAGCGGCCACCACTGCCCGACGAAGCGATGCGCGAGCCAGGTGCCGGCGAGCGGCGTCAGCCCGCCCGCGATCGCGCCGCACATCTGGTACGAGATCGAGATCGCCGAATAGCGCACGCGCGCCGGAAACGCGCCGCTCACGAAGCCCGCGATCACCGAATAGAAGCCGGCGAGGAACACGGTCGCGAGCGCGATGCCGATCACCATCGGCGCGAGGCGTCCCGTCTGCACGAGCGCGAACATCGGATACGGCGACGCCATCGCGAAAAGCGCGGCGAGCTTCAGAAAGCGCGCGTCGCCGAGCTTGCCGCCGAGCCACGCGGCGATCGGCTGCGACGCGAACTGGATGATCGCGACGATGAACAGGCAATCGAGAATCAGCGATTTCGTCACGCCGACGTGCTGCGTCGTGAACGCGATCATGAACGTGTTCGTGAAATACAGCCCGGCGATGCCGATCGTGTTCGCGCACAGGCAGAACGACAGCATCGCGGGCGACGAGCGCAGCACCTCGGCGATCGGCCGCGCAACGGTGCGCGCCATCGCCTTCTCGCGCACGAACTCCGGCGATTCGTCGACCTTCAGCCGCACGAACGCGCCCACCGCGAGCAGCGCGATGCTCGCGAGAAACGGCAGGCGCCAGCCCCACGACATGAACGCGTCGTGCTCCATCGACGCGACCGCGCGAAACGCGACGAGCGACAGGATGAGCCCGGCCGGGCTGCCGAGCTGCGCGAACGACGCGAAGAACGTGCGCCGCCCGTGCGGCGCGTGCTCGCCCGCCATCAGCACCGCGCCGCCCCATTCGCCGCCGACCGCGACGCCCTGCACGATTCGCAGCAGCACGAGCAGCGCGGGCGCGAGCATGCCGACGCGCTCGTAGGTCGGCAGCAGCCCGACGCAGACGGTCGCCGCGCCCATCATCGCGAGCGTCGCCATCAGCGCCTTCTTGCGCCCGATCCGGTCGCCGAGGTGGCCGAAAAGCAGCCCGCCGAGCGGCCGCGCGAAGAAGCCGACCGCGAACGTCGCGAATGACGCCATCGTGCTCGTGAACGAGTCGCGCGACGGGAAGAACAGCTCGCCGAAGACCAGCGCGGCCGCGTTCGCGTAGATGTAGAAGTCGTACCACTCGATCATCGTGCCGACGAACGCGGCGCCGGCCGCGCGACGCGGCTGGCGCGCGGGCAGGCTCGGTGGGAAGCCCCGGTTCAATGCGATCTCCTCGCAGAAATGTACGCGTCGCCGAATCGCGCGGATTCGGCAAATGGGCGTTTTATCGCGCACCGGGATTAATCGGTCAAATTCTAAGTTATTATCTTAAGAATAAATTTCATTAATCCAGTTTTACGATGCAGAATCGTTTCTCTGGGGTAAAAATAAATGTCGAATATTCGAAGCCATGTTTCCCGCGTCCTGATGGACCGCCTCGACTGGAATCTGCTGCGAACCTATCTGGCGATCATGCAGGAGCGCAGCATCAGCCGCGCGGCCGCACGGCTGCACCTGACGCAGCCGGCCGTGAGCCAGGCGCTCAAGCGGCTCGAGGATTCGCTCGGCCGCACGCTGATCCAGCGGCGCGGCGCGCAGTTCCTGCCGACCCGCGCCGGAGAAGAGGTCTACCGGATCGCCACCGACATCTACGGCCACATGTCGCGGCTCGACAACGAGCTCGACGACCGCGGCGGCGAGCTGACCGGCTCGGTGCGCCTGCTGTGCGTGAGCCGCGTCGAATCGCCCGTCTACGACGAATTTCTCGCCGAATTCCGCCGCGCTTATCCGCGCGTCGATCTGCATATCGAAGTCATGCGCTCAGCGGATATTCTTTCTTCTGTATTGCAAAAAACCGCGACTTGCGGACTCGCATTATGCCGAACGCCGGTCGATAAAATAGAATTACGCAGTTTTTTGCGCCAACGCTATGCAATGTTTTGCGGACGTCACCACCAGTTATTTGGTCGGCAGGCGTTGAAAATCGAGGATCTGCTCTCCGAGAATTTCGTTTCGTTCACCAGTGACCAGATCGGCGACGCGCTCGCGCCGCTCACCGTGTTTCGCGACCAGCGCGGCTTCACCGGGCGCATCGTCGCGACGTCGGCGAGCCTCGACGAAATCCGCCGCCTCGTGTTCGCCGGCTACGGCATCGGCTGCCTGCCCGAGCACATCGTGCGCGACGATATCGCACGCCAGCGGCTCTGGCGCCTGCCGCCCGAAGAAGGCCTGCTCGACGTCGAGATCTTCCTGATGTGGAACCGCGAGCGCCGGATGAACGCGGCCGAGAAAGTGTTCATCGACGCGTTTCAGCGCTACGTGCAGCGGTATCCGATGGCGGAACGGCTGGGGATGCTGCATTGAGCGGCGCGACGGATCGCGCTCGGGTTCGGCCGGCCGCGCGAGGCTCGGAACGCGCCGGGGCGGGAACGTCGCGCGCCAGATGATGCAAGAGCGGCGGCGCATTGCGTTGCATCGCACGCGATCGGGCGATGCAACCGCGCGATGTTCGCCGAACGAGCGCCGATCGAACGAGAACGATCCGGCAATTTCGCGTTTCGCGGCGCAGGCGCACGCCGGCCGGCTGGCCGGCGCACGATCCGTTTCCACCGCCCGTTGCAACGCGATGAACGTCCGCGGAGGGTCCGCCGAGGTTCCGCCGATGGCCGGTTCGTTCGAGGCGGGCCCGCTGCGCGATGCGCAGATGAACGCGTCCGCGCCCACGCATCGGCGCGAAGCCAAGGCGGCGCACGCTCGAAGCGGCGCACGCCATCGGCATTCGCCGAACGGCGGCCGCGCGCCGCGCGTCAGGCCATTTTCATCGCAGCGTTGAAACTGAAATCGCGCCCGCCGGCTGTGACGCGCCCGCCGTGCGCCGCATCATCGCAGCCGGAGCCGACCGAACGCGCCCGGATGCGCCGCGACGACCGCTGACAACGACGGTCAACGACGCCGGCGCCCCTCCTCCGCGCCGCCCGCCGCCCCGAACATCGCGGCGCGCGCATTCGCTGCGCGCGGCGGCCGGCGCTCCCTTTCACTTTTCGCCGATTCGAACCGCCATGAAAGCCATCGCCTTCTACCAGAACCTCCCGATCGACGCCGCCGATTCGCTCGTCGACATCGAGCTGCCCGCCCCGCAGCCGGGCCCGCGCGACCTGCTCGTCGAAGTCCGCGCGGTGTCGGTCAATCCCGTCGACGTCAAGGTGCGCGCCGGCCGGCCGCCCGAAGCCGGCCAGCCGACCGTGCTCGGCTGGGACGCGGCGGGCGTCGTGCTGGCCGTCGGCAGCGCGGCGTCGCTGTTCAAGCCGGGCGACCGCGTGTGGTACGCGGGCTCGCTGACGCGCCCGGGCACCAACAGCGAGCTGCACGTCGTCGACGAGCGGATCGTCGGCAGGATGCCGGGCTCGCTCGACTTCGCGCACGCGGCCGCGCTGCCGCTCACCGCGATCACCGCGTGGGAGCTGCTGTTCGACCGCCTGCAGATCCCCGAGGGCCCCGCCGCGGCCGGCAAGCGGCTGCTCGTCGTCGGCGCGGCGGGCGGCGTCGGCTCGATCCTCGTGCAGCTCGCGCGCCGCCTGACGGGCGTCACCGTGATCGGCACCGCGTCGCGCGACGAGACGGCCGCGTGGGCCCGCGAGCTCGGCGCGCATCACGTGATCGACCATTCGAAGCCGCTCGCCGCCGAGCTCGAGCGAATCGGCATCGGCCGGGTGGACTACGTCGCGAGCCTGAACCAGACCGATCGTCACTTCGATCAGATCGTCGACGCGCTCGAGCCGCAAGGCAAGCTCGCGCTAATCGACGATCCGGCGCTGCTCGATTTCCGCAAGCTGAAGGCGAAGAGCGCGTCGCTGCACTGGGAGTTCATGTTCACGCGCTCGATGTTCGGCACGAGCGACCAGCTCCAGCAGCACGCGCTGCTCGATCGCGTCGCGGCGCTCGTCGACGCGGGCACGCTGCGCACGACGTTCAGCGAACACTTCGGCGCGATCAATGCGGCGAACCTGAAGCGCGCGCACGCGTTCATCGAAAGCCATCGCGCGCGCGGCAAGATCGTGCTCGAAGGCTTCTGATCCGCCGGGCGGCGCGGCCGGCCCGCCGCGCCGCCGCCTTTTTCTCCGGAGATCGCCTTGACCCGAACTTCCCCGGTCGTCACGCTCGCGACGATCGATTTGTCCTTTCATCACGCGGCGGCGGGCATCGTGATCGCGGCGCTCGCGCGTCACGGCGTGCGCGTCGACGAAATCAGGCGGCCGCACGAAGGCGCGTTCGAGCTGCTGCGCGACGGCACGGCCGACATGCTGTGCGCCGCGTGGCTGCCCGGCAGCCACGGCGCGTATTTCGACGCGATCGCCGACGCGTTCGAGCCCTTGTCCGCGATGTACGCGCCGTACGCGCTGTGGGGCGTGCCCGACTACGTGCCGGCCGACGCGGTGTCGAGCGTCGCGGACCTGACGCGCGCCAACGTCGTCGAGCGGATGACGCCGCTCATCCAGGGCATCGGCCCGGGCGCGGGCATCTCGCGCTTCTCGCGCGAGATCTTCGCCGCGTACGATCTCGACGCGCACGGCTATCGCTTCGCGAACGGCACACTCGAACAGTGCGTCGACGCGTTCGAAGAGGCGGCGGCAAGACGCGCGTGGGTCGTCGTGCCGCTGTGGCGGCCGCAATACCTGCACTGGCGTCACGCGATACGCGAACTGCGCGAGCCGCGCGGGCTGCTGCGCGGCGCCGACGCGGCGACGCTCGTGCTGCGCAAATCGGCGCGCGAGCGGCTGCCCGCCGCCGCCGTCGACGCGCTGCGGCAGCTGCGCCCGGGCAACGCCGGGCTCACGCGGCTCGATCATCTGATTTCGCGCGACGGGCTCAGCCCGCGCGAAGCGGGCGAGCGGTATCTGCGCGAGCTTGCGGCACGTGTGTCGGGTGGGGCCGTGTCGCGTTGATCGGACTGAGCGTGCTGTTCGTGCTGTTCGTGCTGTTCGTGCTGTTCGTGCTGTTCGTGCTGTTCGGGCTGTTCGGGCTGTTCGGGCTGTTCGGGCTGTTCGGGCTGTTCGGGCTGTTCGGGCTGCTCGGGCTGCTCGGGCTGTGCGGGCTGTGCGGGCTGTTCAGGCCATTCGCGCTATTCGCGCCGTTCTCGCCGTTCGGGCCGTTCGATGCTGTTCGGCACCGCCCCGCTTCGCCCGGCATCGACCTGCTCCGGCCGATGCGGACAGGCGCGCCAATCGCTGCTCCATGCCAATCAGCGCCGCACGGCGCGATCTCGCTGCGCGCCACGCGACGCCGCGCTAAGCGAGGTACGCAGCGATCCGCGCCCGCAGAAAGTCGCGCAGCGCGGCGAGCGTCGGCGACAGCGCGAGCCGGTGCGTATAGACGAGATTGAGCGGCGTCGGCTCGGTCGTCCACGCGTCGAGCGCGGGCTCGAGACGCCCCGCGCGCAGATCGTCGAGCACGTCGAGGCGCGACTTGTACGCAATCCCGTACCCGCCGACCGCCCAGCGACGCACGAGCTCGCCGTCGTCGGCAGCCCGGCTGCCCGTCACCTTGACCGTGTGCGCGGCGTCGTCCGAATGGAACGTCCATTGGTCGTGCGTGCGCTCGCTCAGCGCGAAGCGCAGGCAGTTGTGGCCGCGCAGATCGTCCGGCGTCGCCGGCTTGCCGTGCCGCGCGAAATAAGCGGGCGATGCGCACAACACGCGCCGGTTGTCGGGCGCGAGCGGTGCCGCGATCAGCGACGAATCGTCGGGAACACCGTAGCGCAGCACCGCGTCGACCGGCTGACGGAACAGGTTGACGATCCGGTCGCCGATCCGCACGTGCAGCGACACGGCCGGATACAGCGCGAGAAACTCGTCGAGCCAGCCGGACAGCACGTTGCGGCCGAAATCGGACGGCATCGACAGCGTCAGGTCGCCGCCCACTTCCTGACGGCCGCGCGCGAGCACGTCCTTGCCGGCGCGCAGTTCGGCGAGCGCGTTGCGCGCGTACGCGAGATAGCGCTCGCCGTCCGGCGTGAGGCGCAGGCTGCGCGTCGTGCGCGCGAGCAGGCGCACGTCGAGCTCGCTTTCGAGCCGCTTGACCGCCGCGCTGGCGACGGCCGGCGCGACGTCGAGAAGCCGCGCGGCGGCGGACAGGCTGCCGTTGTCGGCGGCGAGCACGAATACGGCGAGGTCGTCGAGTCGGATCATCGGGGGAGGCGCGTCGGGGCGAGCGACGCGCGCAAAGGCGCGCAACGGGCTGCAAGGGTACTGCGAACGCGTGCGGCGGTCGAGCGGCGGCTTGCGCGCGCCGTTCAGCCGGCCGCCAGCTCGACCGCCGCGAGCGCGTGCAGCGCGGTCGTGTCGAACACCGGCAGCGCCGAATCGGCTGGCTTGATCAGCAGCGTGATTTCCGTGCAGCCGAGGATCACGGCTTCGGCGCCCGCCGCCTGCAACGCGTCGATGATCCGCCGGTAGGCGGCGCGCGATTCATCGCGCGCGACGCCGTGACAGAGCTCGTCGTAGATCACGTCGTGGACGACGGCCCGCTCCCGCTCGCCCGGCACGATCACGTCGATGCCGTGAAGCGACGCCATCCGCTCGCGATAGAAATCCTGCTCCATCGTGAAGCGCGTCGCCGATCAGCCCGGCGACGCGCGCGAGCCCGTCGGCGCGGCGGCCGACGATCGCCACGCGTGCCCGCTGCCGCGCGAAACGCCGCGCGGTCGCGACACCGATCCCCGTGCCGCCACCGCTCGCCACGACGGCCTGATCCATGCGCATGCCCCGATGCGGCCGTGACGGCCGCGCCCGCTACCACTCGGCGGGCGACCAACCGAGCGCGCGCGCCGGATGCGGCCATTGCACCGGCGCGCCTTCGACCTCGGACGGCGCCCGTACGCGCTGCGCCGGCCCCCAACTCGTCTCCTCGACCCAATCGGCCAGATCGCCCGCCGTCTCGCGCGCGATCGCCGGCCTGTCGGCTTCCTGCAAGCCACCCGATGCGAGCAGCACTGCCGTTCGCGCGAGCGACGCGCGCGTCCTCGTTCCGGCGCCTGTCGCCAACCGTCGCGCGAGACCGCGAATCGCGGCCGTCGCGAGCAGATAGCCGGCGCCGTGATCGAGCGCCTGCACGGGCAGCGGCACCGGCCGCTCGGCGCCGGCCTCGCGCATGCCCGTCGCGACGATGCCCGCGCTCGTCTGCACCAGGCTGTCGAAGCCGCGGCGGCCGCGCCACGGCCCGCTCCAGCCATAGGCGTCGAGCGATACGTCGACGAGGCCCGGATTGATCCGCCGCCGTTCGTCCGCATCGAAGCCGAGCCGGTCGAGCGCATCGGGCCGGTAGCCGTGGACCATCACGTCGGCCTCGCCGATCAGGCGGCGCAGCAGCGCGCGCCCGTCGCCCGATTTCAGATCGGCGCGGGCACAGCGCTTGCCGAGCACGACTTCGGGCACCGTGTTCGGCTCGTCCCAGCCGATCGGATCGATGCGCAGCACCTGCGCGCCGAAGCCCGCGAGAAAGCGCGTCGCAACGGGGCCCGCCAGAATGCGTGTGAGATCGAGCACGCGCACGCCCCGCAGCGGCCGCTCGGCGGACGGCGACCACGCCGGCCGCTTGCCTTCGACCGCGACGCCGTCGTGAATCAGCAGCGGCTCCGCGCGCACTGCAAGCCCCTGCGGATGTCGCGCCCATTCGTCCTGCGTGCGCATCGCGGCCGCGCATCCGCCCTGCTCGACGACGGCCGACTCGAGCGCGTCGCTACGCCACTGCCCGGCCGCGTGCGCGACCGCCGCCTTGTCGGGCGGCGCGCCGAGCACCGCGAGCGCGGCGGCGCGATGGTGCGGCGCGTTCGTGTGCAGCCTGATCCAGCCGTCGGCCGTGCGATAGTCGCCCGCGATCGCATCCCACGGCGGCGGCATGTCCCAGCCGCGCGGCCGCAGCGACACGCCGAACCACAGCGACGCACGGCGGCGATCCACGCGCACGCCGGGCAGCTTGCCGGTCGCGCGATGCACGAGTTCGGCGACCGCGACGCTCGCCGCGCCGATCGCGGCCGATGCGAAATCGGTGACCGGAAACGCCGACGGCAGCACGCCCGTGCCGCTGAAATTCAACGCATGCAGGGCGGCGAGATCGCCGTTCGCGGCCCGCCAGATTTCGTGCAAATACGCGGCGGTGCGCGCACGGCCGGATTGTTCGGATTGCGACGACGAAGAGAGATCGGACATTGACTTCCCCGATTTGAAGAGATCACGGCAAGATTATTGCCGGCGAATATCGAGTGTCAACGTTGATTCCGGGAATCAAGTTATTTTTTAATTCGTCGGCATCTTCTTTTAAAACGAATCCGGATGTGCGGCCGTCGGGCGATCGAGCGTCCCTATTCGGGCCCGCGGGCTCCGGGCGCGGGATTCCCGCTTCCGGGCCGATGCGGCGAAAGCGGCGACGCCCGCCGCCGCTCCCAGGCGGGCACGCGAATCGCGCCGCATCGATCATGGCAATGCGTCATGCGTCTTCCGCGGCGCGATATTGAAATGCACATCGAATTCCGATTCGCCTAATCGATTTCCATTTTTTCGGCGATCTGAACTTCGATGTCGACTCCCCGAATCAGGACGACGAACGCGCGGCGCTGCGCTTTACGTTGACTTTATATCCGCATTACTCGTCCGCTTTGCTCGTTCGCTTGAACCGGCGCGCGCGTCGCGGCCCTTTCGGCGCACCCCGTGCGCGCATCGTTTCGTCTTCGACGATGAGCGCCCGTTGCGGCGAACCGGCGACGGGTCCGCCGCCGCACTCCGCGCGCGTCGCGTCGCCGGCCTGCGGCGACGCGCCCCAAGCGCTCGCCCCACGCGCGCCACGCGGCGAACGGCGCGCGCCGGCCCTCGCCGAACCGGGGCACAGCGCGCACATTCGCCGCGCTTCGCGATCCGCGCCGCCGCCGTCAGCGCGACGCCTGCGTCGCCTTCCTCAGCTTCGCGACGTCGGCCGGGCGCACCGCGGGCGCGCCGTTGTTCCAGCCGGCGCGCATGAACGTCAGCACGTCGGCGATCTGCCGGTCGGTCAGCACGTGCGCGAACTTCGGCATCGGATAGGCGGCCGGCAGCCCGTCGATCACGAGATCGTCGGTGCCGTTCAGCGTGACGTTGATCAGCGACGCCGCGTTCGACTCGAGCACGTTCGGATTGCCGGCGAGCGGCGCGAGCAGCGGCGCGAACGCGTGGCCGTCGACGCCGTGGCAGTGCATGCAGTACGCGGCGTACACCTTCGCGCCCGCATCGTCGGCCGGCCGCGCGAGCAGCGCCTGCGTCGCGGCCGCGTCGTGGCGATAAGGCGGCGCGCCCGTGCCGCCCGCCGCCGGCAGCGATTTCAGATAGCGCGCGATCGCGGCCAGATCCGCCTCGCTCAGCGCCTGCGTGCTGTGATTGATCACGCTCGTCATCGAGCCGAACGCGCTCGCATGCCGGTTCGCGCCCGTCTTCAGGAACTGCGCGAGGTCCGCTTCGGTCCATCGGCCGAGCCCGACGTTGTGCTCGCCCGTCAGGTTCGACGCGAACCAGTTGTCGATCAGCGCGCCGGACAGATACGCCGGCCCGCTCTCGTCGAGCGCCTTCTCCTGGAAGCCGACGCCGCGCGGCGTGTGGCACGAGCCGCAGTGACCGAGCCCCTGCACGAGGTACGCGCCGCGATTCCACGCCGCGTCCTTGCCCGGCTTGTCGCGATACGCGCCCGCGTCGAGAAACACCGCGTTCCAGATCTTCAGCGGCCAGCGCATGTCGAGCGGCCACGGAATGTCCGGCGCGCGATTCGCCTGCTTCACCGGTTCGACGCCATGCATGAAATACGCGTAGAGCGCCTTCACGTCGCCGTCGGCGAGCTTCGCATACGACGGATAAGGCATCGCCGGATACAGGTTGTGGCCGTCCTTCGCGACGCCCTCGCGCAACGCGCGCGCGAAGTCCGTCTCGCTGTAGCCGCCGATCCCCGTTTCCGGGTCCGGCGTGATGTTGGTCGCATAGATCGCGCCCATCGGCGTTTCCATCGGCAGGCCGCCCGCGAACGGCTTGCCGCGCGCGGCCGTATGGCACGCGATGCAGTCGCCCGCCTTCGCGAGGTACGCGCCGCGCGCGACAAGCGCGTCGTCGGGCGAGGCGGCGCGCGCGCCCGTGCTCACCGCGAGCGCCGCGAGCATCGCGCCGAGCGCCTGCGCGGCGCGCTTGAACTTGTTTCCAGTACGAATCATCGGAGTCCTCGGCGTTCAGGCGGTTTTCAGCTGGCTGCCGACCGGCAGCTTGCGCAGGCGCTTGCCCGTCGCCGCATGGATCGCGTTCGTGAGCGCGGCGCCGAGCGCCGCCGTGCCCGGCTCGCCGATCCCGCCCGGCGCTTCGCCGCTCTTCACGATGTGCACGTCGATTTGCGGCGTCTGATCGATCCGCAGCATCCGGTAGTCGGTGAAGTTGCCCTGCTCGACGCGGCCGTCCTCGATCGTGATCTCGCCGTACAGCGCGCCCGTGATCCCGAAGATGATGCCGCCCTGCACCTGCGCCTCGATCGTGTCCGGATTCACCACCATCCCGCAGTCGACCGCGCACACGATGCGCTTCACGCTCACCTCGCCGTCGTCGACGGATACGTCCGCGACCATCGAGAAGAAGCTGCCGAACGCATGCATCACCGATACGCCGCGCCCCTGCCCCTTCGGCAGCGACGCGCCCCAGCCCGCCGCCTTCGCGGCGACGTCGAGCACGTTGCGCGCGCGCGGCGACTTGCCGAGCAGCGCGCGGCGGTAGGCGACGGGATCGGTCTTCGTCTGCGCGGCGAGCTCGTCGATGAAGCTCTCGACGACGAACGTGCCGCGCGTCGGCCCGACGCCGCGCCAGAACGCGGTCGGCACGTGGCGCGGCTCCTGGCGCACGTAGTCGACGAGCTGGTTCGGCAGGTCGTACGGCAATTCGGCGGCGACCTCGACCGCGTCCGGATCGACGCCGTCCTTGACCGCGGGCGGCGCGAAGCGCGCGAGAATCGACGAGCCGACGATCCGGTGCCGCCACGCGACCGGCTTGCCGTTCGCGTCGAGCCCCGCCGAAATGCGGTCGTAGTAGTACGGCCGGTACATGTCGTGACGGATGTCCTCCTCGCGAGTCCAGACCACCTTCACCGGCGCGCTCACCTGCTTCGCGATCTTGACCGCCTGCCGCACCATGTCGGTCTCGAGCCGCCGGCCGAAGCCGCCGCCCAACAGATGGTTGTGCAGCACGATCTTGTCGGCCGGCAGGCCGGTCACGCTCGCGGCCGCGTCGACCGCGCGCGTCGGCACCTGCGTGCCCGTCCAGAGCTCGCAGCCGTCCGGGCGCACGTGCACCGTGCAGTTCACGGGCTCCATCGTCGCGTGCGCGAGGAACGGCTGCTCGTAGACCGCGTCGACGCGCGTCTTCGCGTTCGAAAACGCATGCTCGACGTCGCCGTCCTTGCGCGCGACCGCGCCCTTGCCGCTGTCGGCCGCGCGCGCGAGATCGGCGACGATGTCGCACATCGACACGCGCGCGCCCGCGCCTTCGTTCCATTGAACCTGCAGCGCCGACGCGCCGCGCTTCGCGGCCCACGTGTGATCGCCGACGACCGCGACCGCGTCGTCCGCGACGACCACCTGCCGCACGCCCGGCACCTGCTTCGCGGCGCGATCGTCGACGTGCGCGACCTTGCCGCCGAACACCGGGCTGTTGACGATCACCGCGTACAGCATGCCCGGCACGCGCACGTCGAGCCCGAACTGCGCGGTGCCGTCGATTTTCTCCGGCGAATCGAGCCGCTTGACGGGCTTGCCGATCAGCTTGAAGTCCTCGGGCTGCTTCAGCGCGACGTCCTTCGGCACGGGCAGCTTCGCGGCCGCGTCGGCGAGCTGCCCGTACGACGCGCGCCGCCCGCTGGCCGGATGCAGCACTTCGCCGCCTTGCGCGCGGCACGACGCCGGATCGACCTTCCACTGCCGCGCCGCCGCCGCGACGAGCAGCGTGCGCGCGGCCGCGCCCGCGCGGCGCATCGGCTCCCACGCATAGCGGATCGACGTCGAGCCGCCCGTCAGCTGGCCGCCGAGCAGCGGATCGAGAAACAGCTTCGCGTTCGGCGGCGCGTGGTCGAGCGTCACGCTCGCGAGCGGCACCTCGAGCTCCTCGGCGATCAGCATCGGAATCGACGTGTAGACGCCCTGGCCCATCTCGACCTTCGGCATCACGAGCGTGACCGTGCCCGTGCGGTCGATCTGCACGAACGCGTTCGGCGCGAACACGCCGTTTCGGGGCGTCTCGATCGCGTCGCCGCCGATCACCGAGCGGCGGGCGTCGCCGCCCGCGGCGGGCACGCTGAAGCCGAGCAGCAGGCCGCCGCCCGCCGCCGCGCCGAGCGTCATCCCGTATTTCAGGAAATCGCGCCGCGACACGCCCGCGCCGCGCGCCGCCTCGGCCGCGTGCGCCCTGCCTGCTTCGATCAGTCCGCGCGACATGTCAGGCCCCCTTCGCCGCGTGCTTGATCGCCGCGCGTATCCGGTTGTACGTGCCGCAGCGGCAGAGGTTGCCCGTCATCGCCGCGTCGATGTCCGCGTCGGTCGGGTTCGGGTTCGACGCGAGCAGCGCCGCGGCCGCCATCACCTGGCCGGACTGGCAATAGCCGCACTGGACGACGTCGAGCTCGCGCCACGCCTGCTGGACCTTCTGCCCCGCCGGCGTCGCGCCGACCGCTTCGATCGTCGTGATTTTCCTGCCGCCGACCGAGGCGACGGGCAGCACGCACGAGCGCACCGCGACGCCGTCGAGATGCACGGTGCACGCGCCGCATTGCGCGATGCCGCAGCCGAATTTCGTGCCGGTCAGGCCGACGAGATCGCGCAGCACCCAGAGGAGCGGCATGTCGGCGGGGGCGTCGACCGCATGGGTCGCGCCGTTGATGTTCAAGTCGGTCATGCGGACTCCGGCAATGACGAGTGGGGATTTCGAATGGCGAGCAGCAACTCGCGCATATTGAACCTATTGCGAAATTGCTGCAGTCTCGGCCCGTGCAAGCGCGACGGATCGGCACGACAACGCACGAAAACGGTGCGGCGCACGCCCGCATGTCGGCTCGACCGGATCGGCGCATCGCGCGGGGCGACATCCTGCGCAGCGACGAGCGAGGGCCGGCAAACGCGGAAAAACCGCGGCCTTCCACGCGCCGCGCCGACGGCAGGCATGCGTGGCGGCTCGACTCCGATGCCGCTCGGATACCGGCGCTGCGGCCCGCGCAAGGCGATCGCGACGAGCGCCGCCTGCCCGCCGCAACACGGTTCGCACGGGGTTGTCGCGCCGGGCCGCCGACTCACGGCTGCTACGGCCGTCAGCGCCGTCACGGCGGGCGGCTGCGCCAGCCATTCAGCCGCCCTCTTCCGATACGCGACGGAATGCGCGCTCGCGCGGCGCGCTTCGGGCGCGGCCTCGTCGCCGTCGATCCCGAGCATATGAAGACCCGGCACGCCGTCGGCCTGACGAAACAGATCGCAGCGGCGATTGCCCGGTTCGGCGCGCGTCGCGGCCGCGGTCCGGCGCAATCCCGCCGCCGCGCCGATGCGCTGGGGCGTCGGGATCAGGCTTGCAAGGACACCGCGCGCCATGATCGTTCTCGATGCCAATCCGGACCGCGGTCCGGCGATTCGCCTCCCCGCACGCCTATGCACGCCTCTGCGCGCCTCCGCACGCCTCGGCATCGCATGAATCCGCACGACATCCGAGGCGGCGGCTCGAACGCGAGCGCCGAACCTTCATCCCGGCGCTCGCGCGGCCGAACTCACGGCGCGTCGGGCCCCACGCGCACGACGACCTTGCCGAAGTTCTTCCCGCCGAGCAGTCCGATCAGCGTCTGCGGCGCCGCCTCGAGCCCGTCGACGACGTCCTCGCGAAGCTGCACCTTGCCCTGCGCGACCCACTCGCCCATTTCCTTCAGGAATGCCGGATAAACGTCCGCGTAGTGATCGAGGATGATGAAGCCCTGCATGCTGATCCGCTTGCGCAGCACGCTCGACATCAGCAGCGGCAAACGATTCGGCCCCGGCGGCAGCGCGCTGTCGTTGTAGTGGGCGATCAGCCCGCAGACGGGCACGCGCGCGCGATCGTTCAGCAGCGGCAGCACCGCGTCGAACACCGCGCCGCCGACGTTCTCGAAATACACGTCGATGCCGTTCGGGCACGCGGCCGCGAGCTGCTCGGCCACATCCGGAGCGCGATGGTCGACGCACGCGTCGAAGCCGAGCGTCTGCGTCACGTAGCGGCACTTGTCGGCGCCGCCCGCGATGCCGACGACCCGGCAGCCCTTCAGCTTCGCGATCTGCCCGACGACCGAGCCGACCGCGCCGCTCGCCGCCGCGACGACGACCGTCTCGCCCGCCTTCGGCCGGCCGATCTCCAGCAATCCGAAGTAAGCGGTGAAGCCGGGCATCCCGAGCACGCCGAGCGCCTGCGACGGATGCGCGATGCCGGCGAGCGGCATCAGGTCAGCGCCGTCGGACAGCGCGTAATCCTGCCAGCCGGCGTTCGACAGCACGAGGTCGCCTTCGCGAAACGCGGGCACGGTCGACGAGACGACGCGGCTCACCGTCCCGCCCACCATCACGCCGCCGATCTCGACGGGCGGCGCATACGAAGGCGCGTCGCTCATGCGGCCGCGCATGTACGGATCGAGCGATAGCCACACCGTGCGCAGCAGCACCTCGCCCTGAGCGGGCGTCGGCACCGCCGTCGTCTCGACGCGGAAATTCTCGGGCGTGGGCGCGCCTTTCGGGCGCGAATTCAGAACGATCCTGCGGTTCGTCGTCTGGCTTTGCGGCATAGGAATCTCCATTGAAATGAAACGAGGGGCATTGGCGTGCGGCGCACGCCGCCGAGCTTCGACGATTCGAAGCGGCTTGGAATCACAGGCTTGCCTCGAGCACGCGGCGGCTCACGTCGAGCGTGACGTCCCTGCGCTCGCCGAGCTGCGTCATGCCGTGCGCATCGAGCTGCGCGACGAGACCGTCGATCGCGTCGGCGCCCACGCCGTAGTCGGCAAGGCGAGTCTTCACGTCGAGGCTCTCGAAGAACGCGCGCGTGCGCTCGATCGCCGCGTCGATGCGCTCGTCCTCGGCGCCGTCGACGATGTTCCACACGCGCGCCGCGTACTGCAACAGCTTCGCACGCTTCGCGTCGCGCCGCACCTGGAGCATCGACGGCAGCACGACGGCGAGCGTGCGCGCGTGATCGATGTCGTAGCGCGCGGTGAGTTCGTGGCCGACCATGTGCGTCGCCCAGTCCTGCGGCACGCCCGCGCCGATCAGACCGTTCAGCGCGAGCGTCGCGACCCACATCAGGTTCGCGCGGATCGCGTAGTCGTGCGGCTCGGCAATCGCCTTCGGGCCGATCTCGATCAGCGTCTGCAAGAGGCCCTCGGCGAAGCGGTCCTGCGCGAGGCCGTCGGCCGGATACGTCAGATACTGCTCGACGATGTGCGTGAACGCGTCGACGACGCCGTTCGCGACTTGCCGCGGCGGCAGCGTGTACGTCTTCGTCGGATCGAGGATCGAGAATTTCGGGAACACGAGCGGGTGGCGGAACGCGAGCTTCGCGTGCGTCGCGCGGCGCGTGACGACCGCGCCGCTGTTCATCTCCGAGCCGGTGGCGGGCAACGTCAGCACGCTGCCGAACGGCAGCGCGGCCGCGACGTTCGCGCCGTGCGTCTCGAGGATGCTCCACGGATCGCCCGCGAACGGCACGGCGGCCGCGACGAACTTCGTGCCGTCGATCACCGATCCGCCGCCGACCGCGAGCAGAAAATCGACGCGCTCGCGCCGCACCAGCTCGACCGCCTTCATCAGCGTCTCGTAGGTCGGATTCGGCTCGATCCCGCCGAACTCGCGCACGTCGCGCGCGCCGAGCGCGGCGCGGACCTCGTCGAGCGTGCCGTTGCTGCGCGCGCTCTCGCCGCCGTACAGCACGAGCACGCGGGCCGCGGCCGGCAGCAGCTCGTTCAGCCGCGCAACGGTGTTCTCGCCGAAGACGATCCGGGTCGGATTGTAGAAATCGAAATTCTGCATGTTTGCTCCATCAAAAGTAGACCAGTCGTCTATAAACGGACTCAAAAGAAGGCACGCTCATGCGCGCCTTGCTTCGATGCCCGGCCGATCGACGACTCGGCTGCGGCACATCCATGCGCGGCGACGTCGCCGCCGCCACGGCTTCAAGCGGCCTCCAGCTGCGCGGCATCGTTTCGATGCCGCGTCGCCATCGCCGGGCCGCCGTGCCTGGCGCGCCGTTGAAATTCTTTCCGCGAGGGGGCGGCAAAACACAACTTGTCGACCTCTCGGAACGCACGACAAACCGCTCGTGCGACTCGGGCAAGGGGTGTGAGACCATCCCCGAAAACCACGTGCGAGCACCTCGCAAGCCGGCTTTTCAACAGCCTGCCAACGCAGCACCGCAGGCACGCCGCGCACCGGCGTGCGATCCGCCCGAGCGAACCATCAGCGCGCGAGGCTTCGACGCTGGCCGCGTAACGCGCGACGATTCGCGGCCAGCGTCGAAGCCGCGCGTCAACACACTCCGCATCGTCGCCGGGATACCCGCCATCTTCGCGCCGAACTTCGCCGCAACGCACGTTTGCGCTCCGGATCGTCGCCGTGCCGAGTGTTCGGCCCGTTGCGCCTGCGCGCGCCTCGAGTGCACCGCGCCCGCCCCGGCCGGCCAGCCGCGCGCGCGACGCGCGAGGCAGCCGCCCGAACAGGCGCCGGGCCGCGCTCCGCCGAACGCTTCCTACAAAGCCTCCGTCAAATCGAGGCAGCGGCGGAGCACCTCTTTCGGGATGTCCTCCGCCGCGAGCATTTCGCTCGAGCCAGCCCGCCAAAACCCAGTGCGG
Source organism: Burkholderia sp. MSMB1498 (assembly GCF_001526245.1). Taxonomy (NCBI): domain Bacteria; kingdom Pseudomonadati; phylum Pseudomonadota; class Betaproteobacteria; order Burkholderiales; family Burkholderiaceae; genus Burkholderia; species Burkholderia sp. MSMB1498. The sequence goes on from NZ_LOYJ01000017.1 coordinate 84,546, forward strand.
AAGCGCGATCGGCCTCGCGTCGCGGCGTTCAGGACGCGCGGCGCACGTGCGCAGTCGAGCGAAAGATCATGGCGCGCATCATAGCACAATTAGACCGGTCGTCTAGAGCGGCATCGGATGTCGCGGAAGCCCGCGCGGCCGCGGCCGAGTCGCGCCCATGAGCGGCCAATGAGCGGCCCATCTCGCCGCTGCCGCGGCGGACCACGCGCGTCGCTCGGGTGCGCGCCGCCCGCGTGAAAAACGGCGCTCGCGCACCGACCATTCGAGCCGAACCGCCCGCCGTCTCCCGCATTCGACGCCCACGCCGACAAGTCGTCCGAACGATCCCGCGCATCGATCCAAGAATCGGCAATCACGCTCGATGCGGCCGCCGCCGCTTGCTCGCGGAAACGACGCGCTCGAGATTCACGGCGCACACCGCGCCCGGCAATCGATCATTCGCCATCGCACAGATCGCCGCCGATTAGCCGGCGCGCCATGACCAGGCGCCTGCGCGATCTCGTTCGAATCCGATCGCCCACGATGATCGCCACGGCGCGCGACGAAACCGTGCCGACCGACGCGCAATCGCTCATGCGCCATGCGCTGCGACGCGGGCTTCGTCGAATGCGCGCATCGCACGCTCGCCGCAGGCCATGCTTGGACATGCCGAACATGTCTGAACGGCGCGCCCCGTTTTCGACATCCGCGACGACCATCGGGCACCGAGCGAGGAGCACCGAGCGACGACATGCACGACGCGTCAATATCTTCACGATGCGTTGCGTTTATCATGCGCAGGATTTCACGTTCCGCATGTCATCCGGAGTACAGAGCAAATGAAGAACACGCCCGCGCCGACGTCACGGCACGCTTCAGCCTTCCCGATCGACGCCGCGTCCGCGCATCCGGTGCCGATGCCGCGGTGACGGCGGCGCTTCGAAACGAGCCGAGCCGGGCCGAATCGAATCGATTCGAGAAACGAGAAACGACACGCGCGAGAAGACCGCCGTCCCGGCCCCGGCCCGACCGACGGCCGATCCGCCGCACACGCTCCACCACCCCTTTTCCAACAACGACACAACGCACATGACGACCACTCGCATCACGTCGCGAGCCGCCCTCGCCGCTTCGCTTTCCGCCCTGCTGCTCGCCGCGTGCGGAGGCGACGGCTCCTCCGATGCGTCGAATGCGAACGGCGCCGCCGCGCCCGCCGCGCCCGCGACGACGAACGCCCCCGAAACGGCCGTCAATACGCCGGGCGTCACGCCCACGCCGCCTTCCAGCAGCACGTCGATCGGGCAGATCTCGATCGACAAGCTGGAATTCGCGCAGACTCACGTGGTGCCGAGCGGCGGCTTGAGCTGGGCGCTCCCGAATGCCAGCACGAGGCTTCGCCTGATCGGCGGGCGCGACGCGCTCGCATTGGTCGCCATCGGCCAGGCGGACGCCGCGCAGCCCGTCCTGCAAGCGTGGCGCAACGGCGCGAAGCTCGGCGCGCTAGCGCTGAACCCGCCGTCCGCGCTGCCGCCGACCGAGTCCAACGGCCGCGCGTATGCGGGCGACCGCTGGAGCGCCGTCGTGCCCGCCGCGTGGATGGTGCCGGGCGTCTCGTTCAGCGTGTCGGCGGCCAACTACACGCCGAGCGTCGCGCAGGCCCCGGTGTTCGGCACCGACGCCGACGTGCAACTGACGATCCTGCCGTTCTATCTGTTCGGCGCCGACGACGCCAATTCGCCGCCGCTGTCCGCGACGCAGGCGCCCGACGCCGCCACGCAGCAGGAGATCTCCGCGAAATGGCCGACGTCGGACGTGAAGGTCCGCACGCACCCGGCCGGGCGCTTCAGCCTCGCGACGGTCGTCGTCGGTCCGCGCGCCGACCGCGCCGGCGCGGCTCAGCCCGCCTATGCGGTCACCGCGCTCGATCAGCAGAAGGACGGCTACGGCGTGATGAGCGCGATGCTCACGCTGATTTCGAGCATGCGCACCGCGAACGGCGACGGCGCACTCAACGATCAGTACTACGCGCCGCTGCTCGCGCTGAATTCGAGCGGGAAGTTCGCGAACCTCGGCGGCGGACTGGGCGGCGTCGGCTCGGGCGCGTCGGTCGGCGATCATCGTTACACCGGCATCTTCATTCACGAACAGGGGCACGCGTTCGGCCTCGGCCACGCGGGAGACGAATATGCGAAGGGCGCCTATCCGTACGCGGGCGGCAGCCTGAACGGATCGGCGTGGGGCTACGACCCGAACCGCCGCGAGTTCCTCGACGTGCTCGTGCCCGCCACCGCGTCGAGCCATGCGAAGTGCGCGAGCTCGCATCAGGTCGACGCGCAGGGCCGCTGCTACAAGCAGGACCCCATGCAAAGCGGCGCCGGCGATCAATCGAGCGGCTACAAGTTCGCGACGTTCTCGGACTACAACACGGGCCGGATGCAGGCATGGATCGAATCGCGCGTGCTGATCGATCCCGCTTCGCCCAGCGGCTACAGCAAGTGGGACGCGGCCGCGCAGGCGCGCGCGCCGTACACGCCGACGACCGACGGCAAGGGGCTCTACGGCGTCAACCAGAATCTGCCCGTGCGAACCGGCGTGCCGGTGCACACGATCATCGTGAGCTTCAGCAAGGCCGGTTCGGCGGGCGCGTCGTACATCTATCCGCCGTTCACGTACACGGGGAACCTGATCGCGACGTTCGATCCGACCTCCGCGGCGGACCGCCAGGCGATCACCGTCGATAAGGGCACGTATCCGTGGTACTGCAAAGGCAGCGGCTGCGACTACACGCTGCGCGTCACGTATGCGGACGGCAGCCGCGCGTATCGCGTGCTGCAGGGCGGATTCCGTGCGTGGTGGACGCCCACCGTCGACAACGCCAACGCGGCCAATCCGCTCAGCGGCAGCAGCTTGCGCGTGTGGGCGATCAACGTGCCGGGCGACCAGCCCATCGGCAAGATCGAGCTGCTCGACACGCCGACGGTGTGGAACGGCATGCCCGCGAATCCGACCGTGCTGCTCAGCCGGTGACGTCGCGGCGCTCGGGCGCGCGGCGCGGCCCGACGCGAAGCCCGGGCGCGCGGCGCACCGTTCAGGCTCGCGCGACGACGTCGATGCGCAGCGCCTCGCCGCCCGCCGCGATCGCGAGCAGCCGGTCGACGTTCGGATGCGCGCCCGGACGGTCGCGCGCATCGGCGGTGTGCTCGGCGAACACCGCGAGGCCGTGCTCGGCGGCGTCGGCGTCGAGCGCGCCGAACGTCTCGCGCAGATAGTGATACACGGCCAGCGAGCCCTGCTTGCCCGGCTTGTTCTCGATGCTCGCCACCACCGCGCCCTTCGCGTCGACGAGATCGATGCGCTCGATGCCGTCGATGGCGGGCAATTGGGCGAGGTTGTCCTTGAATGCGCGGGTCGGCTGAATCACTGCTGTCACTCCGTATGGTCGGGGAAAAGTTCGGCGGGGCGTATCTTAGCCGATCGCGTGCGCATGCATGACGCATACGCGGCATACGCGGCGCGAGAGCGGCTCATCGGCGGGCAGCTCGCCGACGTCGCCCCGATGCGCGTCGCCCCCATCCGCAAAGCATCCGGAACACGTCGTTCGCGCCGCCGCGCCGCTACGCCGCGGCCGCCCGGATCGCGCGCTTGAGCGCGTCGAGCGTCCGGTCGCCCGCCATGTCCTGCCGCGTGACGAGGCACACGGCCGGCAGCGCGAAATCGAGATCGATCGGCAGGATGCGGCACGCGCCGCCGTGCGCGACTTCCTCCGCCAGGTCGCGCGGCAGCATCGTGACGGCTTCGTCGTTCGCGGCCAGCACGGCCTCGATGACCGTCACCGACGTCGTTTCGACGAGCGGCTCGCCGATCAGGACGCCGCGCCTGACGAGCATCTCGTCGAACGCGCGCCGCGTCGGCGTGGCCTTCGGCGGCAGGACCCATTGCGCGCCGGCGACCGCGTCGATCGTCGCGCCCCGGCCCTTCGGAGCGCGGTAGCCGCGGCTCGAAAGCAGTACGGGCTGCTGAACGTAGAGGACCTCCTGCTCGATCTCGCCGGCGCTTTCGTGCGTGAGCCGCGCGATCGCGCAGTCGATCTCGTGACGCCGCAGCATGCCGACCACCGTATCGGTGTCGCCGTCGCGCACCGCGAAGCGATAGTTGAATCCGCGCTCCCGCAGCGCATCCATCGCTTTCGTCAGGATGCCGTACGCAATGAAATGGATGACGCCGATCCTCACGACGCCGTGAAAGCCGTCCTCGATCGCCGTGAGATCGCCCGCGAGATTGCGCAGATCCGCCAGGAAGGCGGCGCTTCGCGACACGAGCATGTCGGCGGCCGGCGTCGGCACGAGCCCTCGCGCGGTCCGCTCGAAGAGCGCCGCGCCGACGATCTCCTCCAGTTCCTGCAACGCCTTCGTGATCGCCGGCTGGCTGAGGTTCATCTCGTCGGCCACCTTGCGCAGCGTGCGATGGCGATGAATCGACGACAGCAGCACGAAGTGCCGCGCTTTCAGCCGCTGCGTCAACGCGGCCAACAGCTGCTCGTCCCGGCTTCGCATGGCGTTTCCATTTGGTTATCGCGCGTTCAGTATATTTCAACGCCGAGTTATATGGCCGAACTAGTATCGGGCTCACAGGTGCGGCACGCACCATGACTCGTGACTTGGAGGTCAGATGAAACTGTGGCTCTTGGGCACCGGCACGCCCACGCCCTCAACCAGCCGGATGTGCTCGGGCTATCTCGTCGAAGCGGGCGGCGACTACATCGTGTTCGATCACGGATTCGGCTCGCACCATCGCCTGCTCGAACTCGGCGTTTCCGCGACGCGCATCTCGCATGCGTTCTTCAGCCATCACCACTACGATCACATGGGCGACTACCCGCGGCTTCTGCTCACGCGGTGGGATCAGGGCGCGGGCAGAATCCCGGAGCTGAAGGTGTACGGGCCGCCGCCGCTGCGGAAAATCACCGATCGCCTGTTCGGCGACGACGGCGCTTTCGGCCCGGATCTCGTTTCGCGCACGGAGAACCAGGCGAGCATCGACGTGTATCGCGCGCGCGGCGGCGAAGGCGCGCGCGCGCGGCCGCAGCCGGTCGTCACGGAGCTGTCGCCGCTCGCGACGGTTACTGAAAACGAATGGACCGTGCAGGCCGTTGCCGTGAATCACTTCGCGCCCCATCTCGTTTCGTACGGCTATCGAATCGATCACGACGGCCAGTCGATCGTGTATTCGGGCGACACCGGCCCGTGCCCGGCGCTCGATCGGCTCGCGAAGGATTGCGACGTGCTCGTGCACATGTGCCACTACCTGAGCGGCACCGCGCCCAGCAGGACGTTCGCCGCTTTCACGGCCGGCCATCTCGAGGTGGCGCAGGCGGCCCGGCAGGCGAACGCGAAGAATCTCGTCATCTCGCACGTGACGGAGCAGTTCGACAAGCCGGGCGTGCGCGAGCGCGTCATCGTCGAGATGAGCCGGATCTACAGCGGCAACATCTTCTTCGGCTCGGATCGCATGGAGATTCCGGTATCCGGACCTCAGGCGAGCAAGCTCGACTAACCGCCGACCGGCGGCGGCGCGGGCCGCCCGCATCGCCGCCATCCACCTTCGGGGCATTTCGTGAATATGCTAGAGCAATACGTTCGGCCCTCCGCCTGCGAGGCAGACATGGCGTCCATCCGGCCCGTCGAAAAAAAGGCGATCGCCGCCGCCGTCATCGGCACGACGCTCGAATGGTATGACCTGTTCGCGTACCTGTACTTCTCGGTCACGATCTCGAAGCTCTTCTTTCCGCATTCCGATCCGCTCGTCTCGCTGCTCGCGACCGTCGGCACGTTCGGCGGCTCGTATCTCGTGAAGCCGCTCGGCGCGCTCGTGCTCAGTTCGTACGCGGACCGGGTGAGCGCGAAGGCCGCGCTCACGCTCACGGTGACGCTGATGGGACTCGGCACGGCGATGATCGCGCTGACGCCGACCTATTCGTCGATCGGCGGCGCCGCGACGGCCGTGATGGTGATCGCCCGGCTCGTTCAGGGTTTTTCCTCGGGCGGCGAATACGGCTCGGGCATCACGTTCATCGTGCAGCGCGCGCCCGCCGCGGATCGGGGATTCTACTCGAGCTTCCAGATCGCGGCGCAAGGCTTGACGTCGGTGTTCGCGGGGCTGACGGGCGTCGTCATCTCGGCGTCGCTGACCTCGGAGCAGATCCTGCACTGGGGCTGGCGCATCCCGTTCTTCATCGGGCTCGCGATCATTCCGGTCGCCGTGTACATGCGGCGCAACGTCCCCGAGGTCAACGACAAGACGATCGCGCCGCGACACGCGACGCCGGTGCGCGAAGCGATCCGCGAGCATCCGGCGCTCTGCGTGCTATCGATCGGCACGTTCGTGCTCGTGTCGGTGTCGTCATATGCGCTCGCCTACTATCTTCCGACCTATGCGGTGCGCACGCTCGGCCTGCCGCAGACGAGCGCGTTCGCCGCGACCATCCTGACGGGCGTGGTTCAAGCCGCGTTCTCGCCGGTGTTCGGCCGCCTGTCGGACCGATTCGGGCGGCTGCGCGTGATGCGCACCGGCGCGATCCTGATCGCGCTGATCGTGATCCCGGCGTTCGAGTTCGTCGTGTCGCATCCGGGGATCGCGTCGCTTCTGATCAGCCAGTTCGTTCTCGGCCTGCTGATGACGTCGTATCAGGCGCCGATGCCCGCGCTGCTGTGCGACCTGTTTCCGCCGTCGATCCGCACGGTGGGCGTGTCGATCGCGCACGACTTCACCGCGGCGACGTTCGGCGGCTTCACGCCGTTTCTCATCACCTACCTGATCGCGTCGACCGGCTCGAAGATCGCGCCCGGCTTCTACGTGTGCGGCGCCGCGGTCATCAGCCTCATCTGCATCACGCGCGTGACGAAGCACGCTCGCGCCGCGGCCGCGCGTTGCGCATGACGAAGCGGCCGATCAGCGGCCGGGCCCGCCCGGCGGGCCCAAGGAGACGGAAATGGAAAAACGCAAACTCGGCGCTGGCGGCCTGGAAGTGTCGGCGATAGGCTTCGGCTGCATGGGGTTGAGCGCGGCCTACGGGCCGGCGCCCGGCAGGCAGGACGCGATCGGAATCGTGCGGGCGGCGTTCGAGCGCGGCGTGACGTTCTTCGACACCGCCGAGGCCTACGGCCCGCACACCAACGAGACGCTCGTCGGCGAGGCGCTCGCGCCGTTTCGCCGCGAGGTCGTGATCGCGACGAAGTTCGGATTTCGCGACGGCGAGCTTCGCGCGCGCCCGGACAGCCGTCCGGCGCGCATCCGGGCGGTCGCCGACGCCGCCCTGACGCGCCTGCGGACCGACTACATCGATCTCTTCTACCAGCATCGCGTCGACCCGGACGTGCCGATCGAGGACGTCGCGGGAACCGTGCAGGATCTCATCCGGCAAGGCAAGGTCCGGCATTTCGGGTTGTCGGAAGCCGGCGCGCAGACGATCCGGCGCGCGCACGCGGTGCAGCCCGTCGCCGCGCTGCAAAGCGAGTTCTCGCTGTGGTGGCGCGAGCCCGAGACGGCGATCCTGCCGACGCTCGACGCGCTCGGCATCGGCTTCGTTTCCTTCAGCCCGCTCGGCAAGGGCTTTCTGACGGGCGCGATCACCGCAAGCACGACGTTCGGGCGCGACGATCCCCGCCGCGCGTCTCCCCGCTTCGCGCCCGGCGTGCGCGAGTCGAACCTCGGCGTCGTCGCCCGGCTCGACCAGATCGCGCGGCGCAAGCACGCGACGCCCGCCCAGATCGCGCTCGCGTGGCTTCTGGCTCAAAGGCCGTGGATCGTTCCGATTCCCGGCACGAGCAAGCTGCATCGTCTGGATGAGAACGTCGACGCGGCGGCGATCGAGCTGACGCCGGAGGATCTTCGCGAGATCGAGCGCGCGCTCGCGGGCGTCACGGTGCACGGCAACCGGTACTCGAACGAACGGGCGACGCTGATCGATCGGCATTGAGCGTGCGCGGCGCGCAACGTCCGCGCGAACACGCGGTGCGTCCGCGCTTGCCGCGCCGCCGCCGAGCGATCGCGTTCGATGACGCATGCGCCGCGATCCGTGATCGCTCGGGCGCGCAAGCGCGCAATCCCCGGGCGTGCATGCGCGCGAGCGGTTGCTGCCGGCCCGCCCGGCGAACGTCCGCCGGACACGAACGGCGCTGACGCCCAACGGTTGGCGCGCAGTCGCCCGCGTCGAGATCCGCGTCGCGCCGAAGCGGTCGACGGGCGTCGTGCGCGCGAACACCGAGCGCGCATCGAGAACGCCGACCGCATCCAGACCGCCGCGCGCAAGCCGCGTCTTCGGCGAGTTGCAGCCGAATGCCGCGAAAATGCAGCCGAAATGCAGCCGAAATACCGTCGACAACGGGCGCGCCGGCAGGCGGACCACACCCACCTTCGCTCGCGCGCCCGGCTGAGAACCGGCTTCCCCACGCGCGATCGCGCGCGTTTGCGCGCGGCCCGACACGATGATCCGCCCGCCCGCGGCATCAGGCATCGACGCCCGTCGGCCTCGCCGATCGCCAAGAAGTGGCGGCCCGCCCCTCGCCAACGTGTAAACTGCTGCCTTTTTTCGAAACTGACACTCGTGGCATGGTGCAAGCCCCGCAACATGGAGCGCTCGGCGGACCGGCGCTGATCCGCTTGCTTGCTCGCCTGGCGGACGCCGACGTGCCGGAATCCAGGCAGTCGCTGTCGGACCGGCTGAGCCAATGGCTCGCGTGGACCGACGCGATCGCGCTGTCGTCGGCGCTCGGCATGAGTCCGCCCGCCGCGGCGGCCGGCGCGCGCGCCGACGGCGACGGCGACAACGCAAGCGGCCAATGCGCGCGCGTGCGCGCGTCGCTCGCGAAAGCGATCGCCCGCACGGGCGCGCTCGCCGCCGGACGCGACAGCGTCGCGCCGTCCGCCGCCCGCGACGCGGCGGCGGACGCGCCCGCCGATTTCACGCTTTTTCGCCACGACTACCTGTCGATGCAGCAGGCGATGGAGATCGACATCGGCGACCTGCGCGGCCGCCTGCGGCAGACGATGGCCGCCCGCACGCCCGCCCTCGCCCGGCTCGCGGTGCTCGACGCGACGATGGAGCGCGCGCTCGCCGTGCGCGAGCGGAGCCTGCTCGCGTGCGTGCCGAAGCTGCTCGGCGCGTATTTCGAGCGCCTGCGCCGGGCCGAGCAGCAACGCCTTGCCAACGCCGAAGCCAACGCCGCCGTGAACGCCGCCGCGGCCACGCCGGGCGCGTGGCTCGACGCGTTCCGCAAGGATATGCAAAGCGTGCTGCTCACCGAGCTGGAAGTTCGTTTTCAACCGGTCGAAGGGCTGCTCGCCGCCCTTCGCGCCAGCTAACCGGGCCCCCATGTCCAGACATCACGTTCATCTCGTTTTCTTTTTCGCCGGTCTCGCCGCGGTCTGCTGGATCGGCGCGGGCTATGCCGCGTCGAATCCGCTCGCGCTCGCCGTGACCATCGTGATCGCCGCCTGCTATCTTGCCGGCGCGCTCGAACTGCGCCGCTATCAGCAGGCCACGTCCACGCTCGCGCACGCGGTCGCGGACCTGTCCGAGCCGCCGTCCGAATTGCGGGCGTGGCTCGAACGGCTGCATCCAAGCCTGCGCCACGCGGTGCGCCTGCGCGTCGAAGGCGAGCGCGCCGCGCTGCCGGGCCCCGCGCTGACGCCGTATCTGGTCGGCCTGCTCGTGCTGCTCGGCATGCTGGGCACGCTCCTCGGCATGGTCATGACGCTCCGGGGCACCGGCGCCGCGCTCGAGAGCGCGACGGACCTGCACGCGATCCGCGCGTCGCTCGCCGCGCCCGTCAAGGGGCTCGGATTCGCGTTCGGCACCTCGATCGCCGGCGTGTCCGCGTCCGCGATGCTGGGCCTCCTGTCCGCGCTTTGCCGGCGCGAGCGGCTCCAGGCCGCGCAGGCGCTCGACGCGAAGATCGCGACGACGCTGCGCGTGCACTCGCACGCCCATCAGCGCGACGAGACCTTCAGGCTGCTGCAGCGGCAGGCCGACATGATGCCCACGCTGGTCGATCGGCTGCAGACGATGATGACGACGCTCGAGCAGCAAGGCATTGCGTCGGCCGAGCGGCAGATCGCCGGCCAGCAAGCGTTTCTCGGCAAGGCGGAAGAGACGTATGCGCGCCTCGCGTCGTCGGTCGGGCAGTCGCTGAAGGACAGCGCCGCCGAGAGCGCGCGCGTGGCCGGCTCGGCGTTGCAGCCCGTCATGGAAACCACGATGGCGGCGCTCGCACGCGAGACGACCGCGCTGCACGACGCCGTCGCGCAGGCTGTCCAGCGGCAGCTCGACGGGCTGTCGGCCGGCTTCGACGCGACGGCGACGAACGTCGCGAACGTCTGGCGCAACGCGCTCGACGAACATCAGCGCTCGAGCGACGCGCTCGCGCAGCGCCTGCACGGCTCGGCGGACCGCTTCGTCGAATCGTTCGAGCAACGCTCGGCGGGCCTGCTCGACGGCGTCTCGGCGCGCCTCGACGCGACGGCGGGCAGCGTGTCCGCGGCGTGGAACGACGCGCTGTCGCGTCAGGAGCGGGCCAACGAGACGCTGGCCGAGCGCAACCGGCAGGCGCTCGACGCGGCCGCCGCGACGTTCGAGCAGCACTCGGCCGCGCTGCTGCGCACGGTGGGCCAATCGCATGCGGATCTGCAGAAGGATCTGGCGTCGCGCGACGAGCTGCGCCTGGCCGCGTGGACCGATTCGCTCGCAACGATGGCCGCGAAGCTCGGCACCGAATGGGAGCAAACGAGCGTGCACGCCGCGAACCGGCAACAGGAAATCTGCGACGCGCTCACGCAAACCTCGCGCGACATCTCCGCTCAAGCCGCCGCGTTCGAGCAACATACCGCTGCGCTGCTGCGCACGATGAGCGAATCGCATTCGAACTTGCAGACGACGCTCGAATCGCGCGATCAACAACGCCTGACGACGTGGACCGATTCGCTCGCAACGATGGCCGCGAAGCTCGGCACCGAATGGGAACAAACGAGCGCGCACGCCGCGAACCGGCAACAGGAAATCTGCGACGCGCTCACGCAAACCGCACGCGACATCTCCGCTCAAGCCGCCGCGTTCGAGCAACATACCGCTGCGCTGCTGCGCACGATGAGCGAATCGCATTCGAACTTGCAGACGACGCTCGAATCGCGCGATCAACAGCGCCTGACGACGTGGACCGATTCGCTCGCAACGATGGCCGCGAAGCTCGGCACCGAATGGGAACAAACGAGCGCGCACGCCGCGAACCGGCAACAGGAAATCTGCGACGCGCTCGCGCAAACCTCACGCGACATCTCCGCCCAAACGCAAGCGCATGCGCGCGACACGATCGCCGAGATCTCCCGGCTCGTGCAGGCCGCGTCGGAAGCGCCGAAGGCCGCGGCCGAAGTCGTCGCCGAGCTGCGTCAGAAGCTCTCCGACAGCATGGTCCGCGACACCGCGATGCTCGAGGAGCGAAGCCGGCTGCTCGCCACGCTCGAAACCCTTCTCGATGCGGTCAACCACGCGTCGACCGAGCAGCGCACGGCCGTCGACGCACTCGTCGCGACGAGCGCCGACCTGTTGCAACGCGTCGGCGCACAATTCACCGAGCGGATCGACGCCGAAACCGGCAGGCTCGGCGCCGTCGCCGCGCAGGTGACGGGCAGCGCGGTCGAAGTCGCGAGCCTCGGCGAAGCGTTCGGCGCGGCCGTCCAGTCGTTCGGCGAATCGAACGACACGCTCGTCGCGCATCTGCAGCGCATCGAAGCCGCGCTCGACAAGTCGCTCGCGCGCAGTGACGAGCAACTCGCCTATTACGTCGCGCAGGCGCGTGAAATCATCGACCTGAGCATGCTGTCGCAGAAGCAGATCATCGAAGACCTGCAGCGCGTCGCCGGCCGGCAGGCATCCGTCGGAGCCGAAGCGGCATGAGCGACGAAATCGACGGCGGCCTCGAACAGACCGCGCCGATCTGGGCCGCGTTCGGCGACCTGATGTCGGTGCTGCTCGGCGCGTTCGTGCTGATTCTCGTCGGCGTGATCGGCGTGCAGCTCGAGCTGTCGTCGAAGCTCGACGCCGAGGTCAGGCAACGGCAGATGGAAACGCAGCGCCGCAAGACGCTCGAACAGGCGCTGGCGGGCCCGCTCGCGGCGGGACGCGTGACGCTCGTCAACGGACGCATCGGCATCAGCGGCAGCGTGCTGTTCGCGCTGAACTCCGACGAGCTGCAGCCGGCCGGCCGCGATCTGCTGAAGAGCCTCGCCGGGCCGCTCGCGGCTTACCTCAGCGCGAATCACGAGATCCTGATGGTGAGCGGCTTCGCGGACGACCTCCAGGTGCGCGCGGGCAATCGCCGCTTCGCGGACAACTGGGAGCTGTCGGCCAAGCGCGCGCTGACGGTGACGCGCGCGTTCATCGACGAAGGCGTGCCGGCGGCGTCGGTGTTCGCGGCGGCGTTCGGCTCCGAGCAGCCCGTGAGCCCGAACTCGGACGATACGGGGCGCGCGAAGAACCGGCGCGTCGAGATCGCACCGGTTCCGCGGCCGACGGCCGGCGACGGTGAACGCCATGAATGACGCTGCGGCCCGCGCGCAAGAAACGCTCGACGCATGGCGCACGCGCGGCGCGGATCGGCTCGACCCCATGCGCTTTCGCTTCATCGATGCGCTGCGGCGGCGCGCGGCCGACCACACCGGCGACGCGCGCCGGATTCTGGATGCGCGGCTGTCGGCGCTGATCGATGCGTACGCGGACGATCTTCGGCGCGCGTCTTCGGCCGCCGATGCGGCCGAAGACGCGGCGTCGGCATTGGAATCGGCATCGGCTTCTGCATCGGCTTCTGCATCGGCTTCGGCTTCGGCTTCGGCTTCGGCGTCGGCTCCGGCTCCGGCTCCGGCTCCGGCTCCGGCTTCGGCTCCGGCTCCGGCTCCGGCTTCGGCTTCGGCTTCGGCTTCGGCTTCGGCTTCGGCTTCGGCTTCGGCTTCGGCTTCGGCTCCAGCGTTGACGCCGGCATTGGAATCGGCGTCGATGCCCGCATCGACGCCGACGCCTGCGCCGCCCGCACCCGCACGCGGGCCGCTCGCCGCACTGCTCGACTACATCGGCGGCCAGGCGCGCCCGAACGCGGGCGGCCCGTCCGCCGGCGCCAATGACGCCAATGACGCCGCGAACCGCAACCGCCGCGCCCTTCGCGCGGAACCGGACATGCTCGACTACTTCCGGCAAACCTGGTCGAAGGTCAGCGCGGACAGCCAGTTGCTCGCCTCGCTCGAACAAGTGCCGAAGAACGCCGGACCGCTCAATTCGAGCAGCCTCGTGCACCGGTCGCTGTCGCTGATGCGCGAGCTGTCGCCCGAGTATCTGCGGCAGTTCCTCTCGTATGTCGATGCGTTGTCGTGGCTCGAGCAGATGAACGGCGACGACGACGCCGCGAGCGGCGACGCGGCGCGCGCCGGAAGCGCCGCCACGAAGAAGGGCGCGCGAAGGAAATCGCGGTAACGCCGCGTTTCGGCGCGCCGCGCGAGCCGCACGAGCCGCGCAAACCGCGCCGCAGCGCGGCGCCGGCCGCGCGCCCCCCCGGAACGCTACCCGCCCGTCACCACGAACCGGCCGTCGCTCTGCAACTGCGCGTATGCGCCGGCACGGCCGGCGGTGCCGCTGTTCCAGAGCGGCCGCCCCGCGGTGTCGTATTCGACGAGATTGCCGTCCGCCTGCATCACGACCCGCGCGGCGATCTGCGACGACACGCCGTTGCTCCACACCGCCGCGCCGCCTTGGTAGGTGACGAGATTTCCGTCGCTCTGGAGCACGAGCTTGAACCGGCCGTCGCACGACACGAGCGCCGGCCCCACGGCAAGCCCCTGGTTCGGCCCGAGCGCGCCGCACGCGGGCACGCCGGCCGCCTGCGGCCCGGGATTGGCCGGCACCACGTCGGTCGCGGGCGATTCGCCGCGCACCACGCGCCCCGCCTCGTAAGCGAATCGCAGATACCAGTCGCTCGGGAGCGCGCGCCCGTCGGCATCGAGCGTCAGCCAATATCCCTGGTCGGGCGCATCGCCTCGCTTGCCGGCCGCCTTGAAGATCGCCGTCCCCTCGTTGACTTCGTCGAACATCGCGATCTTGATCGCCGACGCGCCGCTCGACACCGCGTTATACACCTGCCGCCAGAGAAATGCGCCGCCGAGCCGGGGCACCTGGTTCGCCGGCTTGTCCGGACTCGACATCGAGCGACGCCATCTCGACTTGCTCGCGCCGAAGGCGCGGGCGATACGGCAAGTAGTCCGCGTTGCGTTCGCGGCCGCGAAATGCCTCGATGCTCGCCACTGTAAAATTCTCCCGTTCTTCCGTTTCGTCATGCGCGGCGCGGGCAGACGCCATGCAGGCGAATCGGCCCCGAACGCATTCGTCTCGGTCAACGCCGATCGGGGCGCAACGTTCCCGGCTTCATCGATTTTTCTGGATTCAACGGCATCCCGAACATGACTTACTCACTCGCCACCACTTACATTCGGGAACTCGAGATCCGCAAGAGCCGGTTCATCGCATACGCGATCCCGGTCGAGGGCCGCGACGCGGCGATGGCCGAGTTGCAGCGGCTGCGCACCGAGCATCCGGGCGCGACGCACGTCTGCTGGGCGCTGCTCGCGGGCGGCCAGTCCGGGATGTCGGACGACGGCGAGCCGTCCGGCACCGCCGGCCGGCCGATTCTCGAAGTGCTGCGCCATCACGATCTCGACGGCGTGCTCGGCGCGGTCGTCCGCTACTTCGGCGGCGTGAAGCTCGGCGCGGGCGGCCTCGTGCGCGCGTACACCGACGCGATCGCCGCCGCGCTCCTCGACGCCGAGCGCATCGAGCGCATCGCGTACGCGCGGCTCGCGATCGAGACCGGCTATCCGGACGAAGCGCGCGTGCGCCGCTGGATCGAGCAGGAAGGCCACGACCTCGTCGACAGCGCGTACGGCATGACGGTGAAGCTCGTGATCCGGCTGCCCGCGAATGCGCTCGGCGCGGCGCGCGACACGTTGTTCGATCTGACGCAAGGGCGCGCCGGGTTTCCTTCAGTCGACTGACGAGCGCGAGGCCGCGCACGGAACGCCGGGCGATGCGACGGGTGCCGGCGATGGGCTTGCGCCGGATGGATGCGCGGCGCATCCCGTGCCGTGCCGCGCCACGCGGCATTTTTGCGCCGCAGCGGTCAGCCAGGGGCGTCGGCGAGCACGGAACGCGCAGTCGACGATTCGAAGCGGACATTCGGCGACGGCTGTTGCCGCTGTTGCCGCTGTTGCCGCTGTTGTCGCCTCGTCGCCTCGTCGCCCTGCGCCCCCGCCAACTCGCCGATCCACCGATCCACCAGCCTGCCAGCCCAACGATTTGCCGAATCACCGCTCGGCCGATTCGCCGCCCCATCCGCTCCTCAGTCCGTCGTCCCGTCAGAATCGATCGCACGACGGCGGGATCGATCCGGCCAACGCCCCCGCCGACGTTCCCGCCCGCCACGAAACGAATGGCCGCCGCCCCCGGTTTGCGCTATCGTGGCGTCACTTTTTCACGTCGATCCGCGCCGCCCGCGCCACGCCCATGTCCGCACGCATGAACGCGGCTTTCACCGCACTCCTCGCCGCCGCGCTGTTCGGCGCCACCACGCCGCTCGCGAAGACGCTGCTCGGCTCGCTCACGCCGTTCATGGTCGCAGGCCTCTTCTATCTCGGCAGCGGCATCGGCCTCGCGACGTTCATATTGATTCGCCGGCTCGCGCGCGGCGCCGACGCGTCGCAGGCCGAGCAGTCGCGAGTGCCGCCCGCCGAGCTTCCATGGCTCGCGGGCGCGGTCGCGGCAGGCGGCGTCGCGGGCCCCGCGCTGCTGATGCTCGGCCTCGCGACGCCG
>NZ_LOYJ01000018.1:0-68406 GCF_001526245.1 Burkholderia sp. MSMB1498
TCGACTTCTTCATTGCGTAGAACTCCCTTTGCTGGAAATTCTACTTCTGATCCCACCTACTGGACGGGAGGATTACCCCTCGAATTCGGTCGCGACGCACGCAAAGCCGCCGCAACGTGCAGCTGGCTGGTGACCTCGTTTGTCGTCGCGGCCCGCAAGCGCCAGGACTTTGCGACCGTCCGGCTGCTCGCGATCCGGCCAGCCGCGCCGTCGCTGGAGGACTTTGCCGCCCAGCACGATCCAGACGGCTTCTATACAGCAAAGGAGCTGCGCGAGCTGTTCGCCGCACAGCAAACGGGCGCGGACGCCGGCTCCGGCGCGACCTTGCGTCGACAGCAGCGCAACGCCCGCCTGCGTGCCCGGCAAATGGCCGCCCTCGACGCGCTCTCGCGCCTCGTCGTCGAGGATCCGAAGCCCGACCATCACGTACTCGGCTGGTTCGACACCGCCGTCGCGCTGCGCCTGTCCGACGTCGGACTCACTACGATCGGTAAGTTAGTCGAGACCATCAACTCGGTCGGCTACCGCTGGTATCGGCGCGTCCCGCGCCCCTGTGAAGTCGGCGCCCGGCGCATTACCGCCTGGCTCGCCCACTACGAGGATGTCGCCGGCCTGCGGCTGACCGCCGGCGCGATAACACACCCGTCCGAGCGCACGCTATCGCGCCCGACGCTCACGGCGGGGCCCGTCACCGCGATCGTGCCACTCGAGCGCTTTTTGCTGCCGCCCGAGCTCGACGGGTCACGGGGCGCGCATCGCAATCTGCTGAAGAACAACAGCCGCGCCAACAACGACCGCGAGGCAATCGAGTTCTGGCTCGCGGACTACGAGAATCCCCACACCCGGGCACGCTACCGCACCGAAGCTGAACGGCTACTGTTATGGGCGATCTTCGTGAAGCGCAAGCCACAGTCGAGCCTCGACACGGACGATGCGCGCGACTACATCAACGGCTTCCTGGTCGATCCGCAGCCTGCAGCCCAATGGGTTATGGCCGGCACCGCACCCCGGGACGCCCTCGAATGGCGTCCTTTCCGCGGCCCGCTGTCGGTCAAGAGCCGTCAGGGCGCGTTGTCCGCGACCAAGAAATTCTTCGCCGAATTGGTCGATGCGCAGTATCTGGATGGACCACAACGCGTTCGCGAAAATCCGCGTGTTCAGCGGATACACGCACGATTCCGCCGGCAACGAACGGCGTGTTGCCGCGAAGTCCCGCCTGCAAATCGAGCGCGGCCTGACCACGGACGCCTGGCTCTTCGCCATGCATGTACTCGACACAATGCCCGACACAGTCGCCGCGGCCCGAACGCGCTTCGTCCTCGGTTTTGCGTATAGCACGGGCCTTCGCCGAGCCGAGTTGTGCGGCGCCTTCACAGACGATGTACAGGAGCGCTACGCCGGTCCTGAACTGGGGACTATTCGACTGTTACGGGTCGTGGGCAAGCGCGCGAAAGAGCGGTTCGTACCGTTGGTGCCGGCGATGCTGAAGTTGTTGGGCGACTACTTGGAATCCCGCGGGCTCCCGCGCGACCCCCTCGCCTGCCCGGCGGGGACCCCGCTGATACCGGCGCTTCTGTCCAACGCAGAGGTCGACCAAATCCGCCGGGCCGAGAACGCAAGCGAATCCGATACTGAAGCGGAGCTCGCGAATCGGGCGCGCCAGACTGGGCCGATCCATCCGCATCAGCTCTACAAGACGATCAAGCAGTTTTTCGCGACGGCGACCACCGCAGCGCTGGGCGAGGACTCGCCGCATGCGCGGGCCTTCAGTACGGCCAGTCCGCACTGGCTGCGACACACGTTCGTGTCACATGCGCTTGCCAATGGAATGAGCCTTGAGAGTGCGCGCAATTTCGCGGGCCACGACTCCCTCGACACCACGTCAATCTACGCCACGGCGGAACTTGGCCGGCAGTACCAGGAAGCAGAAACCTTCCTAAGATTGGCTACAAAGCAACGCAACAGACTGTGATCTAGATGTGCCGTGCCACTGGCGCCCAGATGGCCGCCTGAACAGACTGCTGCGTGAAACTGCGGCGGCCCAAGCCGTGCTCACTTGAAGCGCTAACCAGGGTTAAGCGGCTCAGTGGCCTGAAGGCCATGCTGACTGACAAATTCTCCCAGATTAAGTCCGGGATTCCTGAGCCTATACCTCCAAACTCCCAGATAATCTTCGACTTCTATCTTGCCGACTTGATATCTCCCAGAAAATCCTGGACTTCGAGATATCAGCCACGCGTCGCGCTCGGCGAAAAGTAGAAAAATCAGTATATAGGGCTTGCCAGCCTGAGGGGCTCGCGGGGGCGTGCCCGTGCAGCGTCAACATTTGGACCGGGCAATTGTGTCCCAAGTTGGGACACCTGGGACGGGATGTGGACCCACCCACCACTGTCCCAACTTGGGACAGTGGGACATCGACTGGTATCGCTTCACAAACCGCGACAAAAAAGCCCGCATCTAGCGGGCTCATGGCAGTGGGCTTTAGCCCGTAGTGCCGAATAGCTCGGCAAGCAGGTTTCGAATTCGCTCCTCCTGCTGAACGCCCAACATCCCCGGCTTGATCTTAACCGTGAAGCCACTGGAATCCTTGGTGATCGATCCAGCCTGATTCTTGCCCGCAAAAATCTTCTCGATGCTCCTGTCGCGAACCGATGCCGGTTTGCCCCCACTTTCTACAGTCAATTTGATATTCCGACCAAACCTCGTCTGGTCCAATTCGCCAGATACAACATCGGCCCAATGGGTCCTCGCGGCAGCAATGGCGACATCGCCATGCTTTTTCAAGACTGATACGACGGTCTCTGCGGCCGTCGCACCTAAAAGGTTGGGCTGCAGGTCGAGATCCTTGATGATGAAATCTGGAAGATCCGCAAACGACAAGAGCCGATACAAATCCGATCGAGCCATACCAAGCGCCGATGCCATCTGGCTCCGGTTCGGAAACTCCTTCTCAGTCTGCCGAATCGACAAGGAGATCTCGTAGTCACTCAAGCCATCACGAACGATGTTCTCGGCCAACGCAAGCATGGCCATGTCTTGGTCTGAGATCTCGACCTGGACGACCCGAATCGACCCCTTCCCAATGAGCCGGTGAGCACGCCATCGCCGTTCGCCCGCAACGATCTCGTATCCATCCGAAACAGGACGGACAACAATCGGCTGAATAAGCCCGCTAGCACGAATGCTCGATGCGAGCTCATTCAATTTTCCTTCATTGAAAACTCGACGCGGTTGCCATGGGTTCGGGCGAATATCTGCAACCCGCACTTCAGTTGGTGCGGACGCGGCCGCAGCCTTCTCCAACTCAGCAATTCGCTCCTGCGCGCTGGCGAGCGCGCTTGCCATTCCAGGCCCAGTCCGTGGAGCCGTTGGCTTCCGATCCGGATTCAGGTCAATGTCTTTTGCGGAACGCAACTCCGCGGTTTTGGCCATCATTTTTTCGCGGATGCTGCTCATTTCCTCTTCCTCCATTCCTCAACGTACGAGTCGTCAATCCAACGACAGTAGTCCATCAGCGGCTGTCGAACTCTCGCAACCGTCTTGGCTACACTGTCCGATCGACTAAGATCGAACACAGTAGAGAATGCCAGCGCCCCGTTACTCATCACCGAACTCGCCGGAATCTCCGTTGTGTGCAACCAGTCACCGTACGCGCGCTGCGCCCACGACCGTACAACCGGAGCAGACGAAGTTACACCGTAGTCGACCTTCGAGAGCACAACAGAGACGAAGTCATATGTCTTCTCGACCTCATGTGCGGCAAATCCTTGTGCAACGTCCGCGAACAGCGACCAGAAAGATACCGACGAAATAAAATCAAGGCTCTCTGGAACCAGAGGCATCACCATCGAGTCCGCCGCCATTAACCCGTTCAAGGTCATGTACGACAGCGACGGAGCCGTATCGAGAACAATGTAGTCGTAGTGCTTCCGTAGGGGCTCGAGGCCTTGACGAAGGACCGACCAGAATTGATAGTTCGGCTTCGACTTTTGCATTGCCGGAAGGAAGTACTCCGCGTGATGCAGAAAGTTATGCGCCGGAATAAGGTCAATGCCATCCCAGTAAGTCGACTGGATAACTGCCCCGAGCCCGCCCTCGACGTTCTGGTCGAAGATGTACGGAAGAACGGTATCGTCTTCCGTTACATCTTTTTCAGCGTAAAGGCCGCAGAGCTCCGAAAGGGAGGCCTGAGGATCTAGATCGATCACCAGCACCTTTCGGCCACGAAGACTCAAACCTTGTGCGATGCACATCGTCATCGTAGTCTTGGTAGACCCTCCCTTAAAGTTTGCGATGGTCAGAACTTTCCCTTCATGATCCCGAGTCCCGGTTACGAGGGGCGTCTGGTAAATGTCCGATACCTGTTGGACCCAGGTTCGAACCTCGGCGAGCGAGAAGAGCCTGGTACGTCCTGTCCCATTAGCAACGCCCGGCGGCAATGTTCCACCTTCCTTCGAAGCTTCATAGTGGACCTTTGCGCGATCGATACCGCATAGTTCCGCCAGTTCAGAAGTCGTGAAAACCGGCGCAGTTTTCCGCGGCCGGGGTGCAAGAATCTGATCCCGCAGCTCATTGGTCATAACAGCCAATCGATCGGCAAACTCACCGAGCTTTGGAAGATTCACACGTCGGTCAATCTCAGGCAGCTCACTCAATTTCATTGTGTCTAGAACCTCCGCGACAAACGCCAAGAGAATGTTTCTACGGTTTTGATGTGCATTCTCACAAAACCGTAGAATACGCGGCGCCTCCAGCAATAGCCAGCGAATTCGTACCCGAGTACGACAAAGAAGCTGAGGCGACCTCAGCCCGAATACACGCCGACTTCGCGCCTGCTCCCATCTAGCCGACCTCCCGACGTACCAATAGGACCAAGCGGTCCGATTTCAATTGAGCTTTTGACCTTCGGCGGTTGCACAAAACACCTCACCTTTGAGAAAAAGCTACGTGCCCAAATCACACGCTTCCGGCAGAGCTACACAAAAAACCTCACCTTTCGCAGCATAGATCCAACACAGTTTTGCCCTCAACGGAACGAGAATTGCATCCGCCACGAGTCTGGAACCCCAATTTTCGACCCGGCGTCAGCACCTCTTGGCAGGTTTGGCCCTAATTCCCTGCAGACGCTAGCAGCATCCTGTGGTCTGTTTTTATTTAAAACATAAACCAACCAACAACCAACAGGACGAAGCAAGTCGTTTAAAAACAATGGCTTAATAGCCGAAAGGTGAGGCGGAATGTGCTGGAGGTGCTGTGAATTGGTCCGAAAGGTGAGATCTTTTCTCCACAAAGGTGAGGTAAAACGGCGCCCAAGGTGAGGTGTTTGGGCGGAAAGGTGAGGTGATTTGTCGCCGAAGGTGAGGAAGCTTGTGCCGGTTGATCGCTAAGGTGAGGTGATCTGTGTTGACAGGTCACTATAGCGCGCATACTCTACCGCCCATCTGCACATACGACATGGGGCGGCAACCGAATGGCCGAAGCGGGTCAACTTGCAACGTCGAGGCAACTCGCGTTGGCGCTATTCGAAGATGCCACTGCCGAAGGGTTAGCGGTTGACGCAGCTCGTTCCGATGTTGGATTCGCGCGAAAGAATATTCTCATCCGGATCGTAGACCTTGGTGTTGCGGCGCGGCGGTTGATCGATGCTGCATACTTCATCGTCGCTCAGGAAGATCGTGTTCACGACTTGTATGACGTCGAACTCGATTACTTCAAATGGCTGATGCGGTATTCAAGTCGGAACAATGCGCATTTGGAGCAAGTCATCACCGAAGCGCAAAAGGCACTGGTTCAAGCCACCACGGGGCCGACGCCGGATGGCGAAAAACCGTTTGGGTCAGTGCAGCTGATCGGGCGAGTATCGTTCCAAAGTGGGCGTTTCCAGTTTCGTATCCCCACGGACCTTATCTCGATCATCCGGGGGCCCGGCAAGTCCCATTGGCTCAGTTTGCGGATCACATCGCTCTTCACTCTAAGCTACGCGCGGGTCATGTATGACCATCTGCTTCCGTTTGCTGATGACGGGAGCACGGACTGGCTCACTCTCGATGAACTTCGCGGCTGGCAGGGAGAAATGGGCGCTAACGCGCTAGTCTTCAAATATTTCAAGCGGGACTGGCTTGAACCTGCCGTCAAACAAATCAACGAGCTATCCGACATTACGTTGGAGTACGAAACAAGGAATGAACCGGGGTCGCGCAAGATTGGGAGACTACGATTCCGGATCGCTCGCAAGGACGTCGCTGAACGGGTTCTCCACACATATGAGGAGGCCCAAGAGATCTATCGCATCTTGAAGCAAGAGTTCGGCCTGTCGGGTGATCAACTGAACCAGATCGGCGCCAATCGCGGCACATATACTGACGATCGTATCCATCAAGCGATCGAGCGAACCCGGTTTAGCTTGAAACTCGGAAAGGTCTCCAAGAGCCCCGCGGGCTTCTTTATGAAGGCGTTGAAGGGGGGGTGGGTCGTCTCGGACGCAGAGCGGGAAATGATCACCGTTCAACAGACCCTAGCGTTAGCTGAGCAGCGTGACCAAGACGATAGGGTCAAGGCGCAATCGATTGCGGCGCTTCACACGGCTGCTCAGGAATCAAGCGCGCAAGACCGTATGCGAGAAGAGGCACGCTCCGGCCGCGCACAGTACGAAGCTGCCGAGCAGAGGCAGAAAGATGAATGGTTGCGCACGTACCTTTCGTCATCGGGCGGAAAGATCATGTTGCGCCGTTTGAAGTTGAATCCCGACGACGTCGATGAGGTAACGGTACTCGGAGATGTCGACCTTGTTGGCGACTTCGCGCGGTTTGTCTTCAACAAGACCAAGTCGAAGGCAAAAGGATCGGGTGCGCGAGCGCGAGCCAGGTAACGGGATGACGCAACTCGACGTCACCGCTCAAAGGTGACATTTTCCGACCTAGAAAGTGTGGTTTGCGTCGTGCGCCGTCCAGATGTCCCCCGGAATTGGACCTGTAGTAGATTGACGCCGTGTTTTAGACCAGCACCGGGTCTGAAAACTTCGCTTTTCAAATTAGTGCGGCATGGGAACCCCGGTGACCGTCGAGCTACAGCCTAGCCAAATCCAGGGGACGGAAAATGTCACATCACGCGCCCGCACGTGAGGTCGGAAACGTCACCGTTCCAGAGCGCCACATGCATAAAGGGTGACGATGCAGCGTCATGGATGATCTTCAGCGGGGCGGAAAACGCTACCGTCGCGCCCAATTGCTTGGGTCGGAATATGTCATTCATTGATCCGCGGACGTCGGGCTTTGCTCCGCGAGCTTGGCCACCATTGCGTGATCCAAAGCACCTAGCGAGACCGTCCAAGCACTAAAGGAAGGAGTGCGTTGACTAAGTCTTCTATGATGGCAAGGTGAGGGATAACGCGTTGAATATCCGGCGAGTCGATTCGGATGTGCCGACCGCTTGCTCCTGGCGACAACCGTAGTGCGAGACCATCCTCCACTCGGGCGACACCGGTGCATAGTATCGATTTCACCTTCGCTGGAGCGGTCGCGATTGGCACTGCTAACGCTCTCCGGATGACAACCTCACGTCCAAGTTCGCGGATCAACATCGTTACTGTTTCCGCTGTACGGAATGAGACACGATCTGGACCGCCGAACGATGCTACGACCTCGGTAGGAAGCAGGGATGCCTGTATCGATCGTGTGACGATGGCCTTCGATACATTGAGGTCCGCAGCGAGTTTTGCTTGACTGGGCCAAAGCTCGTGATCGAGCTGCTCACGATAAAATCCACCCAACACAACCGGAGGGGAATCGGTCCGGCGAAGTTCATTATGTCGCGCGATCGCGATCAAACGGTCGTGAGGTGCCTGAGTTCTCCCAGCGAACGGACTTTTGCAGGAATCGGAATGTGTCATAGAAGCGGCCGCGCGTTGGCGATAAATTGTTGCTATTTCTGAAAAATGCCGCACAACCGGTTGAAGGGGGCAGCCGGTAAGTCTCGAACGATGATAGGTCGCAAGTCCTTGTTTTTACGAAGCAGTTGGAGCGCTTACCTTCGCGTGCCGCCCTCCGTAGTGTGTGCAACGCGTGCAACGATCAGCGAGCCAATTCTATCGTCGTGGTCGGAAATGCAAGACTAGAAAGCTCATGATTATCGGGTAGCTTTCTCCTAATTCCCCCACAACCGGTTGAGCGCTCGCGGTCGGCGTTGTTGCTCTTTCTTCCGTCGCGAAAAGGTCCCTGAAATGATGGCTCTTTTCCCAAGTGCCGTTGTCACCTCGGCTGTTCCAATTGTCCCGGACCAATTGGAACTCCGTGATGCAATTCCCCAGACTCTTTCCCCGTAGCAAGAAGCAGGTCGCGCTGTCGCCAGCGCCCGGCCACTACTCGAATGAGGACCCCGAAAAGATCATCTTCGATCAGGGGACGCGTCTGCGCGTCGAAGCCAATCACTGGAAAACCTTCTGCTTCGTCCTCGCGATCATCGCCGGCGGCGCCGTCTACACCCGGCAACCACCACCCTCGGTCGTGAAGTCGTATGGCGTTTCGTCAGATGCTGGCGGTAATCCGCTGGTCAAGCAACTGGCCGCATACAACCCCGACGACCAGGCGAAGCGCACGGCGATCAAACAGGACGTCGAGCACTGGTTCACGATCGAGCCGGTGCTCACCGACGATATCCGAACTTCCCGGCTCGCCAAGAACGTCAACGCGGTCAAGGCCAAGATGGTCGGCAACGCGAAGAATCAGTTTGCAACATGGATCAGCGACGACAAGCCGTTTGACCAGATCACGACCAATCCGAAGCTGGTTCGCGAGCCGAAGGTGACCAACGTTTCGCTGCTGGAGGATTCGACCGTCGTGGTCGAGTTCACGACATCGACGCGGCAATCGCCAACTGACAAACCTGTCGACATCCGTTTCGCGTTGACGATGCGCTACCAGATCATTCCCCCAACTGCCGAAGACGTGCTGGGCACGAATCCGTACGGCCTCTACTACCCGTTCTTCACCCTGCAGAAGACTGGCGCATGAAACGACCACGTTCCGTTGTGACCTGGATTGCGCTCGCGTTGATCGCGGCATCAGCCAATGCATTCGCCGCGAAGACTGCCGCCATTCCGATCGCACCGATCCCGAACTTCGACGTCGGCAGCATCATCGGCGATGCGATGAGCCCGGTGAACCCGTACAACTCGGGCACCGATCCGATCACCATGCCGGGCGACGCGCGTATGGCCGTGTTTCAGTACAGCCGGGACCAGATTTTCCGCGTGATGACGGCGCCGCTGAAGCTCACGACGATCGAGCTGGAGCGGGGGGAGAGTCTGATTAGCGAGCCGGCGATGGGCGATTCTAAGCAATGGATCCTCGACACCGACGGTGCTAACCATGTGTACGTGAAGCCCATCAAACCGGGGCTCGTGAACACGCTGCACCTAAGCACGAACAGGCGCGAGTACGAGCTGACGCTCGTCTCGTCGCCGCAGGGCGGACTGTTCTATCAGAACGTGCGCTTCAACTACCCGAACTCGCTGATGTCGAAGGTACGCGCGCGCGGCAATGCGCCGGACGACGATCGCGACGCAGACCACACGAGTCATTCGGATTCCGGTCCGATCGGCGTGTCGCCCGACAAACTGAACTTCGAATACACAGTGTCAGGGACCAGCTCGCTCAAGCCCGAGACCGTTTTCGACGACGGTACCTTCATCTGGATTCGGATGCCTCCGCGCACGCCGTTTGCCGTGCCGACCATCAAGGACGGCGGCGATATCGTCAGCCCGAACTTTATCCGCCGCGGCCCGTACATCGTCATCCAGCGATTGGCAGATGAGATCAAGCTCACCCGGCCGGGCGAGGAAGTGACGATCACCCGCGGCCGTCGTGGCCTGTTCGGATTCTGAGGACGGTATGGCAAAGCAAACCGATCCGACCAGTCCGCAAGAAAAGACCTTGCTGAAGGGCAAGGTGCCCCGCAACGTCATGATCGTGATTGGCTCGATAGCCGCGATTGCGATAGGCACGCTCGGCTTTTACACGCAGACCGTCGAAGCCAACAAGGCAGAAGCAGAGGCGCTGAAGGCGAAACGCGAACGTGCAGCCGAAGCGGTTGACAAGAGCAATGCTGACAAAGCGGATGTCGACAAGATCATCGAGCAACAACAGGCCGAAGCACGTCGGCGAGCAGCGGAAGTCGCTGCGGCTGCGAGCGCTGCGGCCGCAGCGAATGCGAAGAAACCGACGCTGTCAGCCGACGCATTGATGCCGAGCGCAAACACGGCACAACTCAAAGCCGAGAACGACGAGGACAATATTTATGCTTCGCCGATCTTTCGTCTAAGCTTGAAGGTCAAGGACGCCCAGCCGCAGCAACCGCAACTGCCGAACGGCGTCATCTCGCCGCAACAGATGCTGCTCCAGCAGGCGGCTGCTCAGGATGCCGCGATGAAGGAGGCGACCGCACAAGCGACACTGGCTGCGAGGGGGGGGCAGGCAGCCGGGTCCATGACCACCCAGCAGCGCGACAACGCATTCATGCGGGACGTAGCCCAGTTGAACGAAGGCGACAAAGATTTCGCGCGAACCGGCTTTGTTGGCCAGTCGCACGGCTGCACGCTGTCGCCACCGGCGAAGATTCCGGTTCTCTCGAACGAGGCGCTCAACTCGGACCGTCCTGGCACCGCGTCGCTGACCGTCGAGACCGATGTGTACGCGAACAACGGCGATGGTCGGTGCCTGATGATTCCGTGGGGCACCACTATCGTTGCACCCTACAGCTCGGACATTCAGCCGGGACAGGAGTCGATTCTCGTCGCCGGCGCGGAAATGCGTCTGCCGAACGGCAAGCACGTACCGCTGTATGGTGCACAAGGCGCCGACGGCGATGGCACGGCCGGCTTCAGTGGTGACGTGAACAACCACTTCTGGAAGATCTACTCGACCTCGTTTCTGACCGCCATTCTGGTTCGCACCTTCAGCAATAGCGATCAGAGCACGACGACCGGCCCGCTTGGTGTCACCCAAGTAGGTAGCACGGGTGGGCAAATTGCCGCGCAAACGGCGCAGTCGGTGCTCGACCGCTACAAGAACATCCCGCCGACCATCAAATCGAAGCCGGGCGAGCGGCATTTCATGATGAAGATCAATCGCGACTTGGTACTCGAGCCGTACAGGGGGCCACGGTGACCAAGCGTGCGATTCTCCTCGCCGCAATGGGGATGGCGAGCGCACACGCGCAGTCGGCGGTCATTGCGCAGGTGATCAGCCCGGTGAGTGTTGTCATTCAAGACGGCGCGACGCGTCAGGTCGCGCTGCTGCCCGGCAAGCCGGTCTATCACTGCGGCCTTGATGCATTCATCGAATGGGCGTCACCGCTGATCGGACAGACCGTACGCAGTTCACGTGAAGCGGGCATCACGGTCACGGTCGATGGACGCGATGTCGCGCTGGATGAACTTTTCATCGAGCGCGGCTGGCTGCAGCCGCCCGTGCTGGATGACGGCGCGCAGGCGGCACTCGCTGAACGTCGTGGCGGATGGGCGTGCTCTCGCGCGGTCGCGCCGTTCGAGTTGCTGCACATCAACGTCGATCCGAAGATCCTCGCAGGCATTGCGCTGAACGAGTCGAACTACCGTGGCCGCGCGTGGCCGTGGACGCTGAATGTCGCGGGTCAGGGCTACTTCTTCAAGTCGCGAGAAGAAGCCTACAAGGCAATCGAGACGTTGCTTGCGCGCGGGCGCTGCAATTTCGACGTCGGCCTCATGCAGGTGAACTGGTGCTACCACGGCAAACGCTTTGCGTCAGCGTGGGATGCGCTCGCACCCGCCACCAACGTCGCGGTCGCGGAAGCGATCCTCACCGAGAACTTCGCGCGGACCGACTCGGTCGCGAAGGCAATTGCCTACTACCACAGCGCAAATCCCAAACCCGGTCGCACGTACCTCGCACGGTTCGTCCGACATCTCTCCATGATCGAGGCAGGCCTGTGAAGCACACGACCAAGTTACTTGCGTGCGCCCTGTCGGCGATCGTGATTACGGCCGCGTCTGCGGCGAACACTGATCCGTTCGACTTCGACTACGACATCCTGGGCGGCATCGCCGAACGGCCGGCATTGATCTTCAACGACGGAGCGAAGACCTATATCCAGCCGCGCGCGGGCCAGGTCATCGTCGCCGAGGGCGGGCATACCGAAGGTCCGTATGTGGTCGTCGAAGGAACGCCGGTGTCAATCACGTACAAGGTTGGCGCACACTCGGCGACTGCGCGCTGGAAGAAGGCCAACACTTTCATCGGCGGGTCGGGTGCGTTGGCAGCGATGAAGGACGATCTGCCGGCCGGGTTCGACGGCTTCACGAACCGTCTGGTGATGATTGGCACTCGCTCGGCGCTCGCGCCGGTGCGCGCGCTTCACGTGTCGCTTCCGGTCGGTAAAGTCGTGAAGTCACTTGTCCCGCAGGGCTGGACAGGATCGGCGCAGAAGGATGTCGACCTGACGACCCCCGAACTGTTTGGCACGCGCGACGGCGAGAACTGGATGCAGGCGCTCGATCGTTTGATGACGCACACAGGGCTGTACGCGGATGTCGACTTCGGCGCGCGTCACGTCCGGTTGCATCGCGATCCTCCAAAGTCTGCCGCGCTGAACTATGCGTCGAACGAGCGAGGTATCGATGAGGCTGGTCCGAATAGCGTCGTCGCGCGCGTCAATGCGGAACCTGCGCTGGTATCGAGGCTGGCCGAACACTTTGGCGCGCAGGCGATCCGGGACGGTGACGACACACATATGCAAATCCGTTTCACGTCGAAGCCGGCCAAAACCGTCACGTTTAAGACGGCGGACGGCAAAACGCTGCGCACGAGCTGGGATGATGTCAAAAGCGTGATGACGATCGATCGCGCGGGGCGCTTCATTGTCGCCGATGCGACGAACCGCGTTGAGGTGACGCGCGAAGTAAGAACGGTCTACGACTTCGATCAGGCGAACCGCGCGAAGCTCGAGGCGGTATTCGATCGAGAAGGGCGCACGTACTTCAAGTTTGCTGACTCGGTCGTCCGCGTCGGCGTGACGGATGCGCGGAACCTGGGCATCGGAGAGCAGAAGGGACGCTACTTCATGTTCGAGGGCACCGCCGACCAGTTTACGGTGACGGCAGACGGCAATACGACCCAGGTGAAGCGGCGAAAGGAAGTCGTCTACCGCGAAACGCCGGACGCAACACTGCAGACGAGCGGAGGGCCGACGTTGTGAAGTTCATCGGATCGATCGTTGCCATTTTGTTGGCGGTCATCGCGCTGCCGTGCCAGGCAGACTGCATCGATGACGCAGCTGCCTTCCATCGCGTGAATCCGCGGTTGCTGCGTGTGATTGCGGAATACGAATCAAGCATGAGCACCTATGCCGTGAACCGGAACAAAAACGGCAGTGAAGACATCGGGCTCATGCAGATCAACACGTCGTGGCTCCCGACGCTCGCGCGTTACGGCATCCGTCGCGAGCACCTCTATAACGGCTGCGTCAGCGCGTACGTTGGAGCGTGGATTCTCGCATCGAACGTACGCCGCTTTGGACCGACCTGGAAGGCGGTCGGCGCGTATAACGCAGTCACGCCGTCCAAGCAACTCGTCTACGCCAGTGCGATTTATCGCCGCTACATGCAACAGGGCCGGTAACCATGCAGAAGACAAATTCGAATCAGGCGCGCGTGCGTGCCGTCGTTGCGGGGGCTCTGGCTGTGTTGGCTGTCGCGGTGCACGCGTCACCCGATCTTGCCGTGAGCGCTGTCGACACAGACGGTTGGCAGGTGCTCGCTGCGATGCCGAAGGCGGTGCCGGCGGCCGCAGACAGTCCGAAGGCGGCCGCGCCTGTGGTGCCGGCGTCAGCGGGCGTCACGGCAACTGCGCTGTCTACTGCCGTTGCCCCGGTTGTTCTACCGGGGATAGGCACGCAGGCGGCGAGCGTCACGCTGACTTTCTCCGTGACGCCGGCGGACGTGAATCTTCGTGATGCACTCGATCGCTGGCTGCAACAGCAGGGATGGCAACTCGCGTGGAAGATCGACGACGACCTCCCGCTGGAGTTCAACGCGACGTTCACGGGGGGTTTCACTTCCGTCCTTCAGCAGGTAATGAAGGCGACGAACCACATGCGCACGCCGACGCGCGCGTGCCGCCATTCGAACAACGTCATCCGCGTGATAGCCCGCGCGGGCAACTGCCAGGACTGAGAACCATGCGTGTTGACCTTTTGCTGAGAACCATGCGTGTTCACCTATTGAAATCGGCCGTCGCGATGGCGAGCGCCGTGATGGCCGGTGGCTGCGCCGTGACGCAACAGGACGTGAACGACAGCTACGACGCCGCACATCGCACGATATCGGATGCATTAGGGAAGGGACCTGTACCGATGGCACTAGTCGAGGACGTGCCGACCGCGTTCCTCGGAGATCGCCTAGTGCCGCTCGCCTATGAAGCGACGTTGCCGGCTGCATTCCGTGAGAAGACGATCACGCTCCCTGCGAATCTTGGGATCAAGCAGATCGCCACGCTCGTCTCGACGGCGACGGGCTACCCCGTGCACCTGAGCCCCGACGTGTTCGTGCCGCGCGATTCGTTGGTCCCCGGACAAACCGAGTCGAAGGGGCAGAACGGCGCTGCGCGATCCGAAGAGCCGATCTATCGGCAAGCGTTCACGGGCCGGGCCGGCATGTACATGAAGAACATGACGACCGACCTAGGCCTCGACTGGTCATTTGACGGCAGCACGATCAACGTGTCCCGGTTTGTCACTCGGATGTACCAGATCGCGGCGATTCCCGGCAAGGTGTCGATCAAGTCGACGATGAGCAAGGGAATGGATACGTCGACCGGCAACCAGTCGGGCAGCGGTAGCGGTGGTAGCTCGGGCGGGAACACCGGCTCGTTCTCAGCGCAGACATCGACCGGCCGGGAAGGCGATTTCGATCAGATCGCCGCGATCACCGCCGAAATCGAGAAGCTGCGCTCGCCGATGGGCCGCGTCAGCATCAATCCGCAGAGCCGTCTCGTGATGGTGCACGACACCAAGGAGGCGGCAGACAACATCGGCAAGCTGCTCAAGCACGAGAACGCGATCTCGACGCGTCAAGTGGCGATTACGGTTCGCACGATCCAGATCGCGCTGAACAAGGGCAGTCAAGCGGGAATGAACGCGGATGTCGTGTTCAACGCGATGCACGCGGGCCTCGCGCGGTATGCGATCAGCTTTACATCGCCGACATCGCTTGCCTCGGGCGGCGGGGCGGTCGGTGTATCTGTGTTGCGCCCGGATGCACCGTTCTCCGGCACCAACGCGGTCGTGAATGCGCTGAACCAGTACGGCCGCACCGTGCAGGACAACACGATGACCAAGATGACGCTCAACGGCCTGCCGGTCTCGGTGGCGTCGTTCAAGAGCGATGACTACCTGCGCTCGACCACGCCGTCGTCCGGCTCGCTGACGGCGACGTCCGGCGGTGTGCCGGGTCTGACACCGGGCACGATCACGACGGGCGACTTCGTGAACGTTCTGCCGGCAGTCAACGACCACAACCAGATCGTCCTCGCATATTGGGCGGATAGCTCGAAGCTGAACGGTCCGTTCACGAGCGCGGGCGCTGGGTCTGGTCAGACCCAGCAACAAATCCAGCTGGCACATACGATCGGTACGAAGGACGATCAGACGATCGCACTGTCGGACGGGCAGACCATCGTACTGTATGGCGCGATCACCGACCAGGCCGATAGCACGACGAATACCGGCATCGCCGGCATCACGGGTAGCTGGAACAAGGCGAAGACGTTCCAGATCATCATGCTGAAGGCGACGGTCGTTCCGTCGATGTGATCGATGATGCATATCACGGAACCCCTGCCAACTGACAAGCGCGCGCGGCTTGTTTTTGGCATTGACTGGCGGGCCTACCCGGTGAAGGGGGGTAAGGCCGAGCGGCGGCGTTACGCCGATACATTCGGCGCGACCCACTACGTTGAGTTCAAAGTCGGCACCGACCTGATCGGCGGTTTTGCGATGCCTGACGCGCCGGAAGTAAAGGGCACACGCCTGTACTCGGGCGCCGCACGCGTGGCGCTCCACGACCGCATCAAGGGACGCGACGCAGCGTTGGTCCTGCTGCAGGACGGCCAGCGCGTCTATGTGGTGTATGTGGTCCGTGGCGCCGTGCGCAATGATGAAGTCTTGTCGCCTGAGGCGGCGCTGGCACGGCGTCTTGAGATCGAGCAGGAATGCCTGAAGGGGAATCTGAGGCTCGACACGCTCGGCACGGGCGATCGGATCGGCGACGTCGACGAACCGTTTCAGGCGAGCGAGTTGCTGGCGAACCGCAAGGTCGGACGCATCGCAAAACTTCCGATGTCCGTGCCGACCTTCATTCCGGTAGCCGCAATCGTGGTCGGCGCGTTTTTTGGCGTCCCGAAGCTGCTGGACGTTCTTTCTCCGCCGCCGCCCCCACCACGCGCGCCGACCTTTGCCGAGCAGTATGCGGTCGCGGTCCGTGATGTCTTCGCGCGCATGCAGCCGCGCGCGTCTGAGCTCGGCCCTGCACTGCTTACGGCCGTCGGTGGCAAGGAAACCGTGATCAAAGGCTGGGTGTTCCATGAGGCGAACTGTCCTGCCTCGGGGTTCTGCACGATGACGTTCCGGCGGCACGGCGGCTCCTTCTCCGGTTTCGATCAGGCTGCGACGGCGGATATGCGGCCGGTGACGTTCGCGCGCGATGGACGCACGCTGGCGTCGCGGGGACCCACCATTCCGAAGGCGGCATCGCTCATGGAAAGCGAATCGAAAAACTGGCCTGCCGAACAGGCCTTCATCGACATGCTGCAGACGCCGCCGCAACGGATGTCAGTCCAGCCCCTTGAGCTTCGCGCCTACGGCTACACGGTCACGCTTGCCGAGGCGCGGCCGCTCATCGCTCCGCCGGGGGCGGGTGGTCATGTAGGGCGACTCCTCAAGCAGGGCGACTGGACGATCGAAGGCTTCCGCTGGCAGTCGCCATTGCTCGCCAAGCTGCCGCCGAACATGGCGCTCGAATCGCTGAAGGTCGAACTGCGACTTAATGACGGCGCGGGCGCGACCACCGACAAGGAAACGGGCGACTCGCCGTATGGCGTCCACTTCACCGCGAAG
Source organism: Burkholderia sp. MSMB1498 (assembly GCF_001526245.1). Lineage (NCBI taxonomy): Bacteria > Pseudomonadati > Pseudomonadota > Betaproteobacteria > Burkholderiales > Burkholderiaceae > Burkholderia > Burkholderia sp. MSMB1498. Next base: position 17,143 of record NZ_LOYJ01000018.1, read on the forward strand.
GGAAAATACTATGTTTTCGATTAAGCACGCACTCATCGCGGCGGGTGTTGGTATTGCCGCGTCCGCTCATGCCGGCCCCGTCGGCGCCAGCCTGTCGATCGACGATATTGACCAGCTGGCGCGCGCGAACATCGCCCGTCAACTGAGCGGGGGCGCGGTCGGTAACGGCATGCTGCCGCCTGGCGCCATGACGCAACTGCAACCGGGGATTGCCGCCAGCAGCGTTACTGCCGACGTTGCTCCGCAGCCGCTCGAGAAGCCGGTGCGCCAGCCACGCGCGCATGGAGACCCGGTCACTTTTCTCGGCGCATTCAACGATGAAACTGGCGCACACGTCCTGTATTCGTACCGGGATGCAATCTACCCGGCGCGAGTCGGCGCGACGCTGCTCAACGGCTGGAGCGTCAAAGGCGTCGACGGCTATGCGGTGACGGTGGTCGAAGGAAAGCGAGTTTGGAAGGAGCCGATTCGCGGTTCCGCACCGATCCAGTCGCCGGCGACGAACGCAATCCGCTCCCTCGTGGATCTGGCTTCGCCTCTCCCAGCGGGCGCACCGCTACGGGGCGTTCCGCTTGGGGGGGGCCAATGAGTCTCTTCGCGGATATGGAATCACGGGAACCGGCGAAGCGCGGTCTACTTGGCCGACTCAAGGCGTTCAAGGCCGGGTTCACCGATAGCTCGTCAGGCGCGGTGCCGATTGTCGGGCGGGAGCCGGTAGACGGCGGTGAACCGACAGTTGCAGTCGACGGTCCGCGCGAGCCCCGTTTCAAAACGGCGAGCAAGCCGGTGAATCCCCGCCAGACGAATCAGGGCCATCCGATGACGATGGGCATGATGCTACGCCGCGCGCAGGAGGAAATAGAGGACGTCGCGGTATTCGACGAGGCAATCGGTTCGCATCGTGTCGCAGACAAGGACGTCTCGCCGTCCTGCGGATCTCCCAAGATGGAAGCGAGCGGTCTGCGTATTCCCGCTGAGTCCGATACGGCCACCTCGACCGTCGATGTGCGGGCGGATACAGTGCCTTCATCGGAACCCGAAGCGGGCATGTGGGCCGAGCGAGCGGCTGACCCGGAGCATGGGTCAACGCGCGTGACAGAACCGACCGAACCGCCTGCTGCGGACGCCGTGCAGGAAAGTGAATCCGCTTTGCACCGGCCTGCCGATTACGACGAGTCGCCGACGGTGCGACGCATCGGCATGGATGTGACCGAGGCACCGGACGTGTCGATCGAGACGGGACGACCGCGCCTGGTGCATGCCGACTCGCTGACTTTCAAGCGCGTGTTGTGCCAACGCGAGGAAAGCGCGGCGCTTGCCGTGACCGAATTGGCTCGCCGCGAATTCATCGCCGTCGAACTGCAGGCCGGTATCTCGATCGTGGTATCGACGCAGCGTTTCCACGAAAGCCAGTTGTACGCGACCTATCTGAAGGACCTCGCGCGCGCGGACATTTCCGTGCATGAAGAGATGGTCGCGGACGAGGACGTCATCGCGGCGCTTTACAGCAAGGAGAAGCAGCGCGCCTCGACAACCGTACCAGAGTCATCTCGCGCGATCGGGGCCTTCCGTGACGTGATCGAAGCAGCGAAAGCGTACGGGGCTGGCGACGTGCATTGGGAATATCGGGAGTTTGCCGACGATGTCGAGCTGCGTTTGCGCGTCGACGGCGACCTGTACTCGTATCGAAAAATGCCCAAGGCGCTGGTGCGCCGTGCGTTGTCGGCCGCCTATCAGGATCTCGTTCAACGCAACACGAACTCAGGCGAAACGTTCCAGCCGACGGCGCCGCAGTCCGCGATGATCCCGCTCGTAGCGCATATGGATCTCCTCAATATCCGCTGGCAGAGCACACCCCTTGTTGGCGGGTTCGATGTCGCGCTCCGTTTGCTCGACGGCAACTTCAAGCATGTGAAGGTACTGCTTCCGCACGAGATGGGGCTCGAGGCGAGCCAGCTGGAGATCCTCGATAGTCTCGGAAAAGTGACGGGCGGCGCCACTTTCCTGACCGGGGAGACTGGATCGGCGAAGACGACGTTGCTGCGAGCGATGTCGTACCTCGTGCCGAATCGCGATCGCATCAAGCAGTTCGCGGTCAACGAGCCATCCGAGGTACCCGCGCCTTGGCTTTCCGATATTTCGATTCAGCGCCGCCCGGGTGAGACCGAAGAGGACGCGAATCGCAAGATCGTCGAAGTGATTCGCACGCTGATGCGGATGGACCCCGACGACCTGACGATCGGCGAAGTCCGCGATTCGGTGTTGGCAGGTCTGGTCGCCGAACTCGCGCTGACCGGGCATCCGGTACGCACCACGCTGCACGGCAATAGCATCCTCGGTGCTGTGATGCGACTGGTCGGTGGCCGACTGAAACTGCCGATGGATGAGGTGGCCTCGGGCAGTTTCCTGAACGCGGTCGGCAACCAGAAGCTGATCCCGGTTCTTTGCCCCCACTGCAAGCGGCCGGCCCGCGACGTGCTGTCGCCAGGACAGATTGCGACGCTGGAGCGCAAGTTCGGTCTGGACACGTCCACCATGGCTTGCCGGGACGAGGACGGTTGCGAGCATTGCCGTCGCCCGGGCCTGTTCACCCGTTCGGGAAAGGTGGCGGCCGGCATCAAGGGGCAGACGCTGGCGATGGAGCTTTACCGCCCGACTCCCGAGTTCCTCGAGCGCGTTTCAGCGCGTGACTGGCGCGGTGCGGAGCATTTATGGCGAACCAGTCGCAAGAGCGACTTCGCCGATGCCGACATGACCGGCAAGACTGTCTATGAGCACGCGTTGTACAAGGCCTCGCGCGGACTCATCGATCCGCGGTTTATCGATGAGTCCATGTGCGCGTTCGATGCATACCGCGTGGCGCCGGATTCGGATGGGGTGATTCCGTCGTGATCAAGTCGCTCGTCTACTCGGTGTTCATGATGCTCCCGGCGAATGAGCGACTGCGCGTGGCAACGTTGCGGTTCCGTGCGATGCGCGAAATGTTCTATCGCGAAACGCGTCTCGACGTTGCCAAGAAGGGTTTGCGCAACAGCGAAACGTTGCTCGAGCGACTAACGACACTCGAGACTCGTCATCGTTCGCGCAAGAACCTTACATGGCCGGTGTTCCAGAAGATCGCGCAGCGCATGCGCGCCGGCGACGATTTCGCGACCGCGATCAAGTCGTTTATCCCGAACGACGAATTCGTGCTGCTTGAACTGGCAGGCCAATCGCCGCGCGACGATGCAGCGATCCGCGGTCTCGAACTCGCGGAGATGGCGGCGAACGCGAAGGGCGTGCTGTCTGCGACGACATCGATGCAGATGGCGTATCCCGTCTTCCTGATCGTCTATCTCTATGCGTTCTGCGTGCTGTTCGGCTCGGAGATTTTGCCGGCGACACTGGACGTGCAGCCGCTCGAAAGATGGTCGGCCTTTGGCCAGTTCATCTACGCCTTCGACACGTTTTGTGCCGACTACTGGTGGCTGACGAGTTCCGTCGTCGGAGGGATGGTGGTCGGCTATCTCCAAACACTGAAGCGGTGGACGGGCGAGTTCCGGAACCGAGTCGATGCGATGCCGCTGATGTGGCGCAATCGCCGCGACCTTCGTGCGGCGCTGCTAATCGTATCGCTGGCCGGTCTGTTCGATTCCGGTCTGACACTGCGCGCCACTCTGGACAAGCTCGCGAAGTCGGCCGACCCATGGATGCGTTGGCACCTCCGGAAGATGAGCGCGCGGCTGACGGCCAATCCTGACAAGCCGATGCATGCGCTCGACACCGGCATCTTCTCGGAAACCACCATCGACATCATGACCGATGCTGCAGGGCGTGATCAGTTCGTCGAGTCCATCAAGGATCTTGGTCAGCACTCGCTCACGCGGGTGGTCGAGGCGGTGCGCCGCAACGCGAAGGTCACTCACTACGTGTTGCTGGCCGGTGCAGTCCTGATGTTCCTTGTGTTCGGCCTGGGTTCTTACTTCGCAACGGGGGCCGTCGCATTCGATGGCGCGTCTACCTCTCTCAACCAAAAATTCTAGGAGCCACTGACTTGAACAAGATCAACAAGCCTGAACTGCAGAAGCATCCGTACATCGGCAAGGGACGTCACAAACAAAAGGGGGAGCTGTCGCTGGTTGAAGCCGCGGGCGTAATGGCGGCTGCCGCGTTGATCGCGCTGGTCGTCTACATGGGCCGGGGTTACGTGATGGACCGCATCCACGCAATGCAGTTCAAGAGCGAGGCGCAGTACTTCCGCAGCGGGATTCAGGACGCAACCTCCGGCGAAATTGACTTCTCGGGCGTCACGATGCTGACGCTTACGCAGAACCGTGCGTTCGACACCGCCGGCCGTCGCCTGAACAAGACGTCCGGTGCGCTGACGGGCATTTTCGGCGGGGCCGTTACGGCGGCCCCGGCGACCGTGACCGCGACAAATGATGCGGTCGCGGTGACGTACCCGGTTCCGGCAACGGTCTGCGCGCTCTCGGCGGATTCGATTTCGGAGGCGTACACGCAGGTCAAGGTGAACAACACGACGATCTCCGGCCCGGCGACGACGTTTAATTCGAGCGCGGCAGCGACGGCGTGCGCGTCGGCGGGCGCGATCGCCAGCGTCATCCTGTACGCGACCAAAGACAATTAAGGACCGACGATGCTCAGCATCATTGAAGTCGTGATCGTGCTGGTCGCTGCGGCGCTCATAACGCTGCAAGGCATTCAGCGTGACGTCGAGAAGCGTCGGCAGGACGTGCTGAGCGTCGAGGGGAAAAACCAGGCGGTGATCAATGCCGCGTTGTCGAACTGGGTGACGGACAAGTACGGCATGCTGGTGGAGCAGATGGTCGGGGGAAAGTCCACGTCCGTCACGCCACCGACGTTCGCCGAACTGCGTGCCGGCGGGTATTTGAAGGCGGACTACGCGGCCGGGCCGTTCTGGGGCGGTAGCTACATGATCCAGATGAACGTCGGCCCGGACAACTGTGCGACCGGCACGACGTCGTGCAAGGTGAGCTACGTCTTCTATTCGTCGCAGCCGGTGACCAGGTTCGGTCAACCGGACGTTGCCGGTGCCGGCATCGTGGCTCAGGCGGCCGGGAATGGATTCGGGTTCTCCACGACCCAAAATTCGACCACGGTGCGCGGCCTCAACGGGGCGTGGGCGGCCACTAATCCTGTGCCGGGCGCGCCGGCGGGCGTCGTGATGGCAACGAACGGCCCGTCGTCGGACGGGAACTCCGTGTTTATCCGGCGCGACGGCTCACTGAAATGGACGGGCAGTCAGGACGTCAACGGTGTCGACCTGCACAACGTTCGCAACATCGACGCGACCGGCACGATCGCCGCGCCGACGCTGGCCGCGTCGAACGTGGCAGTAAGCAACGCGGTGCGGACGCCGGGAACGTTGGTCGTACAGAACGCGGTGGGTGATGCGCCTGCGCCGATTTCGACAGGCGACAGTACGGTGAATGGGCAACTGCATGCCACACAGACGATCACGCCGGGCGCGATCGCGACGCCGCGGACGTCATGTCCTGAGAACGGCGCGGCCGCACAGAACAGTGATGGGCGCGGGCAATGGTTGTCGTGCCAGGACCACGTTTGGTTGCCGATCGGTGGTCCGGCGCTTCGGCACGGCTATTTCATGGTTCAGAACGGCTGGGGTGTTCCCGCGCCGAGCTGCGCTGGAGGAGGGACGCCGCAGATCGTATTCAGCCCGGTCTCCTTCTACGTCAACCCAACGGCGACGGTCAACGTCTCTGCGTCGGGTAGTGGACCGTGGACCGTCTGGATCACGGACGGGAACGGCAATGGCATCAGCGGCTCGGCCGTGGTGGAAACCTACTGTACATACTAGGGGTGTGGGACGTGAAGAGATGGGGAGGATGGGCCTTGGGAACCTTGCTGTTGCTCGGGGTGACGAGCGCTTTTGCCGAAGGCGGCTGCCAATCGGGATTTGCGCCCCGGATGTATCCGTTCTACGACCGGGCTGGCCAGTACATCGGAATGCGGGCGATGTGTGCGCCGATCCCGTGTACGCCGGGCTATCAGGATTCGACGTGCGCCGTTCCGCTACGTAACGGCGCGATTCCGCAGCCGCAGTGCCAGGGCGGCCCTGGTTGGACGACTGTGGCAGCGTCAGTGTGGCAGGGAGCGCGCTGGTCCGATCCACAATGCAGCTACCAAGCACGGCCGTCGTGCCCTCCGGGCTACGACGAAGTCGCTGCACCGAACTGGAACGGCTGGAGCTGGGTGGGGCAACGTTGTCAGCCGACCGCTCCACCAGCTCGTCAGTTGATCCAAGCGACGGCAGTTTTTCAGCTTGCTCCATGCAATCTGATTTTTGCACCGACGGACTTTCGAGGATCGATTCAAGTGACGGTCAATAAGAAGGTGTACTCGGATGGGTCGGTGGAGTATTACCAGTATCAGGGCGGGGGCTGGCCGGTCTTAGAGACGCTGATCGATTCGAAGGGCCGGTTCTACAACAAGCAGTACGGCAACACGTGGGATCTTGATCCTTCGCGGATCGATGGTGTAAGCGTTATGCCTCCGCTCAACGGCAACCTTGGGCAAGACCCCGCTAATCCGCGCGTTCCTGTACCAAACGTGCCTGGTGCGGGAAGTCAGTCGACCTGCGGTAAGCAAGGCGGGCGGTAAGCCACAGGGAAAACAAAAAAAGCCCCTTGCGGGGCTTTTTGTTTCGCGGCGGCGTTCAGAATCAGCCGATGGTGTTGCCGGTGGTGAACGAAAAATTCCTCGTGAACGGTGTACCGTTGATGGTCCCATTGAGCGTTGCGCTGTACGTGTTGTTCGGCTTCAACGCGCTTACCGGGTACGCGACAGCTTCGAAGGCGGGCAACAGCTTGTTCGGATCGTTCGTCGCGTCAAGCATCTTCAGTGGGATCTGAGTCCCGGATTGGTCGACGAGTACTGCGCTCTGCAGCGTGACCTTGTCGCTTGTGTTCCCGGTCACCGCGATCGGCGAGCCCCACTGGCCGGATGTTCCGGGGGGCGTCGGACGCTCTCCAGATGCGGCATACGGAATGCCAGTCACACCATTGCACGGGAAAGTGAGCGGCATGCTTCCGGCCGACTTGCCGTCGACACCGAAGGCGATCGTCGCGGAGAGTTGCGGGAAGCCATTGTAGGTCGTCGTTGCGACACCGACGCCGGCGATGGTCTCCGGCCATGTGACCAAGGCCACGTGATAGACACCCGACACGAAACCGTCGACCAGATCCTTGCCGTACTGATCGTTTGACAGTGTTGCGTTTGTATAGAACCCACTGCTTACACCCGTCGAAAATGCAGACGAAGGAAACCCGAAATGGGCCGCCCGATCGGCGTAGGTCACGCCGGTGAAGCCCGGGTTGCCAGTCGTCTCATTATCGCCGATCACGTTGTTCTGAAGCCCGTAGGACGCGTGCGCGGCGGCCGCTTGGTCGAGAATGGTGTTCTGCTGAAACGTCGGGAAGCCGCATTGTGACCGGTACTTGTTGACCTGGTTAAATGCGGCGAGTTGAACGCTGCCGGTGTCGTATTGCGGGGTCGCTACCGTCCCGGTCGGCGGCGTTGGCGTCGTTGCGCCACCACCGCCGTTGTTGCCGGAACCGGAGTCGTTGTTGCCTGCCGGCTGGCTCGATCCGCCGTCACCACCGCCACCGCAGGCAGCAAGAGTGAGCACCGCTGCCACCGTGAGGGCGGACAGGCTGATGGTCGTGAGCTTCTTCATTGCGTTTGGTCCTCGTATTGTTGTTGGGCTCGCCCACCGCGAACCCTTGATTCCATCCTATCGACGCGGCCGGGAAGTCAAGTTCGCGCGGCCGACGGCCCAGTCTTCTGAAATGGCTTGGGCGAGCCAAAAAACGCCAGTTCTAATTTACGGAATGATTACATCAGACTTAAGGGGCCATGGCGAAAAAAAATCCCGCCACTGGGCGGGATTCAAGGTCTGGTTTTCATCTGGTCGGCGGTGGGTGATCATGAAGGGCACCGGTGGCCATACGATCCTTGCCTTTCGTCATCGTGTGCGCTTCGTGCCTGCGACTATTTGTATTTCGCACGGCGGTGAGCACTACATCTTTACGACTTCGATCGGGCCACCCATCATGATGATGATCATGTATCCAGTGGAAGTCTTGAAATTTCCTGCGGTGAAGCCTGGCTTGACTTTCGCAAACATGATTACTCGATCGACAAGACCGGTGAACGATTCGTCGGTCCTCGATTTCATCAATTCCTCGAAAAGTTCGCGAGGGAATTTGGGGGCTACCTGAGAGCTTTTCTCCCACGAGCCTTTGTGTTCGTAGCTAAAGATGTACCCCGCGTCAGTTTTCTCGACCCTGAAAGCAGGCGCTATCTTCCCTTTCTGAGCGATTCCGAATTCCCCAACAAGGGGATCACTGGCAATGGTCGACGAAGGGGAGTCACCTTTAGTGCACGCGACGAGAAGGGTGGCAAGGAGCAACGCAGAAGCAAGCCCCGAGAAAATTCGATTCATTTGTTTTTTTGGTCTCCTGGTAGAGCTGGAACTAGCGACGAGCATCACGCTTCGAGCACGATTGTATATCTCTATCTGATTCGACATGCGCATGGGAATGTGAATGACCCGCCATAGGCGGGAAGCAAATTCTGATGCTCCTCCGGTCTTGCGCTGCCTCCGGTGGAAAATCCCTTGTCCGACGAAGGCCACGCCCAACAGCACGGTCGACTTGTGCGGGATGGCCGAAGACACGGCAGGGACGACCTGACGTGACTAGCACCTTGCCGAACTATGTTCTGGCCAGCAGCCCGAGCACGGGCAGCGGCTGATTGTCGACCCAGTCGGGGTAGGCTGCGTTGATCTGAGGGAGGATGTCACTCCATCCTACCGACGCGGCAGCAATGCCAAGTTCGCGCAGGCGACTGCCTACTATCTTGGTAATGGCGGACGGCAAAAAAAAATCCCGCCACTGGGCGGGATTCAAGGTCTGGCGGTCATCGCGCGCGTCGTCGCTTCCAGTGAAATACCCGCAACCCGACGAAAGCCACGCCGAGCAGCACGGTCGACTTGTATGGGATCGCAGAAGACACGGCAGGGACGACTTGAGCACCGACGTACATGCACGTGAGTGCGACCAGAACCTTGCCGAACCACGGCTTGGCCAGCATTACAAGCACAGGCGGCGGTTGGCTGCCGACCCAGTCGGGGTACGCGCCGTTGATCCGCTCGAGCTCGAATGCCTCACCATGCTTCCCACGTTCGGACTGATAGAACCGTTCGTACCGCTCGAATCGACCGTCGCCACGGCCGTCGAGCCACGCGGCGTTGCTTTCGGTGACGAGGTAGGCGAGGTCGTCCATGCGGCACCTAGTGAACGTAGACCGCCGCCCAAGGCAGCGCGGCTCGGACGTCGACGATGACGTACCCATCGGCCTCAGAGTAGTACTGCTCAGTCTCGGCGTCGTACCACGCAAACTGCGGTCGGCAATCGCCGTTAATTACGATCAGGCTCGCCGGCAGGTCGGGCACCGCACCGGTGGCCGGACGTTCGCTACTATGCTTCATTGCGTGCCCTCGCTTTGCCGCCGCGCCGTTTCGCGCCGAGCTGCCCCGTGCAGGCCGGGCAATCGAAGCTCTGGTGCATCTCGATTTTCGCGTCGTTGTTACTCACGATGTATTCGGTCCGGCAGGTCCGACACGGCGCGATCGTGAGTCGGTTGTCTGCGGCCATCGCCCGAGTCAGGTTACAGCCGCGGTCGACGGAGATCGCGTGCTTGCCGCCGAAGATCTGCTGGTAGACGTCGTTGGTCGCGATCAGGGCTTGCGGTGCGTTGGCGCCGGACGCTAGCGCGGCGCGGTAGAGCCACGTGAAGATCGTGCCGTGGAGGCGATTGGTTGGCGTCTCGACGAACCACGTGAGCGAGTTCGGCGTGTTGCCGCACGGGGAGCTGGTGCCGTGCATCTCGACATACCGTTGCCGCATCGCATTCTGATTCAGGCGGAACAGGCTGGCGGCAGTCGACGCGCGACACCCGTAGGCCATCAGGGCGCACGCGTAGGTCTCATTCTTGTCTCGCGGCAGTCGAAGCTCGCTCCAACCGGCCTTGCCAGGCGCACTGTTCATTCGGATCGGCGAGGTCGCCATGATCTGGTGAGCCACCATCTCGTCGGTCAGGTCGCTGGCGGTGAACTGATACCAGAACGTCGGCGTGTTGAAACGCCAGCGAAACAGGGGAAGTCCTTGCATCCGACCGAGCGCGATCCGCAGCTTGTAGGTGGGTACGGACGCGAGGTAGGTGGCTACCGCGGTCGTGATTCCGAGCAACGGAGCCGCAAGCACGCTGAGGTGGATCACACTTGTCACCAGATCGAGGAAGATCCGGTTGTGCTGTTCGACCGAGAATTTTGCGAGCGCGTCGAGCGGTGGCAGCTTCCGGAACAGTTGATCGACCGCGACTGTCGTCGGCGTTTCATCGACGAAGCAGCGCCAGTCTTCAACCGTCTCGAGCGTCGGGGCGACCATCAAGAACGGCGTGCGCAGGAGATTCCGCAGCGAAGCCTCGTTATGCTTGACGTGGTCGATTTCTTTGCGCTCGACGGCCAGGATGTCGTTGAAGGCGCCATCCATCTCAAGCAGCCACTTCATCTGGTCGACGAGGTCGAAGTTTGTCACCTGGATGCGCTCGGACAGCCAGTTTGGTACGTAAAGGCGCTCGATCGAACGGTAGGTCTCGCGCGAATTCTTCTTGTCCATTTTTGTATCTCTCTTCTACTGCACAACAACGTAGCGCGGCCCGCGCTAATTAGGCCCGTGCGGCCGCCATCACCTCGCCATGGAATTTGCCGATCAGGTCGCTGAACGCCTGAAACAGCGGTTTGAAGCGGGTCGGGCTCCCGTCCGCGGTCGCGAGTAGCTGCGCGCTGTGGTAGTCCTGTACGAACGAGCTGAAGGTGTCAATCAGGCCACGGATTTTCTTCTCGAGCACTTCGCTTGCTTCGATGGACGCGCGGTGTTCCTGCGCGCGCGCCTCGAGCTCCGAAAGCTGTGCCTGAGCTTGTTCAAGCTGGGTGCTGGCGGCCTCGAACTCGGCAAGCTTCGCCGACATTGCTTCTTGCAGGGTCGTGTAGGAATCTGGCAGCGTCGGCACCGGAACTTCAGTCTTCAACGGGTTCGCTTTGAGCTTGACGATTTCGGCGGTGAGCTGCTCGACCTCGCGTTCCCTGTTCGCGAGCGTTTGCTGCAGCGTTGACACCTGCTTGCCGGACGAGGCGAGTGAGACTTGAGTTTCCTGCGCCTTTGCTTTCTCGCGCGCCTGTTCCTGCCGCACGTAATTGAGTTCGACCGAAAGGCGGTCGATCTCCTTTTGCGCGTCGTCCAGTCGTCCGACAGTGGCGGTCAATTGGGAGGTCGCCTCCTCAATGCTGTTGTCCTTTCCGGCGATCTGATCCTCAAGCGACGCGATGAGGCGTTTGACCTCGCTCTTGGTAAGGTCGGGGGCCTCGCGCTTCGCCTCGATCACCTTCTCGACAACTTCATCGCTGATGTGGTTGTGGACCAGCAGAGACATGTCGCTGATGGTCAACATTTCGACCGCGCCGATATTGTTCGAGAACTTGTTGTAGCACCGGATGTACAGGCTGACCGACGACTTCGACTTCCTGAAGAGCTTGGTGAGAAAGGCGTAGACGAGCTCGGCGGCCTGGTTCCGGACTTTCCGGGTATCCCCCTGCGAACTGACGAAATGCCCGATCACGGAGGCATGGATATGCGCGAAGTTGCCGCCAATCCGCATGTGTTCCTGCAGGATTTTGCGGGTCGAGTGCGCGACTTCCTCGCTTTCGTGGATGATGATCCGAATGAGATTTTCGGGCAGATCGGCGAACATTTCGCGCGCGGTCGCACTGAGTTCGAGCTTGTCGGGGACATGCGCGAACGTTGCGGGCAGGTCGAGTTCTTCGCTGTCCGACGCGGAATTGTCGGGGACGGTGGGATCGAAGGTTTCGTCGTCTTCAGGTTTCTTCGACGGTTTCTTGGACAAAGCACTCTCCAGTTAAGGGGCCGGCCTTCCCTGGCACGGGATCGGCGGCTAGTGGGATCGGCCGGGACCCGGCCGACGGAAGCGAGACTTGGGGGTGTACACCAGCTTACGCGGCGCTTTTCAGCATCAGGGACCGAAAGCTGCACGAATCAATGCGTCTTTCGCGGAATGGCGCTCGCCGACAAACTGAAACGGATTGTTTCAATTGTTAATAAATGTAAGGCGATGGTCAGTTGTTTACGGATGAATTTCGGGCAACTTTATGGCGGTGGGCAGTAAGAGCCGATCCGGTCGGGTCGTCCACGCTCAATCGGCGCACAACGTCCCACGCTTCCGAGACACTGATGTCGGGATTCCCAGATTTCGCATGACGGTTCCGTTGTGTGCGAAGCCAGTAGCCCAGATCGCGAAGGGTGATAAGGGCGAGCGGTAGATCCGGGGACAGCGTGCAGTCGTCGTGCGCGAAGACGCCGAGGCCTTGCACATTCCAAGTGGCCGGCAGCGTGCCGCGCAGGAAGGCGACCTTTGCTCGGTTCTGGCTGATCGGTGAACGCCGCTCCTCCGGCTTGCCGCCGGCGAGGTGGCACAAGACTAGATCCGCGGTACGGCCGGGCAGGATCGAGCCGGCCCAGTTCTTGGTCTCGATCAAGAAGATGCCAAACGGCGTGACGACGAGATGGTCGACTTCGGCGGTCGGAAACTCGGTCCCCGGCGCGTGCAGCAACAGAAGCGCGGTGGGGTGGACATAGAAGTCGCTGCCGCAGAGCTGAGACAAGACACGGCGCAGTTCGACGAGTACGCGCGCCTCGCCGGCGTCGCCGGACGCTTGGCTCCGCGTCACAGGGGGAAAGGAAGGGCGACGCGGATGCGATTTTGCATACTGCTTGATCAGTGCCCAGGCACCGGCGAGAAGAATGACCGTCCAGACCATGTGGATGCGCCTCGTTTGTTGAAGTGACGCGTCCAGTTTGTCTCCGATTTTTGGAAGTCAAGTTCCGGAGAAAGCTATACGATTTTCTGGAGCATTCTGGGTTTAGCCCCACAACCGGTTGTGTCGGGACGACGCGGCCAAAGCTGTACGCGATTGGCGAGCATTCGGCGCGGGCCTTCCGTCGGCGCGGCTTACCCTACCTCTATCACGCGTTCCTGACGCATCGACCTTCCTGAGTCAACCGGCTCTGCCATTTCGCGGCCTGTCCGCGCCTTCCCTTCGATCGGCCCTGAGCTGTTTCGTGCGCTGACCATTCGGTCGCGGACGAAAGTGCTTCGCGCCGATTTCCTTGCTCACTCTGAGCATCGAAACCACCGGGCGTTGTCCGGACATTCCCTTGTTCGATTTTCTCTGGAGAGAAACATGTTGAAGTCCCTGTTCAGCGGCGCGTTCATATCGCCGTTCAAGCTCCTCGCCGTGTGCCTGGTGCTCTATGTTGCGACGACGTCGATCCTTGTTTCCCTGTTCCTGGTGATTGCTGCATTCCACTACGCAAAGAACAATGCGAGGAAGGCCCCGCGTTCGTCCGAACGCGATACCGCCGATTCTCGTGATGTAGAAGAGACCGTGCAGCACGCGAATCGTGATCAAGGCGCGACCGCACATTCCAGTGCGACGGCAGCGAAGGCGCCGCAACGGCAGTACGCGAAATCGGCCGTTGTCATTCCCATGAAGGCACCGTCCAACCAGACGAGCGCCAAACCGCTGAAGACGGGCACGAAGTAAGTCGCCCCTGTCCGACCGTGCGAAGCAATATGCACGGTCGCCCCATGTCCCACCGGGAACTACGTTCCCGATATGGGAACGTGGTGCCCGGGTGATATCCGGAGCACGCTCATGAAACCGCATGTGGCTGGTTGGCAGCTCGACATGTTCGGCGGCGAATCGCCGATTCTCATTTCCCCGACAAAACCCGATCCCCTCCCGGACCCCTCTCTTTGGGAGCCGCACGTGCGCGAGAAGCTCGCCGAGGCGGTAATCTTCTTCGCCCTCGATAGCAGACATAGCGACAACGTTCCCGAAGCGCTGATCGACTGTGCCGAAGTGTTGCATCAACGTCTGTGTAACCGGACGGTCGACAAGGTCGACTATTACGCGACGCTCGGCTGGATCATGGAGCTTTGGACCGGGGCGATTCCGTACCAGGTCGTCTGCGCACTCGGACGCGTGCGGCCACGCACCATGCAGGATGCGATCCGGGACGTTCCGCTGCTCAACTATGACTTCAACACACTCAACCGGTGGTGCAGCGGTCAACTGTCGTTGGAGGCGCAATGGGTAGCGTAGCGATGTTCTTCACACGCATGCTCGCACAAGCGTTTCCGGGCAGTCCGCGAAACTCGATGTCGGCGGCGCATCAGCCGCCATCATCCGGCAGTACTGAACGCGCGGTCGGGATCGGTGCATCCAACGAGACGTTCGTCACGATAGATGGAATCGCCCATCTGTTCGTCGACGAAGGCGACTGTGTAGTTGAGTTCGTACCAGCCTTCGACGACGCACCCGGCGACACGATGTTCGGCACGAAGATCCTCCCGGTACTGGTGCCGCACTGGGCGCTGTTGCATGAGCATCCGGCACCGCTGAAGGATGCGATCGCGACAGCGATCCGTCGCGATAGCGTACCGGCCACTTCCGCACCGGGCGTCGCTTCGCCTGCCGCGGATTCAGAAGCCAGATCGCCGCGACAGTCGGAGGTCGGGCGACCGCTATCGGATGGCGAACTCGAGGTGCGTTCGCTGTCCGCGAGTCAATCCAGTAGACCCCGATTTCAGCGTCGCGTTGGCAGCGACGATGCGGCGCGCTCTGCTGCGGTCGAAGGCGAGATCACGGGCTGGGGCGAAGAAACCTTCCCTGATCGTCGACCTGGACGATCTCGCAGCTATCGTTCGTTCGCGCTTCGTCTCGAGACGAGGGGCGGCGAACAGGTACTGCAGGGCGAAGGCCTGAAAGATGCGATTGCCGAATGTGGCTGCCGCGTCGGCGACACCGTCAAGGTGAAGCGCCTGCGCAAGATCAAGGTACCGGCGTTCCGCAAGGAAGACGGCTCACCCATTTTCAAGAACGGCCAGCAAGTCATGTGGGACAAGTGGCTGTGGTCAATTACCACGTGAAGGAGTATCAGATGGCATCTGTCAACAAAGTGATCATCATCGGCAATCTCGGCGCTGATCCGGAAGTACGCTATTTGCCGAGTGGCGACGCGGTTGCGAACGTGCGCGTCGCGACGACCGAACGCTACAAGGACAAGGCGAGTGGCGAGTACAAGGAAATCACCGAGTGGCACCGCATCTCGTTCTTCGGCCGGCTGGCCGAAATCGTCAACGAGTACCTGATGAAGGGCAGTGCGATCTATGTCGAAGGCAAGATCCGCACGCGCAAATGGCAAGGCCAGGACGGGCAGGATCGCTACTCGACCGAGATCGTGGCCGACCAGATGCAGATGCTCGGCGGCCGCAACAGTGGCGGTCGCGGTGACGGCGGTGGTCACGGTGGCGACGGCGATTTCGAGCAGGGCACTCGCCGGCAGGCGGCCGCCCCGGCAGCGCGCCCCGCACCCGGCCAACCGCCTGCAAATACGGCGGCACGTTCCCAGCATTCGGCACCCGCGCCGGATCAGACGAGGTCATATGGTGGTGGCGGTGGCTTCGCAGACATGGACGACGACATACCGTTTTGCCCATCCCATTCCCGTGCTGCCTGGTCGGTGATCTGATCCCGAAAAGTCTCACCGTTTCGTTTTCGTCTCCTGTTTTTTCTCACCTTTAGCGTGCGACGTGCCTTCGGGCGCGTCACACGCCGTCTTTCTTCCCTCCCGCATTCCTTGTTCCGCCGACGTTGCTGAACCAAGCCGAAGCGCTCGCGCGTGGCTTCGTTGAGCAAGTGTTTCTGCGCCTGTCTCAGGCATCGAAAAACCCGCAGTCCAACTGGAGAGATCCGTGAACGTGAAGTGTTTTTGCCTTTCGTCCCGCTCGGGGCTCTCCGTGTCGCGTCGATTCGACGCGACGTTGGAGGCCGCGGCGGGCGAGAGGTTTGGTGATCCATCTGTGCTGGCCATCCAAGTGTTGGCGGATGCACGCGTTTTCGTCGTCGGGCGAATGGAGGACGAATCATGCGCGAGCTAAAGAAACTGATTCTCGCGAATCTGGACTGGCCCAACATCCTTCCGCATTACATCGACAGTCGATTTCTAGGGGATGGCGGCAAGCGTTGGTGGACCTGCCCACTCTGTGAAGGGGAAGAGACCTTCCGGCTCTTTCCCGCCGAGAAAGACCCCAGCGGTGGTTGGCACTGCGCCCGTTGCCTGAAGGGCGGCACGGGCGTGCAGCTTATCCATGAGGTGACTGGCAAGCCGTATCGCGAAATCTACTACGAGCTCGAGACGGGCAACTACAACGGCGGAATCGCCGTCGCAGTTGCGCGTAGGGCAAAGCCTGTCCCGGTCCGGCCTGAGAAAAGTGACGAGCAGAAGTGTCGCGAGATGCAGGCCGCGTGGGATGGTGCCGCGCTGGTGACTGCCGATACGCCGGTCTGGACTTACTTGTCCACGCGGATTCCCGGGCTGCGGCCCGAGTGGATCGGACGGGACGTGCGCTGCCACCCTGGCATGGAGTACATCGATGCCTTCGGGAAGACGCAGGGGAAGTTTCCCGTGATGCTGCTGCGCGCGCGATCGCAGGCCGGAAAGCCGCGGCGGCTCCATCGCACCTATCTCACTGTCGACGGTGAGAAGGTTCCTTTCCGCACGAAGAAAGGGAAGCAGCGGGCGAAGCTGGAGATGAGCGCGCCGGCCGGCAGTTTTGGTTCGTCGGTGCCGCTCAACACGACGCGGTCTCGTACGCTTGCCCTGGTGGAAGGTGCCGAAACCGGCTTTGCGGTTGTCGCCCGGTATGAGAATCGCATCGAGGTCCGCTGCCTGCTGAATTGCGGTGGGCTGGAGCATGCTGACATCAACTGGGATGACTACGACCACGTGATCATTTACGCCGATCGCGACAAGGTGGACCCTCGGCGAGGTTTCCGGCCAGGTGAACATTACGCCCAGGCGCTCGCAGGTCGCATTCGTGCGCTCGGCAAGCGTGTGTCGATCGTGAAATCCGTGGTCGAGGGTGTGGACTTCTGCGACGTGTGGAAGCTGCAGCACCAGCGACGGGCACAAGAGCGTGAGTTCGGTCGCGCCAGGCAACTGGCGCGTGAGGAAACACGACGGCGAAACCTGACACGCATCCGCAGTAACGGGATGTGCGCCGCATGATGATTTTGACGCCGGCTATCGCCGGCACTTTTTTTCTTGCCCGGTGGGGATACGTCCTCTCCGGGCCGTATTGCGCCGGGCGACATCACGAGGTGACAGATGGGCTCGTTTCGACTGGTGCTGGATGAGTTTGAAGTGGTTGCGGCTACGCCCGCGGTGGGCACGTCGAAAGCGACGGACAGTTCTGGTGGCCCGCGCTTCGACGTGATCGACCGGCTGCTCGAAGGTGATGATCGCTTCGTCCTGCGCGATGAAGCTTTCCAACCTGCGGTCGATTTCTGTATCGCATGGCTCGAAGAAAAGGCGAAGAGCAGAGAGCACTAAGACTGGAAACAAGCGACTTCCTTCGGGAAGTCGTTTTTTTTGCTTAATCGCCGGCGAAGATGAGTACCAGCAGCAGCACTAAGCGGAAGATACGCCACGTGCCGCTGGCCCACAGCGCGCCGATTGCACCACCGAACAGAAACAGCATGGCGAGGTCGCTCGCCCCTGCCTTGTACATGAAACAGCCCGCCAGCCAGATGGCCGAGCACATCATCACGATAATGAGGCGGCGCAAAACGAAGGGCAACGCATTGAAACCGCGTACGATGGCCGAAGTGAAGCCCCCGATCGTGCTCATTCTTCACCTTGGCGTTGGGCGGCAGAGAGCGCTTCTGCGCAGTAGTAGCCCGCGACCGCGAACGCAACTGCGCAGGCGAGAAAGAGCGGCGACGTGAGCTTGTCTACGATTTCACCGGTGCGAATCCACTCGATCAGTTCCAGCATGTTTTTCTCCTTATCTATCGGCGCAAGACATGGAACACGCCTTGGACACCGACCTCACACAGCAATTTTCTCAGGCCTATACAAAAAGCAAATCCCGAAAAATCGGGCTGGCCTAAGATTACAGCCACGTCCCGAGTTGATCGTGAAGCGCATCGCCGAAGTCCGCGCTGTCGAGGTTTCCATCCCCAACGCGGATTACTTGAAAACCCTCGCTATCACCCGCACTTGAGTCGCGTAGCTGCGGTGCTTGTCGTGCCGCCGGCGGAGGGAGCGGCGTGGCCACTCGTGGTGCGGCGACGACGTGCCCGATCATTTCCAGACGCAGGGCTGATTCCGCCAGCGCCTTGAGGACGGCGGCCCGACGACGGGCCGTAGGACACGCGCTCAACCGCTCGAACAGCAGCGGCGACACGAGCTCGTTGATCGTGATGGTCATCTCGATCTTGTCGCTCATGCCACCTCCTTAACGACGCTCGCGGGCGATCGTCGATTCGCCGACCAGCAGGAATCCCCGCACGTTTGCAAGGCACGGCGCGTCGATCACTTCGATCACCACGCGCGGGAAGGCGCGGCGGATCACCGCCGCATATAGTGCCGCTCCTCCACCGGACAGGATGATCGACCGGACGTTCGCCAGCCGGCCGACGTTGTTCTGCATTTCCTTCACGACGCCTGAAATCAGCGGTTGCGCTTGCTCGAGATAGGGTGCGAGATCAATGTTGGTGCCAAAGAAGAAGAACGGCGTCTGCTCACGCAGCGCTTTGTCGATCCGCTCGATATCCTCCACTGCGTCGCCCTGGTCCCGGGCGATCAGCGACGCGATCCGCTGATAGATCTGCGATGCGCCGCCCGGCATACCGCTGCTGCGCTTGTCGTCCATCGTGAAACCGCTCGCGTAGACCCAATCGGTCGTGAAGTAACCGACGTCGACGACGAGATGCTCGACGTCCCGCGCGAAGCCACCTTGCCGACCGCTGGACGCGAGAACGAGCGAGCCGAGCGGCTGCGGGATCACCATGACCTTGTCGATCGTCACGCGGCCGGCGCCGAAATCCAGTTCGCCAGTGAAGCGTTCCTTGAGTTCGGTCGCGTACTTCTTCATGTTGTGGACGGGTAGGCCGAGCACCAGGCGTTCGATGTGCGACACGCCTGTGAAGTGGATCGCGCCGAAGAGCAGCGCGGCGTAGTTGTCCGAGAGCACGTAGTCGTCCGCGAGTGCGCGCCCCGTGTTGCCGTAGGCGGCGGTCAGCGAGACGTCGGGGCCGACCTCGTACTCGACTAGATCGATGACGATGGTGGCCACTTTGCGCGCGGTCAGGACACCTTCTCCGTAGCCGGCGATGGCGCGACTGGCAGCAAGCGGTGCGAGGGAAGGGAACATGCCTGCGACGATGGAATTGTTCGCGGCACGGTGGGCATACTTCGTGTTGCCGTAGCCGACGTCGATAGCAAAGACTGCGGTTTTCAAGGGTGACTCCTTTGGTCGATGGTTCATGGAAAGCAGGTGCAATGTCGAATCTGAAGTCGACCTACGGTACGACCTAAATTCGAAAGTCCTAGATAAAGTCGGACATTGAGGATGGGTCGTCTCCGAAGTCGGACATAAAGTGGGAGATAGCAGAGCTGGACCCGTCAATCTCCCGGATAAGGTCCGAGATTGCGTGATCCAGTCTATCGAGCGGGTCGCAAAGTCAAGTTTCGGAAAGCCGTGCACTTCCCGTCAGCTTTCGCGCTGTCGAGCGTGACAAATCGGCCTATTCTTGGCATCACCTACCGCGTCATCGACGCATCGAACCCGAGCACCAGGCGCTCACACCTTCCTTCTGGCCCGTCCTGGGCCTTCTACGCAGTGAAATGTCCGGGCCGCACATTGACGCGGCCTTCTTTTGAAGCAAATCAAGTACACAGTGGTCCACCTTGAGGACCCCTGGACAGTGCGATATCCATACGATTGGCGGCGGTTTGTCGCAATGGGATGCAATGAGGACATGTGGACGCCGGACAGCGGACAGTTCACGTGGCCTCGATTGCGTCTACTCACGCCCTTTCAGCGAACGAGCTGGGTGCGTTCAGGAAGCCCGATACACCGCGGCCGACATGAACGTGCTTGGGGGCGGGGGAAGTCTTGCGATCCGGAGAAGCCGGCGTCGCGATTCCCCGATTGGAAGAACGAACGGTAGGCGCAGCCGTAACCAAAATGCGCAACAGGAATTGCCCGGCACTTAGCCCGGCGTTGGCGACCGCGAGGATCGTCGACGTCGAGACGCGCAAGCGTCAGGCTGGCAGGGTAGCCACGAAGCTGGACTGTGCGGAGTGAATCCGCGCAACGCGCCCGACAGTCGGGCGCGAAATGATCGGTGACGGTTTGCGCGAAGCGCGGGCTGCGTTGCGGTCATGGCAGCAGGGTGGACGGTCGGAATGCATGCACTTCCCATGCACCGGGCTGATCGGATGGAATCGCTAAAGGACAGGAAGGGCGGGACCGCACCGGCGGATTCCGTCGGAGCCGCTTGCGCGATAGCGATGGCGGTAGAGGGATAGTCCAGCGTGGTGCCAGGTAGGGGCACGCAACGGACGGTTAAGGTGAACGTCTATGGGGCCGATCTGAACTGTCGGGAACACTCCGCGTTGTCTGACGCGAGGAAAGCCTGCGCGAAGCGGGCGCTGACGGTCGATGCCGAATTCCCAGCGCAGAGACGAATGTCCCACGCGCGGGTTGGGTTGAACGATGACACCTACCGCGTTGGAGTGATTTTCGACGCGTGGCGCCGCGGAGACCTGTGCTTGACGAAGCACCAGGGCTGTACGTTGTGTTCGCAAGCGGGAGTCGGCGTGAGCCCCTCGGGCCAGGAGCGATGATGTCGTCGCGCCGAGATGTGGGACGACGTCGCGGGGAAACGCGACGTGCTTGGCATGACCGATTAATGGTATTGAGCGGCGGGTGATGTCCGCTGGGTGCAAGCGGCGTTGGCCGCAAGGAGTAGGAGTATGGCTGCGATCCTCAACGTCCGAGCTGTTGTGGGCCGCTATCGACTGCCGCCGGAGTTTCGCGATGCACTGCTGGTGCTGTTCGATCAGCATGTCGCCGAGATCCACAGCACGACGAGGATCAGCAAACGTGCGTTGTCGATCAAGACGCAGGAATACCGGGCGACCGCGATCTGCAAGGCGTTCGTCGAACTGCGTGACGGCGGGTTCGCCCTGCAAACGCCGTGGTCGTTGAAGGAGAAGCACATCGAGTACTTGATCGATCGATGGGTGAAGGCTGAACAGTCCGGCGGCACGATCGAGAACAAGCTCACCTACTTGCGGGCACTCGCGCAGTGGCTAGGTAAGGCGAACCTCGTCGGCACGCTCGGCGACTACGTCGATCGCCGCGTGGCCGGCCTCGAGCGCAGCTACGTCGCAACCGAAGACAAATCGTGGGTGGGGAACGAGGTGGACGCGGCGGCCAAGATCGAAGAGATCGCGAAGACATGTCCATACACGGCTGTGCAACTCAAGCTGCAGGCCGCTTTTGGCTTGCGCGTCGAAGAGAGCTTCATGCTGCGTCCGGTGGAGGCGGTTCGCGATCCGAATGTACTGGCGGTGACGTGCGGGACAAAGGGCGGGCGGCCGCGGGAGGTGCCGATCGAACGGAAGGTTGCGATTCTCGAGGAAGCTGCGCGGCTGAGCAACGGCGTCACGGGGTCCACGATTCCAGTCGGCCGGACGTTGAAGCAGTGGCGCGACTGGTATTACTACGTGCTCGCCAAGCATGGCGTGACGAAAAGCGGGATCGGTGTGACGAGCCATGGGTTGCGTCACGAGTATCTGCAGACGCTCTACGAACAGGTCGCGGCAGCGCCGGCACCGATCAAGGGATCGGCGGCGCGCCCGGATGCGGCCGCCCATGCGGAAGCCAAGCGCCGAGTGGTGGAGGCCGCTGGACACAGCCGCAAGTCGAAGGCGAATGCGTACCTGTCAACGTTTGTGCGGCAGGACATGCTGAAGAAAGCGCTGCCGACCGTCGAGAAAGTAGAAACGGCGCTCGACGCGGCCGGCGGGAACAAGAGTCATGCCGCGGCGGCGCTGGGCATTTCACGTCAGGCGCTGTATCGCATCCTGGGCATGCCCGGGAAAACTATGACAGGTTAACTGAGGGGACAATCGGCATTCGGCCATGAGCCGTCATCCGCTCACATCTGCCATTGGGCACCCGGAAGGCAGCTTGGGCTCTGGAAGCAGACGTCAACTAAGGCGCTCGTGCGCCGACCGCGATTTTCCCTGTTTTGATCCGGGTACGGGTTCGCCACGTGGCCGGACGACAAGAAGGATCCGATCGACAAGGCGGACCTCGCCGCCATCGCCGCGGCGCACGATGTCTGGAAGGGCAACCATGGTCTGCGGGACTTCCTCGAACGGTTTCCAGTCAACGCGGTGCTCAACGCCGCCGACGCTGAGCGAAAACCTCGCAACACGCAGGGATCGCTCAAGACGGCGCGGTGCCGTCCGCGTCGGTCTCGACCTCATTCCCAGCCTCGTTTTCCCCATCGGTCTCGTCCACCTCAAACACCCCTTCGAGGTGTGCCGCGTAGCGCTCTTGCAGATATTTCAGCGAGGCGTCGCGATCCACTTGCACTTCCAACGCGTCCTGGAAAAACTTCAACCGTGCGCGGTTTTCTTCGATGACTTGGCCCCACGTCTTCGCGTAGATTGACAGGTTGTCCTTCGTATGGATCAGCCCAGCGTCGTCCAGCACGCGATTCTCGGCATACGGCGCAAGCTCGTCGCTGATGACCCAAAAGACCCATGTCGTGTCCACCTGCTTGAACCGCGGATCGCTCATCACCGAGAACGCGTAGCTCTCGATCTGCGTGATCTCCGCCGCCGCTACGGGCACTTTGGGGGCTTTCAGTTCGACGACCAGGTGGGTCAATTTGACGACGTGTCGCTTCGTGGCTTTGGACAGCATCAAGTCCACGATGCCGCGTGTTTGCGAGATGTGTTTGACCGGCGCGTCAATGACGATGTTGGGATCGAGCATCTTCTTGTGTGCGATCAGGACCTCGGTCAGCGATCGGTCGTCCACCGACAGGCCGAACTCCTCGCCGAACAGCCAGCAGTTCTGCGCGATGATCCTGTGCAACTGCGAGCGCTCTTTCAACCGTTTCTTGGGCTCGGGATCAAACAGCACGGCTTCCAGCCCGGTCAGAAACCTCAAGCGGTCGGACACGATCTTCGCGGCACCGATGATAGCGGGCAGGGTCGTGTCCCGGAGGAGTTGGGCCAGTTCTTCCCGCTGCTTTTTCGGCAGGTTCAGCACCTCGTCCAAAATGACCTGCAAGTCCTCCGGGCTGCGCTCGATCGCCTGACGCAGCATACGGAGTTGGAACTTGCGGTTCTTCGGCTGGCTCGTGCCGAAATCCGGTAGGTGGCGAGCGACGTTGACTGCCACGATGTCGAACACTTGGCGCTCGACCTGCTCGACCGGAGTCATGGCCTCACCGCTGAACGGGTAGACCGCCTCGTCCTTCCACTCCTCCACGACGGTGCGGGCATCTTCGGCCGCGCGCGCGCGGAAATGGTCTTTGATGGTTTGCTGCGCCTCGCTGACTGCCAACAGGACGCCCGGCTGCATTTCAGCCAGTTCGACGGTGCCTTCTTTCAGAGCTCGGTCGAGGTAGGGCGATGCGAGGTAGCCGGAGAATTGGAACTGGCCGGGGATGTGGAAGCGCCGATCGACCTGCAACAGCGGGAAACGTTGTTCGTTGCAGAGGTACAGCGCGCGGTTGCCGTTCGTCTTCCATTCAACCACTTCCAGGCGAGCCCGATAGTGCTTGTTGTCGATCACGAGATCGGTGAGGTTGAAGAATTTGCGCCCCGCGATGGCAGCACCCGGGTCGATCGTCGTCCCATCGAGAACGATCTTCGCGTCTTCGTAGTCGGCAAGGTAGAGCGCAAAGACCTCGGTCAGTTCTTGACGGCCGTCCTCGGTCGTGAATGTGCGGAAGTCGCGGATGGGCTCGTATATGGTGAGCGTCGTGCCGGTTGAGGCATCGCCCTTCACCTCCGTTTCATCGCTGATACTAACGTGACGTATGTCGATCGCCGACATGCGGATGGTGTACATCCAGAGCTTGCCGTCGCGGCGGTAGACGATCTTCCATTCCGCCACGCGACCGAGCGCAAACGCCTTGAACCGGCCGCGGCCCTCCTGTCCATGCAGAAACCGGCCGGAGGCGGTCTGCGATTTGGATTTCTTCCACGAGCCGCCCAGCGAGGTAAAGCAGGATTCTGCTTCGGACCAAGGAAGGCCCTCGCCGTCGTCCTTCACGACAATCGCGTCGAGAGTGTCAAGATCGTTGTATTCGAACGACACATCAACGAGCTTTGCATCCGCGTCGAACGCGTTCCAGATCAGTTCGGACAGCGCCGGCACGGGCTTCGCACGCGTGATCTTCTCAAGGAAGTCCGACTGGACCTCGACCGCGTACTGTTTCTCCACCATGCCCATTCTCCCGTTCCGTTTGTTGCGTCTCACTGTTTTGGATCGCAGCATTCTACCGCCGCTCCGGCCCTAAGCCTTTTCTATCAGCTGTGTCCCGACGAATGACCGTTGTGCAGGAGGAAGGGGCAGTAGAAAGATCGATTGCCGAACGGCAGAGATGGGTCGTAAACGGACATCGATTATGAGAGCAGGAAAGCCGCGAGCACGCCGTCGACCGACCATCCATCGCGAAGACATGACTGGCGCATGGAGTGGCTCCCACGCAGAGGCGCGGCCTCAGCATCCTGTGACGACGCCGATCCTTGTTGTGGCCAAGACCGGCGACTCCCTCCCGCTGGTGCCAGCGGTGGCTGCGTAGCGGCTGCCGGCAGTCTCGCCGCTGCGAGCTCCTATCCCTGCGCCGCTTTCGGACATTCAACGGCGGCGCACAGAACTGTTCGATGTTTTCGAAGCCTCCCACAACCTGCCCATGGCGGAATTCGCGCGCTGGATCAGCTACGAGGTGAGGGCAGGCAACCTGCTGGCCATGAACGTGGGCAATCGTGGACAGCGTGTTCGGGACCGGCATTTTGATCCGCTTGAGCACGGTCTGATCCAAGCGATGATGAAGCTGAACCGGGACGCCGATCCGTGGACGATCTACCACGCGCTCCTCGAATCACGTACAGCGTTGAGCCGCCGCAACACGCTGTAGAGCGTGACCTCGACCAATCTGGACAAGGTCATCATGGCCGTTTTCAACGCCGTCAAGGAGGCCACCATGTTGAGCGCATTATGAGCGTTCGTCAGCAGCAGTAGTGCCCGGCAAAGTCTCGTCGGAGCAATGTCCCTTGGAAGCCTAGATACTTGCGCACGGCGCGCAAACATCCCGAGCGTTCAGATCGCCACGGGGACTCCCTGTGACGTATCCCGCCGCGGCCTTCGAAAGAGTCCTCGATTGATTTGACTGCTGGTAAAATGGCAAACTCAAGATGGGTTGAGGCGAGCTAGGTGGTCGCCGCCGAGGATCAATATGAACGTAGGACAAGCGATTCGCTGGTTTCGCCAGCATAGGGGCATCTCACAGGGCGACGTGGCCCGCCGCGCCGCATGTTCCGTCTCTTACCTGTCGCTTCTTGAGAACAACAAGCGCGACCCTACGCTTTCTACGGTCGCGAAAATTGCAGACGCTTTGCATGTGCCCGTCGGGACATTGTTTCTGGTGGCTGCCGAGCCCTCTGACCTGGGGTTCATCGACGAACGTCTGGTTGATGAATTGCGGCGCGCGGTGGTGTCATCGGCGCCGGCTGATCGGAATGAGGTCACGCATGGCTGATTCGCAGCTTGCAACGATTCGTAGGGAGGTAGCCTATCATGGCCAGCGCTGATCAACTCAGGGCGCTCGTGAAGTCACATATCAACCGTGACGATGGCCAGTTCTATTCCGTGGCGATGCAGGTGGCAGCGCATGAGGCCAAGGTCGGGCACGGCAAGTTGGCTGAAGAGCTACGTGACATGATCGACGCCGCGAAGTCCCGTGGGCTCAACGCAGAGCCAGGCAAGCTGGTGCCGCTTGCCAAACCGCGTGGCGAACTGGCCAATCTGCTGCATGTGACCTATCCCAAGAGCCGGCTGGTCGACATGGTCCTGGATGCAGGCGTCGTCGAACAAATCCAGCGCATCCTGAAGGAGCAGCGCTTGAACGCGCGCATACGCGAGCACGGGCTATCGCCGCGACGCAAGCTGCTGCTCGTAGGGCCCCCTGGCACAGGAAAGACGATGACCGCCTCGGTGCTGGCCGGCGAACTTGGCGTGCCGCTCTTTCTGGTGCGCCTCGATGCGCTGATCACCAAATTTATGGGCGAAACCGCGGCCAAGCTGCGCCAGGTGTTCGACGCCATCAGCGACGTTCGCGGCGTGTACTTTTTCGACGAGTTCGATGCCATTGGATCTCAGCGTGGGCTGGCGCACGACGTGGGAGAAATACGGCGCGTGCTCAACAGCTTCCTGCAGATGATCGAGCACGACCAGTCTCACAGTCTGATCGTCGCCGCGACCAACCATCCCGAGATCCTCGACTACGCGCTCTTTCGCCGATTTGATGATGTCCTGGAGTACCACTTGCCCAGCGCTCAGCAAGCGGGAGAACTGATTCGCAGTCGACTCGCGCGATTTGCGCCGAAGCCGCTCGCGTTGAAGTCCTTGGTGGCCAAAGCGGAAGGTCTTAGCTATGCAGAGATCCGGCGCGCGGTGGACGAAGCGATCAAGGAAACCGTGATGCACGAAGGCGAGCAGGTTTCGACGCAGATGCTCGTTCGAGCATTGGAGGAACGACGTCGCCTGAGCGCACGACTCGAAAATAACAGCAAACCGTCCAGAGATGCCACCAGAGGCCGATAAGCGTCCCCACCTCGTACTTCACAACACGTCTGAGGCCGTTGCCTTTACAGCACACAGCCCGGGGGGCGGTTCGTCGCCGACACTACCGGCGAGGGATCGACAAACACATGGCCAGGCGCTTCAGGGACAGCTGCAAGCGCTCAGACCATTGATGGCGCAGGCAACACAGGCCCAGCGAGAAAGCGGTATGGAAAGCGGCCTCGGCCTTCAGGTCGAATTCGAGGGCCAGCCCGACATTGAACTGGCTTTCCAGAGCCTCGGAAACGAGACGAAGCACATCGAGTTGCTCAGCGTCCGCAAGGCGGGCGACGTGACCTTTGCCAACGTGTTCGTTCCTGATGGCAAGCTGGAGCACTTCGAGACCTACGTCGCCGAGTACCTGGCTGACCGCAAGGGTGCATCTGGTCAATCGCTCGACCACAAGCCACTGCTGAACACTATCGCGTCTATCCGTCAAGCAGAGCTACGCGCACTGTGGACCGACGACCCGGCACTCCTACCCGACGACGCTGACACAGCGTTCTGGTGGGAAGTGTGGCTGCCGGTACGAGAAGATCGGCTGAAGGTTGTTGAAGATTTTCGGAAACTTGCGCAGTCGGCAGATTGCGAAGTCAGCGAGCACCAGGCGAATTTTCCCGAGCGAACAGTCATCACGATGTTCGGATCCGAAGCGCAGTTGAGCCAGTCGGTGCTGCTACTCAACTGCGTTGCCGAACTTCGCAAGGCGAAGGACACGGCTGAATTCTTCGATGGGATGGGTGTTGAAGAGCAAGGCGCGTGGATGGACGACATGCTGGCGCACGCCGTTTGGCCTGCTGCCGGCGCGCCGCATGTCTGCCTCATCGACTCGGGGGTCAATCGTGGTCATCCGATGCTGGCGCCGCTGCTGCACGGGCCCGACCAGCACACTGTCAACCCCGCCTGGGGAGTCGACGACACAGCCAATCACGGGACTGGCCTGGCAGGTCTGGCTACCTACGGCGAACTCACCGCGGCCGTGGGACAGGCCGCGCCAGTCACGGTGACGCATCGACTGGAGTCTGTGAAGCTCGTTTCCGAAGAGGGCGACAACGCAGGTGACGCCAGGCATCATGCCTACCTGTTCGCCGAGGCGGTCAGCCGACCAGAGATCACCCATCCCGACCGTGCGCGGGTTTTCGCGACGGCGGTCACCGCATCCGACTACCGTGATCGCGGTCGCCCCTCCTCGTGGTCGGCGATGCTTGACCGCCTTGCGTCAGATGTCGATGGCGGAGGCGAAACCCCGCGGCTGTTCGTTCTGGCATCTGGCAACACCCGCAGTCACGACGCTTGGATGACGTATCCCGATAGCTTGGCGACGAACCTCGTGCACGACCCGGGACAAGCTTGGAATGCACTGACCGTCGGCGCCTGCACGCACAAGATTGACACTGAAATCGCGGGCCTGGCGGCGATTGCTGCGGAAGGCGGCCTCAGCCCGTACACCACGACATCGCGTACATGGGACAGTGCGTGGCCCTTGAAACCCGACGTGGTTTTCGAAGGGGGCAATGTCGGCAAGGACAAGCTGGGTGCTTCCGGAGTTCCCGCTCTCAATCTGCTCACTACGCACAACGTGCCCGACGAGCGCTTGTTCACGACGACCAATGCGACGAGTGCGGCATCGGCTCTCTGCGCGAGGATGGCCGCACAGGTCATGGCGGCGTACCCGCAATTCCGGGCTGAAACGGTCCGAGCCCTGATCGTTCACGCCGCTGAGTGGACGCCAGCGATGCGGCAAATGTTCCTGCCTGCCGGTGGGCAACCCAGTAAGCAGGACTATGTGAATTTGATCCGTCATTGCGGCTGGGGAACGCCGGATCTCGAGCTTGCGCTCTGGAGTGCGGGTAACTCGTTGTCTCTGGTCATCGAAGATGCAGTCCACCCTTACACCAAGGAGAAGGGGCGCGGCGTAGTCAGCCGCGATATGAATCTGCATGCGCTGCCATGGCCGAAGGAGGAGCTTGAGGCCCTGCAAAACGCCCGGGTGCAGATGCGAGTCACGCTGTCTTATTTCGTGGAGCCCAATCCATCGGCCCGCGGTGCAACCTCGAAGTTCCACTATCCGTCACATCGCCTGCGATTTGACCTCAAGCGGCCTCTTGAGGCATCAGTCGAGGATTTCGTGGCTCGGATCAACGCGGCCGCGCAGCAGGAAGACGATGGCGCTGCCGCCAACCCTCGCGACGCCGGGTGGCACCTGGGCGACCGACAGCGGCACCGCGGCTCGCTACATCAGGATGTCTGGGAAGGCACCGCCGCGGAGTTGGCCAGCCGCGGTTTTCTAGCCGTCTATCCGTCCGCAGGCTGGTGGCGCACGCGCCCTAGTCTAGAGCGCTACGCCTTGCCCGCTCGCTATAGCCTCATCGTTTCGTTGCGAACGGAGCAGACGGACATCGACCTGTACAGCGTGATCGCGAACAAGATTGCGATCGAGGTCTGATAGTCGGCTCGGACCCCGCAGAGCGCTCATCTCCACGCGCGCAAAAGATGCTGCGAGCAATCTGGACACAGTCATCATGGCCGTTTCCAATGCAGTCAGAGGCCAGCACGTTTGGAAGCGCCGCTTGAGGGCGCTTTGAACGAGGCCAGCGGCCTAACCACTCGTTATCCCTCACCAGGGTGAAGATGACAGCAACGCGCCAGGAAGCAGCCATCCGATGGCCGACATGTCGGATGACCGGGCCGGGTCGATAGTGTTGAAAAACTCTTCCGTCGGGTACCCGAGTGAGTTTTCAGGGGACCGCTTACCCCAGAGTTTTTCAACACTATCGGTCGGACAGCGACATCCGCAGAAATCTGTGTTGTTTTTCGGTCTGATGCGTGATTGCCAGAATGAGTATGGAAATCGTCAGGCATACGCTCATTGAGCGAGGCCGGCGATCGATAAACTGAGTGTGTCTCTCAGGTTCTGGCAAGGCCCTCGGAAAAGCTAGAACCATCTTTAAGCCGGCGTTAGCCGGCTTTTTTTCGCTCAGCGCGGGCTTCGGCGGCCACGCACCAAGCGATCAAGTATTGGCCGTATGTCGGAGGTGGCTCCGGACGCCTACCAGCGGTCGCGATCCGGCATAGCGTCGACGGCGATCGCGATCCGGTCTTCGAACAGGAAATCGCAGTGCTCGCTCGGTGAGTGAATTTTCGAAAACTGGACATAGTCCTGGCCGTCGACTTCGATCCACTTAGCGAGCTGAACGAGTTTCCGATACCGGCTGGCGTCCTCGAGCACAGGCGCGATCGGCCACGTGTCGAAGGTGACGACGGTCGCGTCGATGATACGCTGGGCCAACATCTTGAAGATCGGCCCGAGTTCGACCCAGTCACCTTCGGCCCGTGACAGCATATCGAGCACCATCTGGGTGTCGCACGCACCGAGCTCGCGCTCGATCAGCGTCCGTAGATCGTCGTGCGTTGTACGGGGACGATTTGTCCGGCGGTTCCATGTCTCCGCGCATCGGTTCTTCGCGGCTGTCTCGTCTTCCCCGCCTGCTTCCCATTGCGTAGACATTCCGCAATCGGTGCAGTAAATCGACACGAGGGGCTCTGTCCGCGGAGCCTCAGGGGGCCGCGGAAGGACGTCGCCGAGCTCGGGCGGTCCGCCGAATCTGCCGAAGTGGCTGAAGTCGAATCGGCGGTTCTCGTCGCAGTCAACGAGTCGTTGGGATCGGCCGACGGTCGGCCGGCCACCACAATGCTCACATGGATAGAGCTGTTCGATCATGTGTTGGAGGGCTGTAAGTTTCGCATCGCCGGCATTATTGCGGTTTTCGCGAGCCAGCAAAACCGAGAAAAGCATGGTACTCCCTCCGAATTCTGTTCAATACCGGCCGGAGCGCTAGGATGACACCTGTTCCTCGGCGGCGCGCACAAGGGACAGGAGTGCGTTCGTCGACGTGCCAGAACAGGCGTTCAGTCCAGATGGCGTCACAACCAGTTGGCTGGAATCGCAAAGAAACATCCGATCCGCAGATTCTCGGTTCTCGACGACCCAGAAGTGCCAGGCGCGCGCGTAGTGCCACCACGTCCCGGCTCGCTCTAGTTCCTGCCACGACGCGTGGAATTCGACGACGGCGCCGAAGTTCATGAAGATCGCGCAACGCAGTCTGCGGCTATCGGTAACGGCGATAGCGATCTGCCGGCCGCCGGAGAAGGAATCGGCATGGCGGCACGCCATGGAGAGGGCAGGAAACTGCGGGCCCCACTGATCGGTGCGGGAGAGCGCGCGATGGAGGAACAGCGACTTGCCGTGCATTGGAAGCATCCTGGTTGTGAAGATGTCTCCATCTTGCCGCTCGCACGTCGAAGTCAAGTTCCCGCATTTCCGCGCGCGACGGGCGGCAATCGAACGTCGGCCAACGCGGTCACGTCAATGTCCCACTCGACAGCTTGAATCCCACGCGCGACTCGAAGACGCTGCTTTTCTCGTTTGCGAGTCTCGTACTCGGCCACGCCGTTCATGCCGTACGGCTCGATGTGGGTTGGAACTGGTGTGTCCATGAGGATGAAGTCTGGCAGCATCTCGGCTCCGTCTTCGAGCCGGATCGGTTTATCGAAGCTACGGCCTTCGGCGACGAGCCGGTTCGCCATTGCGACTTCGTGGATGGAATCGCACGCGATGTAGGTCAAAGAGCAGAGCATGGTGGCTAGATCGACCACCACGTGATGACCCTTCAATGTGCGCTCGATCACAAGAATCGCTGCCACACGAGCAGTACGGTCGTTGAGAGCGCGCATCGCGTGGCTGTAACGCTTCTCCGCGAGAGCGATCAGTTCGGTGTTGCAGTAGTATCGCTTGGCGCTCTGGCGCAAGGTGAGCGAGCGCCCGTAAGGGGTCAGGCCAATCTCTGCGATCTCGCCCACGACAAGGCCGCGATAGTTCGTGCCGTCGCGCTGACCGACACGGGCGAGAAACGCGTCGAACTCCGCGTTGATCGCTGCTCGTTCAGCTTCCTGGTACCTGCGCATGACGTGCAGGATCTGTTCCGCAGGCTCGCCGTTGATCACTGCGTCCCCGAGCCCGGCCAAGATGCGTGCATTGCAGACGCCCCGGTTCCGCGTCCGATCGGTGGCGGACCAGCGATTTTGCCGAGCGACTTGCCATAGTGCCTGCAGGAAGCCGAGGAGTGGCGCCGACCGGCGGGAGGTTGTGGGGGTGACGAC
The DNA here is from genome assembly GCF_001526245.1 of Burkholderia sp. MSMB1498. Classification (NCBI taxonomy): domain Bacteria; kingdom Pseudomonadati; phylum Pseudomonadota; class Betaproteobacteria; order Burkholderiales; family Burkholderiaceae; genus Burkholderia; species Burkholderia sp. MSMB1498. The sequence goes on from NZ_LOYJ01000018.1 coordinate 49,210, forward strand.
TTGCCGTGGGGCTCTGGACGTCGCGCCGACCGTGCCCTGCGTGAGAGCGACGTCGAGCTTCGCGCGCAAGCCTGCTGCGGTGGCATCGATGGCCGGCAGGGTCTTCCCTGCGTCGCTTTCGCCTTCGGTCGGGTCCTTGTGGAACGAGCAGGACTCGCGGTCGTGCAACGGGCCTTCATCCGGCCACCCGGCGAGGTGCAGCAGGCTGCAGTATCGGCGGATCTGGAGGCGGAGCGGAGCCGCGGCGCCACGGCAAAGGCACTGCGCGTAGCCCGGATTGATCTTCGCGCGCTTGAGCGGGCGGACGAAGGTGGCTGGGTGTTCCTGGACGTCCTCTAACCGGGCGCTGGTTCCAGCGAACAAGACTAGTCCGGTCGATTTGTCAGTCGGCACACCGTAAGCGCCTTGAGATCGACGTGTTCGATCGCGCAGCGCGTGCCGTGGGTCAACGGCGGTAACGTTTGGCTACGCGGCGCATCGCCGTCGTCGTCTGCGCCATCGTTGGATGCGGGCTCGTTCAACACGCTGCGCCAGCCGACCACCGCGATCTGCTTGCCGGTCGCGGTCAGCCGATCCGGTCCGCTTGCAAGTTGCGCCACGGTGCGATCGAATTCGTGATGGGGCAGGAACTGCGCCAGATAATGCGCGCGGATCTGCCGGTAGACGGCCTGCTCGTTGTCGGACATCGCCGTGAGGTTGGCCGGTTCCAGCGTGGGGATGATGCCGTGGTGCGCGGTGATCTTGCCATCGTTCCACGCGCGGGAGCGCTGCGTCGGATCGAGCGTGGCCATCAGTCTGCGCAACGAGGGATCGGTTGCGACCAGCGCGGCGAGGACAGTGGGTACGTCCGTGAGCATGCTTTCGGGAAGATGGCCGCAGTCGGTGTGGGGGTAGGTGGTCGCCTTGTGCGTTTCGTAGAGCGCCTGTGCGATGTCGAGCGTTTCCTGCACGTCGAGCCCAAATTGCCGTGAACATGTTTCCTGCAAGGTGCCCAGATCGAACGGCAGCGGTGGCGCGTCACGCACGCGTTCCGTGTCGAAGGAGATCACTTCGACATCGCGCACGCCCTGAAGTCGAGCGAGAGCATCTTGCGCGACGTGCTGCTGCAGACAACGTCCGGCGTCATCCGTGTTGCCGTCCGGCGCCTGCCAGTGTGCGATGAAGCGCTGGCTGTTCGCAGACAGTGAAAGTTCGATGGTCCAGAAGGGAACCGGCAAAAAGCGCGCGATCTCGTGATCGCGGTCGACGACCAGCCGCAGCGTCGGTGTTTGTACGCGGCCGACGGACAGCACGCCGTGGTAGCCAGCTTGCCGCCCCAACACGGTGAAGAGGCGGCTGAGATTCATGCCGACCAGCCAGTCGGCGCGCGAACGTGCCAATGCCGCGTGATAGAGCAGCAGCGTCTCGGCGCCGGGCCGCAACGCGTCCAGCGCCTTGCGGATCGATGCATCATTCAATGCCGACAACCACAGGCGCTGGATGGGACCGCTATAGCTGCACAACTCGAGGAGTTCGCGGGCGATCATTTCGCCTTCGCGATCGGCATCGGTGGCGATGACGAGTTCGTCGGCCTTGCCGATCAGCGCCTTGACGATGGTGAACTGTGTCGTCGTCTTCGGCTTGATCTCGATGCGCCACGGACTGGGAACAATCGGAAGCTGGTCGATGGACCACTGCTTGTACTGCTCACCGTAGGCGTCGGGCTCGGCGGCCTCGACGAGATTGCCGATGCACCACGTCACCGTGACGCCATTGCCGTGATAGCAGCCGTTGCCGCGTTGCCTGGCACCGATGACGCGGGCGATGTCCTTGCCCTGTGACGGCTTCTCACATAGAAAGAGGCGCACGGTGACACCTTGCATTCATCACGATCATTCCGATCACGATGGCAGTGAGACCGACGAACGCAGAGCGGAAAATAGAAGTCGGGTGCCGCCCTATTGGGCGAGGGAAAGGTAGGCGCGGCGAGCCGAGCCGGAGGCGTTATTCTTGAGGCTTTCCGTCATTCACTGCATACCAGGGACGATTGATATGGCGTTGCTGCCCCGACGACCGGCAGGTCAACCGAAGACAGTACGGCAACAAGACTACCGGGCGTGGCGCGCCGAACAGATGGCCGCGATCACGGACAGCTCCGCGTCGGCGCGCCAATCGTACTGGCCGCATGACGAAGAAGATGACGGCAGGCATGAGCATCCGTGGCGGCAGGCGCGTGAACGCATCGTGGCGTTTCGGGCGCATGTCCGAGGGAAGCTTGGTTGGCAACCCGACATCGATCAGATGCCGCTGATGCAGCGCGCACTGGGCATCCCGTCGTATGTGCCCATGACGCGACAGTGGTGGATGGTCATCCTCTGGCTGTTTATCACGCCGCTAATTCCGCTTCGTTGGCGCTTGCGGGCCGGGCGAACGCTTCTGAGACACGTTCGAACGTATGAGGGGCGGGAGTATCTTTTCGAGCGTTTTGTCGCGCCGCTCTGGATAACCCGAGCCTCCTATTCCGAAGCCATCGATCACGCGCTACGCCATTTACCCTTGGCGCGTGCCGTCAAGGCTTACGATGCGCTCGCCTTCCTGGAAGAAGGGGATATGGATGCCGTCATCCGGCTCGGCGTGACCAGGGTGGAGGACATGCCGGAGAGATGGAGGGATGTTCGTCGATGCTACGCGCTCACGGTGATCCACGCCCTGATCGATGAAGGTGTCCTGCAGCGCATCGACGAACTGGACCGGCTACCTGTCCGCGATCACTACTACGGTGGGGCGCCGCTGAACGTCGATGTTGCCCGCCTTCGATCGATGGTTCGCGTATTGCTGTCGGCGGGTATGCCGCGTGAGAAGGTTCCGGACATTCTTGATCGTCCCTATGGTTACGATGCGATGCAGTTATCGGCCACCCTGATGCTGTTGCGCGCACGCGGCCTGGTCGATGTAGCGGGCTTGTTCGACGCCGTGGGAGAGCGGTTATGGCGGGTGGGTGAGGCATCCTGGTGCTTCGTGGTCGATACGATGGGTGCGGGAACGCCGGGCGATATCAAGCGCTTCCGATCATTGCTTGATCTGTCGCGTCCGGCTCCCGTCGAGGTCGTGAGCTGGATGCGTCAGCACGGCGCGTCGCTCGATGACCTGGCCGATGCGAAGGAGTTTCTGGTACAGGCATCGCGCATGGATGTGCCACCGGTCGCGCGTCTCGAGCGGCTGGCTCAATGCGAACTGCCGGTGACGGACATCGTCCAGTGTGCCGATTACATCTTGCACGGCGAGCAGGATCGATTGGCGCGTTATCTCGACATACTGGCGCGGTATGGGTATGGCGATCGCACCTCGATACTGGCTTTTCACTCGTGTTACGCCTCCGTAGGGCCGGCGACGCTGGATCGCTTGCTGAACCAGGTGGGCGCGTTGAATGACCGGGCGGCTGCGTCGTTCGTCGCGACGTGGGTGAAGCGAGCACAGATGCGCCAATATCTCGCATCGCTGGAATACGTCGTCGAAAGGATGCCGCCGAACACCTTGGATGCCCTGAACCAGCGTCTGTTCGCGATGGACATGTGTCCGATACTCGTGCGCTACGTGGTGGAGGAGCAGGGGCTCAATGATCCACGAGCATTGTATGACTGGTATTACGCGGAAGCCTGGGGTGCGAAGGATTACGCCGGACGCAAGCAGATCGATGCGGCGGAGCGGATTCTGATCGAGGACGCCTTCCGGCGAAAGAACTTCGCGGTCCTGGAGGGTAATCGGGACCTTCTCGATAAGGTCGTCTCCGCGCGTGTTCGCACCATGGTTTCGATGCCATCCGACCGTAGCGAAACAGGCTGGACGGCCTACCACGAGGCGCAACGTACGATTGAGAATAGCGAGCGCGATGCACTCGCACTGATGCTTCCGGGAATGCTGGCGGAAACGCGTGGCGTTTTGTTGCGCAGTCTGCTCGAAACAGCGTGGTCTCCGGAGGTGTCGGTCCCGGCATTACTGGCGACCTTGCGTCCCCTGATGGCCGATCTTGCGCGCGGGCGAGGGCCGGTGCATGCGTCGCTCACGGACCTCGAAGCCGAAGCGATGGCCGTGACATACGGTGTGGCGACCTCGTTGATTGGCGAATACTGGGCTCAGGTCATCGGTCAGGAAACCTCATGGCACGCCTGGTACCGGGATGAGCCGTATGTCATGCATTGGCAGCGCAGTGTGTATCGAATCAGCCGTCCGCTCGATCACGACGGGCTACGGTGTCTTGCGGTCGCCGCCCAGTTCGCCAGGCGTTTCGGTGAGCGCGATCTCGACGTATTTCATGCGTGCAAGCATCTTCGCGCGAGCCAGCTTGCCAACCCGCTGGCCGATCATCATGCCCTGCGACGACATCTCGGCGTGCTGCTCGCGGCGGCTTCGGAAGACGATAGGGTCAAGGAGTGGTTGTCGCCTCGACTGGAGGCGCTATCGAACGTCGATGATGAGAGTACATCCACGCACCGAGAAATCGAGGAGCTGCACGAATTTTTCTGTGAGATATTGCCGGAGGCACTGGCTGCGGGGCTACAGCGTTTTGTGGCTCGATTCAACGACGATGAAGCCCATCATCTTGCGCTTCGCCTCGATGCGCGTTTGAGCCAGGAAACGGACGGACGAGCGATGCTTCGCGACGCGCTCGAACGCACGCGAGAGAAAGTGCTGGATATCTACCAGCGCTGGAGTGCGCGCGAGAAGCGCAAGTTCAAGACGCACCGGGATGATGCTCATCAATCGGCCATGCACGCATTCGTCTCGAAGCACCCGGCGGCTTTCTTTGCGAAGCAGGCAACCGGACTCTGTAGCTGGGACAACGTGGCGATGTGGCAGGAGGCGCGCCACGCGCATCTCGTGGTATTTGATCCGCTGACGGGCAAGCTCGCAGCGCTGGCGTTGCTCTATGTGGAAGTGGTACCTGATCTCGATGCGACCCGGCCGGCCCTGATCCTGCGCGGCATCAATCCCACCGTGGCGATGGCGATGAATCACGAGCCTCATTCGGTGGTGGAGGCTTTCTTTGCCCTTGCGATGGATCTTGCCCGTAGGCATGGTTTCGCTGGCGTAGCGTTTCCGTCGGACGGTGGGCAGGATTTCATGTCGAACCGGACGGATATCGGCAAGGCGATCCGTAAGCGATACGAAAAGCGTTCGGTCCCGCTCTATCGACACCAGGAGCGGGAACATTTCGAAGCCGACTGGCGACGCGAGCCGCGCTCGATCGACCACGCATTCAGCGCCTATGAACAGGGTGATGGCAGCGTGGGGCGGCTCTATGCGATCTGGCGAGCGTCGAAGCCAGTCAGTGTCTCGCCTCAGCTCTCGCAGGTAGCGACCGCTTGATCGATGCGGGTATGTGCAGTATGACGACGCGCACGGCGTGGTGAAGCACTGGAAAACGTTGGCGCATGGCGAGCGCCGGCCGACTGGCGCAGGCGCTCGCGGGTGGTCAGCTATACCACTGGTATAGCGAGGGGTGATCAATCGTTTTGTGCATCCGGAGGACTGGCCGTATCGGTCGCCTGTGCCGGTTTCGGGCTGAGAGTGATGGCATCGATTCGATAGGGAAGCATCGCGACGCAGCGCGCTTCGATCACGAACGTCACACGCGGGTTGTCGTCCTTGTCGGTCCACTTGTCCTGCACCATGCGGCCATCGACCAACACGCGCATGCCTTTCTGGTAGAGCGCGGCCCAGTGTTCGGCCTCGTCGTGCCACAGTTGCACCGGCGCCCAGAAGCCGCCGCGATCCTCGTAACCGTCTTTCACGGGAACGGGGTTGTCGAAATACACGTTCAGGCGCAGCAGCCGATCGGGATCGTCGTTGCCGTGCGGGAATTCTCGAAACTCCGGCGCAGAGCCGATATTGCCTTCGCCGATGAAACGGGTGCTCATGATCGAGACTCCTTCGAGTGAGCGTGTCGGGCGACACGGTGGTGGTAGATATCGTCGGCGTGCGTCATGGCGGCGACGCCGGCGTGGGCCTGGTGGGCGAGCGTATGCAGGAGGCTGATCTGCATGTTGAGTGCGATGCGCTGAAGCTCCATCGCGTACAGGTCGTCGATCAGCGAGGCCGGCGTGCGGGGATCGTCGAGCAGCGTGTCCCATAGCGTGACGCCCATCGCCGAACGGTCGAGGTTGCGCCAGCGCAGAAAGGTCGTGCCTGCGCCAGTGGTCTGCTGGGCCAGATAGACGGCTAGGTTGTTGAAGGGGGGCGACGCGCCTGCGGCAGAAGGGAGCGTTCGGACAGTGCGATGAGCGCGTCGCGCAGTGCTTCGCATTGGCTGGCCCAAACCTCCAGATCCCCCTTACCTTTAAAAGGTTTTAAAAGGCCTTTTAGGTAGGCCGCGTGTTCCAGTCGCTGGAAGGCTGTCTGTTCCAGCGGTACGAAGCGACGCGTTGCGCCAACGTCTTCATGCATGGTGCTCACGATGCCTCCGCATCGTCGGCATCATCAGCGGATATCGGGAGTGATGCGTCAGTGGTTGCCGCAGCCGGCTCCGTTGTGTTTGAGGTGGATGCGGGATGTTGCGCCAGACCACTGCGACGCACGATGGGTGGTGCAAAGCGCGAGCGGCGCGTGCCTTCGAGCACGTCCTGCGGCAATTCGCCGAACTTTTCTCGCGCGGCACGCGCGGCGGCATTGTTCGCTGCGAAGTCGTCGCGCTGCGTGCCGGAATAGCGGTAATGCTGCGCCAGGCTGAAGAGGCCGCGCAACGCGTGTGCACCGTCGTTGAGCCAGCGCTCCAGAGTGCGGCGATCGATCATCGCGGTGTGATGCGCCAGGATCAATCGCCGCGCGAGATCGTCGTAGTCGGCGAGCAGGTACACGGCCATGAAGCCGAGCTGCGCATTGATGAAGAGCGGCAGCCGCACCGGCTGGATGTTGAGGTTGTCGCCGAGCGTCAACGCGGGCGGCACGTCGGCCAGCGCCTGATCGACCTGCTCGCGCAGCGTTTGCAGGGTGGCCTTGGTCTGCGCGAGCTTTTCCTCGATGCGCAGCATCCACCCGTCGGAATACGGATCGTCCTGTTCGGCGCCGTGCTTCATCTTGTTCATGATGGCGACGAAGCCATTCAAGCCGATGATGCCGGGCCGTCCTTCCGCGGCGGTCCGTCCATGCCAGACACGCGCGGCGTGATGCGTGTGCAGCGTCAGTTGCATCGCGCTGCGCGTAAGCGGCTCGGCGCGACCAGTTCCATATTCGCGCGCGCGTGGGGCACGATGTGAGAGCTTGGGGAGTCCGTGAGGATGACGTGAGATCGTGCCCACGATCGTGGATCATGGGCACGATCTATCTGGATCTATGAAGCAGTCAGGCAGTGCCATGCGAGCTGACCAACGTCAGCTTGTCGACCACATTCCAAGGCAGCAGTTCGTCGACGCGGGTGATGACGTGATCAGCGATGTGGGTCAGGACGTATTCCAGATAGGCGCGGGGGTTGATGCCATTGAGTTTGCACGTCCCAATCAAGCTGTACATCGCGGCGGCCCGCTCACCCCCGCTGTCGGAACCAGCGAACAGGAAGTTCTTTCTCCTGAGGCTCACGCAACGCAGGGCGTTTTCTGCCAGCGCGTTGCTGATCTCGGCTTGCCCATCCTCGCAGAACAGCGTCAGCGCAGTCCAGTGATTCAGCGAGTACTGGATCGCGCCGGCCAACTCCGACTTGCGCGACAGCGTCGCGAGCTTGGCCCGGATTCTCGCTTCGAAGGCGTCCAGCAGCGGCTTGCTTTTCTCACGCCACACGCGCTGCCGTTCATCGGGCGGCTTGCCGCGGATGTCGGCTTCAATGCCGTAGAACTCGCCGATCATCTCGAGCAGTTTCTGGGTCTCGTCCGTCGGTGGGCTCGCGTGGATCTCGTAGTATTTTCTCCGCGCGTGGTCCCAACAAGCAGCCTCGCGGATCTTGCCACTTACGTACAACTCGTCGAAGCCGCCGTAGGCATCGGCTTGCAGGATGCCTTCGAATCCGGCGAGATGCGCCTGAGGATGGATGCCTTTGCGATCGCACGAGTACGCGAACCACACCGCAGCCGGCTCCGTCGAGCCCGAACGGCTATCGTCGCGCACGTATACCGAGAGTCGCCCGGTCTTCGTCTTCTTGTTGCCCGGCGCGAGCACGGGAATCGGCGTGTCGTCCGCGTGCAACTTCGTGCCCGCCATCGTGTACCGGCGCAGTGCGTCGGTCAACGGGCGGCAGAGCACCTCGCACTGTCCGACCCAGCGACCCATGCTGGCGCGGTCAAGCGTCACCCCGTCGCGCGCCGCGATTTCCGATTGTCGGTACAGCGGTGCATTATCTGCGTACTTCGACACTAGAATGTCGGCAAGCAAGTTCGGATGCGCGATACCGCGCTCGATCGGCAGTCCCGGCATCGGTGGCTGCGCGATGTGGCCGCAGGCCGGGCAGACCGTCTTGTGCCGGACCGTGCGGATCACTTTGAACATCGCCGCAACACGGGCGAGCTGTTCCGAGACGTCCTCGCCCAGGCACTGCATAGCACCTTCGCACTTGGGGCAGATCGAATCCGGTTTGAGCACGCGATCTTCTCGCGACAGGTGCGGCGGCAGCGGCTCTCGTGCGGCCGGATCGCTGCCAGTCGTGGATTTTTCTCTTGGGACCCTTGCGTGCTGAACGTCGGCGACACCGCTGCCTGCGGCCAGGTCCTCAAGCCGGAGCTCAAGCCTCTCGATCTCTCGGGCAAGTTGTTCCGATTTGCGGCCGAAGTGCATTCGCTTGAGCTTGTCGATCAGCAGCTTCAACCGTGTGATCTCGAGATCGCTTTCAGCGATGTCGCGGCGCAATTGCTCGATCTCGAGTTCCCGTTCGATGGCCGACGCGCGAGCCTCAGCCAGCATGGCCTTCAGCGCAGCGACATCGTCGGGCAGATCGTCGAGATTCGGCATGTGCCGGAGTTTACGAGCCTCCCGAGCGGTTTACAACACCTACAGCATCGACAGAGGTGCCGTACGGCGGGGCTGTCGCCAATCGATGCCTTCGAGAAGCATCGACAGCTGCGCGACCGTGAGCGAGATCTTCCCACCATCGGCCTGCGGCCAGATGAAGCGGCCGCGTTCCAGTCGCCTCGACGTCCGCGGAAGATGAACACGTGACCGCCCAGCGGATTCTCCTCGAGCGCCGCCTGTACCTTCGCGGCAAGCCCCTGGAAGCCGCAGCGCATGTCCGTGACTCCCGCCGCAGGCCAGATGCGGGTGCCAGCCGGCAATGTGATCACTTCAGGCATTCCTGCAGGAATGCTTCGGCGCGCTCGGCAGACAGCCCACGAATCCGCACGAGCCGTTTGCCGATCTCCACTTCAATTTCGCACACGGGCATTGGTGCGGGAACACCGCTTATCACCTTCGACGTCGTGTTTCCTGTCGGCTGCGGCGCCGGCAGCATCAACGCAGAATCGATCACGTCAACGCTCAGCAACTCCGTGCCTATCATGGCTGATGGCGCGGCTTCCAGTACCGGCAGCTCCAGCTTGCCTTCCCGATATTGCTTGCGCCACCCAAACACGACGTTGGCGTTGATGTCGTGCCGCCGCGCGACGATCGACACCGACATGCCAGGTTCCAATGTTTCCCTGATCACTTGCTGCTTGAATTCCCGCGCATACGTGCGATGGGCCGGGCGCGCTGCGTTCGGCATAGCTGACCGTCTCCGTCAATCTAAACGCGACTATCGTGCGCTAGCAAAATCAGCATCGGGAAACGGTCGGGCCGAGTCGCTTACGGCACACCGCCTCCCGATTGCGTTGGACTGCTGCTCGACCTCGTCATAGTGGGTCATATCCATTCGTTGATTGGTGGGTGTCCGAGCGGCGGCGGTACGTACTCCGTACCGGTGTCCTTGTCGATCAGTAGCCATTGCCCGTTGGCGAGCCGTTTCACGTGGCAGTGCGGATGACGCATCTGCATGATTCGCGCTACGCGGCCGCGCTCGTAGCGCCGAATGGTGGCCATTACGAGTCGGACGGTACTGGCGGCCGCTATGAGGAGCCCGGCTGCCGCCAGGATCGTGAGGCATGACCAAGCCGTGCTGCCACCGAGCTGGGTGACCAGTTCGGTGGCGACGGTGACCGGCGCCGTTAAGGTCGAAGAGAACACGATCGAGAACTGAAGCGTCCGGATTTAGCTGGTGAGTCGCCGGCGAAGCGCGGCGCGATCGCGGCGGAAGAGCCCGAGCCCTATCGCGAGTGCTGCTGGAACACTTACGGCGATCGCATAGGCCCACCAGAGGCGTTCGCCGAGATCCCGAGCCAGTGCCTCGATCGGCCGATGTTCGATTGCGTTCGATTGGCAGATGGGCGAGAGCGGAAGCGCCTGGTCCGGCGCTATGTCCTTGCATACCTGGATCGAAATCGACCCGATTGGCGCAGGTGGGTAGGAAGCTGTCTGCGCGGCGAACTCCAGGACTTCATGTGGGATCGCCTGAAACGAGAAGTTGCTGTACAGCGCGAGAGCGCCGCAAAGAATCACGCTCGGAATCGAAAAGAAAATGTAGAAGGCCCATTTCCCCACGAACAGGGTTTGGCTGGCGAGATAGCGGGCGCGGTCCAGAGGTGCGCGCATGGATTGGTTGCTCATTGTGCGGTTGCCCGGTTGGTTTGGCGGGGGCGGCGGGTGCGCCCACCACAACCATGCAGCCGGCTGACAGCTCGGAGAACAGCGAAAGCGCACCTGTTTCCTGGGGCTTTTCGCCTTACCCCGCTCAACCGGTTGCGCGACCCAGGTTCTGCTTAATAAGTGAGCATCGACTCGCGAGCGCCGCTAGCCTTGGGCAGCCGCGACTTATCCACAAGCTTGTGCAGCGTAAATGTGGGTATCTCGGCTGGTGGGCCACCAGGGTGAAAGCGTGCCCGAACCTGGCCGCATTTCGTGCCAGGAGCTTCGGTACGGCACCTTATCATCCGATCGACCTACCGCGTCGACGACGCATCGACTCACGGCCGCACCCGGCCCATTCACTTCACCCCAACGGGATCACTCCCGTCGGGCGTGCTCTCCCGTCATCAATCTGGAGAGCACCATGGCCGTTTCAATCGTCCGCATGCTAGAGGCGGCCGTATGAGCCGAAAGAGCGCGGAAAGAACGTTTGCACGCGAAGCCGATCCCCACCAGGCAGAGTTCGTGAAGCTGCTCAAGCAGTTTGGCTATGCACACCAAATCAACACGGTGTTTGCTGATTTCGTCGAGATATCCACTATCGCGTTGAGCAACAGCGTGGACAAGCCGCAGTTTGAGCCGCGAGAAAAACGCTACCTGGAGATCGTCGGAAAATACAAACCCGAAGAGCTCCAACTATTTGCTCGGATGTTCGCGGAGCTGACACTCTCGCTCGAACATAGGCTCGGCATCGATGACCGTCTTCCGCCAGGCACGCTGCCGAGCCCGGGGAGTCTGACCGACGTGCTCGGCGAGACTTACATGATGCTGGGTATAGGGAACGACCGAGCCGGCCAGTTCTTCACGCCATACCCCGTCTCGCGCCTGGTAGCCGGCATCACAATCGGCGACCGCGGCGTGGCTATCGAGCAGGACGGCTTCATTCGAATGCAAGAGCCCGCGTGTGGTGCAGGCGGGATGGTGATCGCGGCGGCCGACGCGCTGCTGTCGATTGGCGAAAACTACCAGCAGACATTGCATGCAACCTGCATCGACGTCGACGCGCGCTGCGTGCACATGACGTACCTGCAGCTGTCGATGATGTACATCCCGGCGATCGTCGTGCATGGGAATGCGCTCACCGGGGAAGTATGGGGGATTTGGTACACGCCGGCGCACATTCTCGGCGGTTGGCGGGCGAAGTTGCGGCAGCACCGGCAGGCGGATTCTCTCCGTAAAGTGCTTGCGCTGGAGCGTATCGCGGTCGACCCGGACGCCGGCGCAGAGCAGAATCCTGCCGGCGGCGTGGCGCCCGACAACGACGTCGCCGTGGCGCCTGTCGTCGAGGTGCCGGCGGTCGCAGTCGACGTTTCCGACGACACCCTCTGCGATCTCTTCGACGAAGCAGTCGAGCAATCGAATGCCAGCATCTTCGAGGCAGTCGATCAGCTAGCCCTTTTCTAAAACGCACGGTAGCGCGATATCTTCTTTTCCCCAGGCCCGATCGTTTGATCGGGCTTTTTTGTTGCTAGACGCGCCTCAAATCAATCTACGAAGAGGGCAATACCGTGGAGAAGTGGATCGTTTTTGCCGAGCTGTTGGGCATGCTAGTTGCTGTGATCGATCGCAACGCGAGTGTGCGCGGACGCGTCATGCATCGAGATCTCGAGGTTCAGGGCGGTAGCGGTCAAGTCGTTGTCGAGGATGCGCCGGTCGTTTCCCGCGCAGACAGCGCTGGACTGACGTGGCGCACGGCAGAACTGTTCTTGATTGCGGCTGCGGCGATCTGGGCACCTTCGCTTCTACGTCGTCTCGTGAATAGAGCGGCGGCGCCGCGCGCAAGCTAGCCATCGACAAGGTCTTCCCTGCAATCGTCTCTTCTGCAAGCGATCGGTGAAAGCTAGGTGATTGTTTCCGGCTTTTCGGCGAGTCCCCGAAAATTCAAGCGGTATCTTTTCCTCATCTACCGCGTCTCTGACGCATCGACTCAGCCGGCGTCGCCGGCATTCCTTTCCAACCCCATCGGGAACCAGTCCCGCTGGGGGCAGGTTCCCTTTCCGGAGAACCCGCGATGCAACAATCTACTATTCCCCTCCGCCGGATCAAGCGCGCGCATAACCCGCGAAAATATTTCGACCCGGCAAAAATGATGGATCTTCGTGCGAGCGTGAGAGAGCACAAGATCATTCAGCCGGTCGTTGTACGCGCGATCAGTGATGACCCCGACTATGACGCGGAACTCATTATCGGCGGCCGCCGTTGTTTGGCCGCCGAGGCTGAGCTCGGGCTCGATTACGATATGCCGATCGTTTTCCGGAACGTCGGCGACGTGCAAGCTCGTATCCTTGCGCTCGTTGAGAATATTCAACGTGACGATCTGTCTCCTTCGGAGGAGGCGATCGACGCCGCTGAGTTGGTCGGAGTGCACAAAGGAGATCGCGACGAGGCGGCCCGCGTTCTGGGTTGGTCACGCAGCAAGCTCGACGGCCGACTCGCGCTCATGAACTGTAGTGCCGCCGTACTTGAGGCACTGAATACCAGGACGATCTTGCTCGGTCACGCCGAGTTGCTCGCCGCACTGTCCAAGGAGAACCAGGATCGGGTGCTTCCGGCGATTGTCGCTGAGAGGAAGCCAGTGGCCGAGGTCAGGAAGCTTGTAGAGGGCGCGGCGTGTTCGTTAGCAGCCGCCATATTTGACAAGACCGACTGCGCAGCATGCCCGCACAATTCGGCGATGCAAACTGAGATGTTTGGCGAATCGATCGCGACCGGCAATTGCACGAATCGTCAGTGCTACAACGGGAAGACTGACAATCAGCTCAAGGTCACGGCTGCGGGTCTGCGTGACGAGTTCCCGACCGTGCGCATCGTGCGGGCGGGCGACAATCGCACGCGTGTCCAGCTCGCAGTCGACGGACCGAATGGTGTCGGCGAGGCACAGGCCAAGGCTTGTCACGGCTGCCAGAACTATGGCGTCGCAATCAGCGGCCTGCCTGACTCGTTGGGGAATGTCTACCGGGGGCAGTGCTTCGACACCGTGTGCAATATGCGGATGGTCGGCACCCGTCTCAATGCCGAGAAGGCTGCTGCCAAAGCGGCTGCTTCTGACGGAAAGGCTGCCTTGAGGGATACGAAAGCTGCTGGCAAAGGAGCGTCGAAGTCTGACGCTGCTGTACCGGCCGCCGCGCCGGTCACCGCCGTCACCGAGTCCGACCGGGTGAAGCGATACCGCGAGGTACTTTGGCGCAAGGCACTGCGACGCGACGTCGGCAAGAACGCGGCGCTCGCGCGACGGTACCTGATCGCAATTGTCCTCTCGGGCTATGCTCATCAGATCAAGGACGAAGTGTTTCGCTCCGTCTACGAAAAGGTGACGGACGAGAAGGCTCCCGCGTCCGATTTCCCGAAAGCCCTTTTGCTCGCTGGCGCCACGTCAGACGAGCAGGCGGCAATGCTGGTCACTGGTATGTTTGTCGCGGCGATCGAAGGTCTCGACGTTTCGTATCTCAGGCAAATCTGCAAGCATCACAACCTCGACCTGACGCGGTACTGGAAGCTCGACACGGAGTTTCTGGAACTCGTCACCAAGGCCGAGATGATGGTGATCGCGGATGAGTTGGGCTTGAGGGCGGCGATGGGCGGCGACTTCAAAAAGGTGTTCTCGAAGTCCAAGGCGGACGTGATTACGGCGTTGCTTGCCGTCGAAGGTTTCGTCTACGACGGCAAGCTCCTGAAGGTTCTCAAATTCTAAGCAGCGGCCGGTCATCGGCCGATCCGAATCGACATCTTGCGCCGCCTCGAGCGGCGCTCATTCTTTCTGGAGATTCACATGTTTCATGAACTGGAGCCGCTGATTCGCTCGGCGGAGAAGTTGTCGCTGTCGCTCACGACTGATGGTGACCTGATCGTGGTGTTCGTGGCGCCGCAAGGTGGCAACGATGCGGCGCTCAGACAGCCGCTAATCCTGAAGGGGACTGCTGCGGAGCTCGAAGAGGGCTTTGCTACGGCGATTGGCGGGTTCACGGCGGCGCGCAAGTCGCTGGAAGAACAGGTGGCAGCGACCATAGCCATCCTCGAGTCTCAGCAGCAGTCGCAGGCGACCAAGGCACAAAAGGCGCTGGCGAAAGCGTCGAAGCCAGCGGCCTCGAGCACCGAGGCTGATTTGGATACGGATGACATGGAGGCCGGTACGGCTGCTGTGTCGTCCAATCCGATGCCTGCGGTCGACGAAGAGCCGGCCGGAACGGATCTGTCCTCGTTGCTCCTGTGAGGTGAACCATGTCGATCAGTATTGCACCTGTTGTCCGTGAATTCCTCTACAACGGCATGACTCTGATGGACCCGGGGCCGACGTTCTCTCCGATTCAGGTCCGCGATTTGTACACCGCACAGTATCCAGAGCTGACGACCGCTGCGGTCGACGGTCCGGAGATCAAAGGTGAGCTCATGCACTACAAATTTGTCCGTGCGGCTGGCGCGAAAGGCGCTCATGCGTAAGGACGCCCTGCTCAAAGCCCTGTCCGATCCGGACAGCGGCTTCAGCAAGAACAAGCCGCCCGGAGGGGCGGTTTTTTTATTTGACGAGGAAATGCGGAGATGTTCTTCGATTCTGCACTCGCTGGTTCAAGCCTCTCTGGAGGCTCGCCTGCGGCCGGGCAACCGGCACGCGCTACCGTTGCCCGACGTCGACCTGCCGCTGATCTTTTGACACTCCCGTCTATCGGTCAGGACGTTCCGAAGGATGTCCGTCTGAAATGGCGGGAGGATCTCCCGCTCGCAGAGCTTGTGACGAAGCACTTTCAATACGGTCCGCTGCGTGCGGCCGATGTGCGCGATCCGGCGGACGCTGGCGACGCATTCCAGCAGGCCTTCTTTGCGTGGGTGCGTCGACAGTATGGTGAACTGAAGCGAGTTCGCTTCAATCCCGTTCTGCTCGACGCCCACGCGGCGCGCGATGTGCTTGACATAGTCGGGCACGGCAGCAGTGAAGGCGATCCGACGCCGATCTTTTTCGCGATGGAGCTCGAGCACGAGTGGGTGTACGAGCTCGGAGAATCGCGTGCAATGCTGCATTCGGCGCATCCGACGCTCCTCAAGACTGTCATGACGGCGATTGCGCGCGCTTCGGCCCGTACGTCGTTCGTGCGCCTGCCGGACTGGTTCCTGTATGAGTTCTCGTGTTGGTACTGGGATAGCGACGAGAGCGTATCCGATGAGGAGGCAGACAAGTGGTTGCGGGAGCGATTCGGCGAGGACAACGAAGTACGCCAGGCCTATTTGCCGTCCGAGGTTCGTCCTGTCTTGTGTCCGGACGACGTCAATCCGTCGTGGCGACACCCCGGCCGATGGCGCGCCCCAGGCGTTCTCGACGCGACCGATTTGCGGAGGTTGCGGAGCGCATTGAAGGGCACGCCGCGCCGTGTCTGTACCGAAGTGCTCGAGTTGCTAAATCTCATGGGTGCGAGCCGCAGTTGGAATCTGTTCAAAGTGGCGTACGAGACCAATCCTGCGTACGCACTGTGCTCGGTTGTCGTCGAGAACAACCATTTCGTCAATGACCTGCTCGACTGTCATTTCGAAAACCAGGCGTCGTGTGGCGACGCGACGGCCTATACCGGGCTTTCTCGCTTCGAGTCACGTCCTCGCGCGATTCGCCGCCAGTACGCCGACATGGCGCTGGCATTTCGCATTCTCAGTCACCTGGATCGCCTGTTGACACTGGTGACGAACTAATTAACGGAGTTTTCTATGTCTGGTATCTCAACCGGTCGTACCGGTTCGAACGTTTCGTTGTCGCAGGCATTCCTGCTCTATTCGGGCAAGGATGGCGCGCATTTCGCCACGGCTCATGAAGTGGTCGAGGATCGAAAGACCGGCCGCCCAGTCATTGGTGCAGGCAGGCCACTCGATCGCGACACGTTGATCAACACCCTGCGCCAGCTTGCGGAGAACGCTGCCCCGAAAGCAGAGTTTCTGCCCTCAACGGTGTTAGGCCTCTCGCCGAAGGCGGTGATCTGGTGGTCGCCGCCGACGATGCGACGGGTGTTCTTCGAGTGCGAAGCCCTTGGCCAACGCAGCGCCGTGGTTCCGCACCCTGGGCTCGTCTTTCGGGCGTCAAATAGCGGTTTCCGCGTTTTTGCGGTCGCATCGGCGGAGCGTCCCGATCCCGAGACGCCTCTTTTCGAGCCACCCTATTTCAATACGTGGGACCACGGTGCAATCTGCATCGGCACCGCGCGTGTCCCGAAACGCATCGACGTCGCATCGATCGTTGGCTGGCAAAACGGTTTCTTCGATTCTGCATTTACGCATCCAAACGCAGGCGGGAAACGGGTGGCATACGAAGACGGTGAGTTTGCCTTCTGGCGCGACATGCTCGACGGGAAATTCGGCAACGCGTTTCCCCTGGAAACGTTGGTGTCAACACAATGGACGGTTCAGCAGCTCGTGAACGGCTCGGTTGGGAGGTCCGCATGAATCCAATCGATTGCATGCTCCAGCTCTCGTTTCCGTCAGTTATGGTTCCGTCGTGCGAGCGGGTCGAGCCCATGGCACGCATGGGTGAGCGGCTGCTCATCGGCGTCAACGGTGTGTTTCTCGAAGTACTGCGGCCGTGGATTCGTATCGTGCGTCGCATCGCGAAATACGAGGTGGCGACAGCGATTCCCTATGGCAACGTCGATGAGGTGACGGAACTGTTGTGCGGGCCGGTGCCTCCGACGCTCATCGCAGAGTACCGCGCAATGACGCGTGCGGCGTTGCCGAATGAAACCGGAGCGTGGATCGTCTGGAATCAAATGACTCACGCGTTTCGACTGATTCCGCTAGTCGCGTTGTCGCATGGACCTGACCATCTCGATTACGAGCGACCGACCCTTGCAGATGGCGAGTCGTTGGTAGTCGACTGTCACTCGCACGGCGGAGGGGCGGCATTCTTCTCCCAGACCGACAATGAAGATGACCGTCACGATGTGAAATTCGCGCTCGTGCTCGGCAACTGCGATGCGGTTCCATCAATGGCGCTTCGGTTGTGCGTGAAGGGGATCTTCGAGCGATTCAAGGAGGTTCCGTCGCCGTGGATTGCTGCGTTGGCCGGGGAGGTTGCCCAATGAACGAAGTCACCCATCATCGCATTCCTGCCGAGCTCGTGTATCGGGCGTGGAAGATCGTTGTAGTGGGAGCGGGAGGAACGGGAAGTGCCCTTCTATCAAGTCTCGCGCGTCTGCATCACGCGATGATCGAGCTCGGTCATCCAGCCGGGATTGAGTGCACCGTGTTCGACGATGACACAGTGAGCGAATCGAACGTGGGGCGCCAGGGTTTCTATCCGAACGACGTCGGTCAATACAAGGCGCTCCTGATGGTGAATCGCCTCAATAACCTGATGGGCACGAACTGGGACGCGGAGCCCCGGCGGGTTGATTCGCAAGTGAACCTTCATGCCGATTTCGTCGTGGGGTGCGTTGATTCGCGCCGCGCCCGGCATGCGATCGTTCAGGCGGCGAAGCGGGGTAGCGTGCGGTACTACCTCGACTGTGGCAACGAGACGGATCGCGGTCAGGTTATTCTCGGCGAGTTTGGCAAGGCTCGGCCTGACCGATTGCCGCATGTCGGCGATCTGTTTCCAGACCTGCTGAATGCGAGGAACGATAAGGGCGATGACACGCCGTCCTGTTCGATGGCAGACGCGCTGCGTAAGCAGTCATTGGTCATCAATCAGGCGATCTCGGTGCAGGCGTTCAATCTGCTCTGGCTGCTCTTTCGTACTGGATCGCTTTCGTACTCCGCGGTGTTTGTCAACCTTGCAACAGGGAGAACGAACCCGGTCGCAATCGATCCGGCTGCCTGGGCCCGCTTCGGGTATGACGTGCCACCGGCGCCGAAGCCGACAGCGTGCAAGCGCAAGAAGGGGACAGTGTCGTAATGGTGTCGCCTCGATGAGAGGCGGCTTTTATCACCCAACGGGTAGTAGCCCGTTGGGCGCTACCCGCGTTCATGGACCTTTCTTCATGGAGCGTTCGGATACTAGGGCCGTGCGAGACGTTGATTTGCCGCACGCGGTGATTCGTTTCAAGCGCGCAGTGCAGTTTCCTCGATTCGGTATGGCCGAGGGGGAGCGATGGGGGTTCGTGGTCTACGGTAAGACGGCGGATCGGATCGCTGCCATCAAGGCTGGTGACCGGTTTGATTTTGCCGGTGGCCAGTGTCTTGCTATCGACGTCGAGATCATCTACGAAGGACCCGCCAATCTCGAATTTAGCCGCGCCGCTGGATACATCTAGGCCGGCTGCATAACTTATTCGACCAGCGCCTCCCGAGCATTCGGGCAGGCGCTTTTTTTTCGTCCAGAAGAAAGCGGGGCGGTTTTCTCGACGATTGCGGCTACTTTCGGCGGCGCGCAGGCCTACACTGATCGGTAATCCCCCCGCTTTTAACGCGAGTCAGAAGTAGAGACTATGCCGCGGCCATGAGCCGCTGTTTCGGCGTCATGCCGCCAAGGCCCATGGTAAGCGCCTGAGCAGTACCGTAGTTCAGGTTGTTGACGACGGAGATTCGCGGCGCTATCGGATGGGCTCGACGCGA
>NZ_LOYJ01000019.1:0-873 GCF_001526245.1 Burkholderia sp. MSMB1498
CGATCGACGTGATCACGAACTGGCGCTTGTCGGCGAGTTGCTTGTCCCATTCCGGTGCGCCCGTCAGCGTGATCCACGCACCCACGGCAAGATCGCGCACACTGCTGACGCCGTCATAGCGTTCGGCTTCGAACTCGTGCGCGAGCATGCGCGCGCGGGTGAGCCGCTCGTGATCGCTCCAAGAATCGCCCGCGTGCGGGATGTCGATCGCGACGTCGGTCAGCAACTTGGCCAGGTCGTTGCCTGACTCGCCCTGATCGAGACTCGAGCCGACGGTCGATTCGTCTATCCTCGCCTTCTTGTAGTCCCACGACGGCCGGCCGGCCTTGCCCGGAACCAGTTGCCGGTGCAGCGCGAACAGCGTGACCGTGTCGCGTTGCTCGGTGCCGCCGTCACACGGATGCAATCGAACCGTGCCGGCGGGCGCTTGAGGCAGCGACATCGGATCGTCGCAGCATACGAGCGTATGCACCGGCGTTTCGTCGCGAACGTTCTGCATGCGCTTCGCCGGGCCGGCCTTCACAAACACGGTGATCCCTTCGCGACGCAGCAGGCGACGCACGAAGTACGCGTCCGACTCGTTGACCTGCCGCGTCAATTCGCGGGGCGGATAGCGGTCGGCGCGCAGGTGGGAAAGATCGAATTCGAACGCGCGCGCGAGAGCCGGACTGCGCTGCTGCCACTCGTTGAACAGCGCGATGAGAATGTCGACGACGTTCCGCTTCCGAAACACGCGCGAATTGGTGCGCTTGTCCATCAGCGACAACGCATCGCACACGGTCAACTGGTACACGCAGAGTTCGCCGTCGCTTTGTCCGATCTGGACGTCGCTGATGATCGCGTTCACCATATGCGGTTGTCCGCGGTCGGTCA
>NZ_LOYJ01000020.1:0-845 GCF_001526245.1 Burkholderia sp. MSMB1498
AGCACCACAAACAGCTCACTGACCTCGCTGTCCACTTCCGCTTCGTCGGGTATCAGCTCGGCGAACAGCTCCGTCGCTTCGCTCTCGACCTCTGCGTCGACCGGCCTGTCGACCACCAACAGCAACGTCGCATCGCTTTCGACGTCGGCTTCGACCGGCCTCAGCTCGGCCAACAGCTCGATCGCTTCACTGTCGACTTCCACGTCGACCGGCATCGGCTCGTTGTCGACGGGCCTCAGCACGACCAACAGCAACGTCGCTTCGCTGTCCAGTGGCCTGAGCAGCACCAATAGCTCGCTGACCTCGCTGTCCACTTCCGCTTCGTCGGGTATCAGCTCGGCGAACAGCTCCGTCGCTTCGCTCTCGACCTCGACCTCGACCAGCGTCGATTCGTTGTCGACCGGTCTGAGCACCACCAACAGCACTGTCGCTTCGCTTTCGACTTCGACGTCGACCGGCATCGGTTCGTTGTCGACGGGACTCTCGACGACCAATAGCAACGTTGCCTCGCTGTCCACCGGCCTCAGCACCACCAACAGCTCGCTGACCTCGCTGTCGACTTCCGCCTCGTCGGGCATCAGCTCGGCGAATAGCTCCGTCGCTTCGCTCTCGACCTCTGCGTCGACCGGCTTGTCGACCACCAACAGCAACGTCGCATCGCTCTCGACGTCGGCTTCGACCGGCCTCAGCTCGGCCAACAGCTCGATCGCCTCGCTGTCCACGTCGACTTCGACCAGCGTCGATTCGCTGTCCACCGGCCTGAGCACCACCAACAGCAACGTCGCGTCGCTGTCCACGTCGACCTCCACGGGTATCGGCTCGCTGTCCACCGGCCTCAGCACCAC
>NZ_LOYJ01000021.1:0-5886 GCF_001526245.1 Burkholderia sp. MSMB1498
CCGTGTGCACCTTCGCCGCCAGCCCTTGGAATCCGCAGCGCATGTCGGTGACGCCGGCCACCAGCCAGACTCGGGTATTGCTACGCACGTCGCGCTCACGCGAATCTGATGCGGCGTAATTTAACTTACATTGGCGGCGTAATTTACTTGACACGCCCCAGGACCTCCGGCCTCAGGTCGTCGATTAGCGCGCGCAGCCTCCGAAGGTCGTCGACACGAAAGGCGGAGCGCCCCGCCGCAGCCTGCGCGAACGCGTCCGGCTCATCCACGTTCGTCCATGAGGCCAGTATCGATACCAGCTGGCCATGTTCGTCGTAGAACATGACGCGGTCCTCTCCCCAGTTGATGCGCCGGGTAGCCAGCTGGATTCGTGTACCGCGTCGCGGGTGAAAGGGATGGGTGATCTCGACCGTTACGGCCGTGCAACCGTCGTCACGACAAGCAGTTGCTGACTTACGATAAGGCGAAGGTCGAGCAATCGGTGCTCCTCGTTCAGCGCTGGATTCTGGCGCGGCTGCGCCACCAGCGCCTGTTCAGCCTCGATGAAGCGAACCGCGCGATCGCCACACTGCTCGTCGGTTTGAACAACAAGCCGTTCAAGAAGCTGCCCGGCTGTCGCCGCAGTGCCTTCGAGGAACTCGATCGCCCGGCGTTGCGGCCGCTGCCCGAGCGGCCGTATCAGTTCGCCCAGTGGAAGCTCGCGCGCGTCGGGATCGACTACCACGTCGAAGTCGTCGAGCACTTCTACTCCGTGCCGTACCGCTACGCGCGCGAACAGGTCGACGTGCGCTACACCAGGACCAGCGTCGAGATCTTCCATCGCGGCCAGCGCATTGCCGCGCATGCCCGCAGTGAGCGGCGCGGCCATCACAGCACGATCGCCGCGCACATGCCGCCGAATCACCGGGTGGCCACCACCGAGTGGAACCCGCAACGCCTGCTCAAATGGGCAGCCAGTATCGGTCCGCACACCGCCGCCGTCGTCGAGCACCTGCTCAGTGGCCGCCAACACCCGGAGCAGCCTACCGCGCCTGCCTGGGTGTGCTGCGGCTGGGCAAGGACTACGGGGCCACGCGGCTGGAGGCCGCCTGCAGCCGCGCCATCGATCTGAAAGCGTCGAACTACCGCTTCATTGCGTCGACGCTGAAGAACGGTCTGGAAAGCAAGGCCGAGACGGCCGCCGCCCAGGCCGAGTTGCCGCTCGTGCACGCGAACGTGCGCGGACCATCCTACTACCACTGACTGGAGATCGTCATCATGTTGCATCATCCGACCGTCGAGAAGCTCCATACGCTGCGCCTGTTCGGCATGGCAGCGGCGCTGGCCGAGCAGCAATCGCAGGCCAGCATCGATCAACTCGGCTTCGAGGAGCGTCTCGGGCTGCTCGTCGAGCGCGAGGCCAGCGAGCGCGATTCGCTCCTGCTCACGGCGCGGCTGCGCCGCGCCAAGCTGCGCTTCCCCGGCGCCGTGCCAGAAGACATCGACTACCGTTCGTCGCGCGGCCTGGACCGGACGCTGCTCGCCCGGCTGCTGACCGGCGAGTGGATTCGGGAGCGGCAGAATGTGATCCTGGTCGCGCCGACCGGGCTCGGCAAGAGCTGGTTGGCGTGCGCTCTGGTGAACCAGGCCTGCCGGCAGGGCTACTCGGCTGGCTATCTGCGCATGCCGAAGTTCAGTGAGGAGATGGCGATCGCGCACGGCGCCGGCCGCTATGCCCGGCTGCTCGCGCAGTGGGCTCGAACCGACGTCCTGGTGCTCGACGATCTCGCGATGGCGCCGATGTCCGATCAGGCGCGGCGCGACCTGCTCGAGGTGCTCGACGACCGGCACGGCTCCCACTCGACGATCGTCACCAGTCAGATCCCCATCGAGAACTGGCATGCCGCCATTGGCGACCCGACGCTCGCCGACGCGATCCTCGACCGACTCGTTCACAACGCCCATCGCCTCACGCTCGCCGGCGAATCGATGCGCAAGCGCCGAAATGGTTTGACCAGCAAGGAGGTGTCGGAGTAAAAACGCTCAGGCCCGCGTCGCCACGTCCGCAGCGTTCGCTTGCGCGTGGAATGCGTGTTCGGATAACCGTGGAATGGGCGTTCGCTTAAGCGTGGAATGAGCGTTCGGTTTGCGTGGAATACGCAGTGATGTCCATCAAATCGAAAATGATGGGCACCACTTTGATGTCGCTTCTCGCCCTCGTCTACGACGGTCGCCGTGAGGCGCTTACTCCATCGAGCAGTAACTTCCGGATGCTTCGCTGTCAGCCTAGTTCTGGTTCTCGTTCGTCGTGCGATACCCCTGGTCGGGGGCCTGACTTCAGCGCAAGCCGCAGCCGGACGGCGAAGAAGATATTTGGCAGAACGCGCTAACATTCGAGTCGTGATTCTGTCTGGAGCGAATTGTGAACATCGGAGAGGCCGCAAAGGCAACGGGCGTCAGCGCAAAGATGATCCGCTACTACGAAAGCGTAGGCCTTCTCAATCCGGCGAAGCGTACCGATTCGGGATACCGCGTCTACCACGATGAAGAAATCCACTTGCTCCGCTTCATCCGGCAGGCGCGACGGCTGGGGTTTCTCGTCGACGACATCCGGAAACTGCTGGCGCTCTGGCAAGATCGCTCGAGAGCGAGCGCCGAAGTCAAAGCGATTGCGATCGAGCACGTGGCCGAACTTGACGGCCGGATCGCCGAGCTTACCGATATGCGGAACACGCTTGCGAACCTTGCCGCGCATTGCAGTGGAGATGACCGACCGGATTGCCCCATTTTGGAGCGCTTGGCTAACCCTTGCTGTGACCCAAAATAGTGCATTCTGACGTGGGATTCTGGCGCAGCGGACTACGAAAGTGCCTCAAAAATCAGACGCTTAAGTTGGAATTGTTTGATCTATTCCAAATCGGCATGCATCACATTCGAGCATTTCACTGGCAAGTTGGTGCAATCAGGCTATAATCGGGTTAACCCTATACGGGATATCCCTGAAGTCGATTCACCAGGGGATCTCAACCTTCCTTGGAGAGACAACATGTTTGCCTACATCATCGAAAAGCTGAGCAACTGGTTTGAAGCTGCAGAGCGCGACCGCCGTGAAGCCTACTTGGCATCGTCGAGCGACATCGTTCAACTCGAACAGCGCATCCGTTCGCTGGAAGCCAACGGCTACTCGCTGTAACTCGAAGCGGCAAGACGTTGCGTCACGCGCTTAGTGCGCGAGTAAAGGAAAGCCCCGTATTGACGGGGCTTTGTCTTTTCATAAGCTGGAAACGTCCAGTACAGATATCGTAGCCTATCGGCGTACAATCAGCGTCGTCTGAAACGGGGGCCGGATGAAAGTCGTCAAGCGCTTTTTCTGCTTCGCGATCGGTTGCGTCGCACTATGCGGCATCGCAACGGCTGCGATTGCTGGAGCAAACGGTGGTGCGCCGCTGATCTTGGACACGCAAAGCGGCATTCACGACGGTAAGGGCGGTATCGTGCTGCAGAACGCGCCCTTATCGCATGCTTCGATTGTCGCGCCTGCGCAACCTGCGCCGATGACGGAACTGTCTTCCGGTTCAACGGCGCCGATGGTGATCATCCCGTACATCGCAGTGCCGAATTCGGCCGTTCCGCTCAAATCTCCCGCGCCGCATTAGTAAACAGCGCGAAGTCAGTTGCCGCGGTGCTCGATCGCAAACGTCGCGCCGCCATCTTGCCCAAGCTTTTCGACGAGATACGGGAGAGTCTCTTTCATCGAGTCGATCAGCGTATATGGCGGATTCAGGATGAACATTCCGCTGCCGAACAGGCCATAGCCGTCAGAAGGAGGACGGCTCACAGTCAAGCTCAGATGCAGCCAGTTGTTCGGCTGCAGTCGTTTCAGATGATCGGCGAATTTCTGAGATTCGGGGCGGCTCACCTGTGGATACCAGATCGCATAGCATCCCGTTGCAAATCGTTTCAGGCTTTCTTCCACGCAGGTGATCGTCTTTGCATAGTCGCGCTTGTCCTCGTATGACGGGTCGATCAACACGAGCGCGCGCCGCGGCGGCGGTGGCAGCAGCGCCTTGATGCCTTCGAATCCGTCGCCGGCGTAGATCATCGCGCGTCGCCCCGCATCGCGAAAATTGTGTCGTAGCACGTCGATTTCGGTAGTGTGCAGCTCGAACAGGCGCATCCGGTCCTGTTCGCGCATCATTCGCCATGCGAGATAGGGCGAGCCCGGATAGTAGCGCAGCTCGCCGCCGCTGTTCAGCGCGCGGACTTCGTCGACATAGTTGGCCAGTGCTTCGGGCAGATCCGCCGCATCCCAAATTTTTTCGATCCCCGTACTGAACTCACCGGTTTTCGCCGCATAACCGTCGAAGAGCGAGTAGACGCCTGCACCTGCGTGCGTGTCGATGTACCAGTACGACTTGTCCTTCTTGTTCAAATGACGCAGCAACTGCACGACAACGGCGTGCTTGAGGACGTCCGCGTGGTTGCCGGCGTGAAAGCCGTGACGATAGCTGAGCATGGCGAGAGAAATACGGAGCGAGACGTGGAAATCGGCCGAGCGGCGGGACGTGCGAATGATGTCGCAACGCCTGCTGGCATGGCTGGCAGATGCGGTCGCGTATTGTACGCGAGTATGCGATTCGGTCTGCCGTGCGGCTACTGGTAGGCATCGCCGACGAGCTGCTCGACCCGCTGCTTGACGTCCGGCGTGAGCTTTGCCGCCACGTCGAGCGAGCGCATGTTCTCGATGATTTGCTCGACACGCGACGCGCCGGTGATTACGGTGCTGACGCGAGGATTCTTCAGCACCCAAGCCAGCGCGAGCTGGCCGACGCTGCAGCCTAGGTCGCGCGCTACCTCGCCGAGCGCTTCGACGACGCTGTTCTTCGCCGGGTCCGTCAATTGTGCGCGCAGCCAGTCGTAGCCGTGAATTTCGGCTCGGCTGCCGGCGGGAACCCCGTGCCGGTATTTTCCAGTCAACAGCCCAGACGCTAGCGGGCTCCAGGTCGTGAGCCCCATTCCGAAATCCTCATAGAGGCGCCTATATTCTTGCTCGACGCGCTTGCGATGAAACAGGTTGTATTGCGGCTGCTCCATCGTCGGCTTGCGCAGGTGATGCCGCTCGGCGATTTCGTATGCGGCGCGGATCTCGTCGGCGCTCCATTCGGACGTGCCCCAGTAGAGCGCCTTGCCGCGCGCGATGATGTCGCTCATCGCCCACACGGTTTCCTCGATTGGCGTATTCGGATCGGGGCGATGGCAGAACACGAGGTCGACGTAGTCGAGCTGCAGACGTTGCAGTGACGCGTCGATCGCGTTCAGCAGGTATTTGCGGTTGAGGGTGTGGTACTGATTCGGCGCTTCCGCGAGCCCCCAGAAGAACTTCGTCGAAACCACGTAGCTGATGCGCGGCCAGCCGAGCGACTTCAGCGCATGTCCCATGATTTCCTCGGATTTGCCGCCCGCATACACTTCGGCGTTGTCGAAGAAGTTGACGCCGGCGTCGCGTGCGGCAGCCAGCGATTCTCGCGCGGCACGACGATCGACCTGGTTGCCATAGGTGACCCATGAACCGATCGACAACTCGCTGACTTGCAATCCGGAACGTCCCAGCCTTCGGTAGTTCATATCGCCTCCGATCGAGCGTGACCGACAACAAGCTTAGCCTGTTTGACCGCGGCGCGCGGCCTCGTTCATGCACAATAGCAATGTCGGCCGCGCGGCGACAGCCTGCCATTCGGCCTATGCCGCTCGGCCGACTGGATGAATGCCGGACGCGATGCTTTCATTGACTTAACTGATGGAGACTTCGGGAATGACTTCGAACTTGAACGGCAAAACTGCAGTCGTGACGGGCGCGGCAAGCGGCATCGGCAAGGAAATCGCGCTGGAGCTCGCGCGTGCGGGCGC
>NZ_LOYJ01000022.1:0-572 GCF_001526245.1 Burkholderia sp. MSMB1498
CCCATGTCCGAGAACGGATGGATATGGTGCGCCGCGTCGAGCGCGCGATATTCGGCGCTCGTGCGGCGCTGCTGCGCACTCGCGCGCAGCGGCTGAACGAGGGCGATGTCTTCGGTTCGATACGTCACTTCGATCTCCTGAATGCGTCGTGCATACGCACGCTCAAACGTGCAGCAGCAGGTGCTTGCGCTCCCACGAGCTGATCACGCGGAAAAATGCTTCGTACTCCGTTTCCTTCAACGCGAGATAGGCCTTCACGAACTTCTCGCCGAGCATCTCGGCAAGCGGCGCGCACGCGCTCATCAGCGTGAGCCCTTCCTCGAGATTGCGCGGCAACTGGTACGGCAGGCTGTAGCCGTCGCTCGCGAGCGGCTCGGTCGGCTCGAGCGCCTGCGTGACGCCGAGGTAGCCCGCCGCGAGCGTGCCCGCGATCGCGAGGTACGGGTTGCAGTCGACGCCCGGAATCCGGTTCTCGATCCGTCGCGCGGCGGCCGCCGAATGCGGAATCCGGAAGCCGACCGTGCGGTTGTCGTAGCCCCACTGCACGTTGATCGGCGCGGCCATGAAGCGCG
>NZ_LOYJ01000023.1:0-9196 GCF_001526245.1 Burkholderia sp. MSMB1498
AAACCGCAAACCGCAAACCGCAAACCGCAAACCGCAAACCGCAAACCGCAAACCGCAAACCGCAAACCACAAACCGCAAACCGCAAACCACAAACCACAAACCACAAACCACAAACCACAAACCATACGAAACACACCGACCCGCCCATCGACATCCCCCGCCCCAAAAGGAGGCCCCCGCAATGGACTCGCTGTCGAAGCGCGCGCTCGGCGCGCAGGCGCGTTTCGTCGCGATGCTCGCCGTGCTGATCTTCGCGCCGGCGGGCTCGCTGTGCTACTGGCAGGGCTGGATCTACTGGCTCGTGTTCTCCGGCTCGACGACCGTGCTCACCCTCTATTTCCTCAAGCGCGATCCGGCGCTCGTCGAGAGCCGGATGCGCGTCGGCGTGCGCGCCGAGCGCGAGCTCAGCCAGAAGATCATTCTCGGCGTCGTCAGCGTCGCGAGCGTCGGGCTCGTCGTCGCGATGGGCGCTGAATGGCGCGTCGCGCGCACGCCCGTCGATTGGGGCGCGGTCGCGCTCGGCAACGCGCTCGTGATCGCGGGCTTCGCGATCTGCTTCGCTGTGCTGCGCGAGAACCGCTTCGCGTCGAGCATCGTCGAGGTGAAGCAGGAGCAGACGGTGATCTCGTCCGGCCCGTATCGCTTCGTCCGGCACCCGATGTATTCCGGCGCAATGGTGATATTTTTCGGGAGCCCGATCGCCGCCCAGTCGGCCTGGGCCTGGCCGTTCGCCGCAGTGCTCGCGGCGGGCGTCGTCGCGCGGCTCGTCGACGAGGAACGCTACCTGAGCGTGCACCTCGACGGCTATCGCGCGTATTGCGAACGCGTGCGCTGGCGGCTTTTGCCGCGCGTCTGGTGACGGGTGGCGCGGCGTCGCCGCGAGAGCGCCGGCACGCGGCGGGCAGGCGCATCGGTCGATACGCAGCGAACCGTACCTGTCGGCGTCGCGCTCGCGCTTCTACAATCGTCCGAATCATCGTCGAACGAGGTGGTCCGTGATGCTGAAAGTGCTCGGCAAGGCGCCGTCGATCAACGTCCGCAAGGTGATGTGGACGTGCGCCGAATTGCAGCTCGGGTTCGAACGCGAAGACTGGGGTGCGGGATTCCGGTCGACGCAGACGCCCGAATTCCTCGCGCTGAACCCGAACGGCCTCGTGCCGGTGCTCGTGGACGGCGATTTCGTGCTCTGGGAATCGAACGCGATCATCCGCTATCTGGCGAACCGGTACGGCGGCGCGCATTTGTATCCGGCCGAGCCGCACGCGCGGGCGCGCGTCGATCAATGGCTCGACTGGCAGACGACCGCGCTGAACCGCGCGTGGAGCTACGCGTTCTTCGCGATCGTGCGCAACGAGCCGAGCCATCGGGATCAGGGCCAGATCCGCGCGTCGTGCGAGAGCTGGACGCGGCACATGGCGATCCTGAACGCGCGGCTCGACGCGACGGGCGCGTACGTCGCCGGCACCGACTACACGCTCGCCGACGTCGCGATCGGCTTGTCGGTCAACCGGTGGCTGCGCACGCCGTTCGACGACAAGCCCGATTTCGCGGCGGTGTCCGCGTATTTCGCGCGGCTCGCCGCGCGAGCGGGCTTCGCCGAGCATTGCGCCAACGGTTTGCCGTGAGCGTCGGCGCCGCCGTGAGCTCACCTTCGATCCACCGATCGCCAAGACCCGAACGAAGAACGCGATGAACGCAGCGAACACGGCAAGCGCGCATGCCGATCGCGCGGCCGACCGGCCGATCTCGGCGCCCATCTATCAAGTCGACGCGTTCGCGAATCGCCGTTTCGCGGGCAATCCCGCGGCCGTCGTGCTGCTCGATCGCTTTCCCGACGACGCGACGATGCAGGCGATCGCGGCGGAGAACAATCTGGCGGAAACGGCGTTCGCCGTGCCGCACGCGTCCGGCTATCGGCTGCGCTGGTTCACGCCGCGCATCGAGGTGCCGCTTTGCGGGCACGCGACGCTTGCGAGCGCCGCCGTCGTGATGGAGCGGGTCGAGCCCGCGCGCGAGCGCGTCGTGTTCGACACGGCGAGCGGGCCGTTGACCGTCGAACGCACGCCGGACGGCTACCGGATGGATTTCCCCGCCCGCCCGACCGCGCCGAGCGACGCGCGTGCGCATGCACGGCTCGCCGACGCGCTCGGCGCAGGCGCGCTCGAAGACGTG
Source organism: Burkholderia sp. MSMB1498 (assembly GCF_001526245.1). Lineage (NCBI taxonomy): Bacteria > Pseudomonadati > Pseudomonadota > Betaproteobacteria > Burkholderiales > Burkholderiaceae > Burkholderia > Burkholderia sp. MSMB1498. The sequence goes on from NZ_LOYJ01000023.1 coordinate 2,174, forward strand.
CATGCGAACGCGCACGTGTATCTGGCGCGGCTCGCGAGCGCGCAGGCGGTGCGCGCGCTGAATCCGGACATGGCCGCGCTTGCGGCGCTGGATCGCAGCGGCGTGATCGTGACGGCCGCGGACGGCGGCGACTACGATTTCGTCAGCCGCTATTTCGCGCCGGCGAAGGGCGTGCCGGAAGATCCGGTGACGGGCAGCGCGCATTGCGCGCTCGCGCCGTACTGGGCGGCGCGGCTCGGCAAGACCGCGTTTCGCGCGCATCAGGCGTCGCCGCGCGGCGGCGACGTGCGCTGCCGGCTGAACGGCGAGCGCGTCGAGCTCGAAGGATCGTGCGTGTTCTATCTCGAGGGGCGCGTGACGTTCTGACGAACGGCGGCGGCGCGGATGCGAATGCCGCTGCCGTTCGGTCCGACGGCTTGAGACAACCACCGCCGCCGCGCGTCCGGCGAGCGCGCCGACGGCTGCTTCAGCCCGCTTCGGCGCGCTTTCCGCCCAAAGGTGAGATTTTTCGGGAGCCGCCGCGAAGGCGTCCGAAACCGGCCGCCCGCTCTCCTATGTCGCCCGCGAAACGGGCGTTCCGCCGCGTCAATGCCGATCGGCGAACAGCGCTTCGAGCGGATAGTGCCGCTTCACGAACGGCGATTTGATGATCACGTAGCTGAAGTACTTTTCGATGCCGATGTTCCGTTCGAGCAGCCCTTCGATGATCGTCTGATAGTGGCTCACGCTGCGCGTGACGAATTTCAGCAGATAGTCGTACCCGCCGCTCGCGAGGTGGCATTCGACGATCTCGTCGACGTTGCGGATCGCCGCGACGAAGCGGTCGAAGTCCTCGCGGCGGTGGTCGGCGAGCGTGACTTCGGTGAACACGATCTGCACGTCGCCGAGCTTTTCGAGCTGAATGTCCGCGCCGTAGCCGGCGATGTAACCCGCTTTCTCCAGGCGCTTGACCCGTATCAGGCACGGGCTCGGCGACAGGCCGACCGCATCCGCCAACTCCACGTTGGTGATGCGGCCGCGCTTTTGCAGCTGCGCGAGTATCCGCAGATCGATCTTGTCCAGCTTGCAGTCGCCCATCATCACGGCGTCGGAAGAATGAAGAGTAAACGTACGGTTACTTTACGGTCACAAAATTGCGGCCACAAGGCAGCGTTTTCCCACGTGTCCGCCGGGCTCCGGATTCCCGGCGTGGCTTCCCGGCTTGACGTGGGAGCGCGTCACGCGGCTCGCGCGTGCGCTGCGTCGAGCGCGCGCCGCACGTCGGTTTGCGCGGACACTTCGTCGAGCGTCGCGCGCAGCCGCGCGAACAGCAAGTCGAAATCGTCCGCCGTGTAGCTGAGCGCGGGCGCGAAGCCGAGGATGCCGTCGCCGAACGCGCGGAACACGACGCGGTTGCGGTACGCCGCCGCCGCGATCCGCTCGGGCAGATTGAGCGATGGATCGAAGCGCGCCTTGCTCGCCTTGTCGGCGACGAGCTCGAGCGCGCCGAGCAGCCCGCGCGAACGCGCGTCGCCGACGAGCGGATGCGCGCGCAGCGCGTCGAGCTCGCGCGCGAAGCGCGGCGCATGCGCGATGCCGTTTTCGAGCAGCCCGCCTTCGTGATAGAGGCGCAGCACTTCGAGCGCGATCGCCGCGCTCACCGGGTGCGCGGAATACGTGTGGCCGTGGCCGATCGCGGCGTCGGCGGCGCCGCCGTCGGCGATTCCCCGATAGATCTCGTCGGACATCAGCACCGCGCCCATCGGCGCGTAGCCCGCCGTCAGCCCCTTCGCGACCGTCATCAGATCGGGCTCGACGCCCTCGGCCTCGCACGCGAAGAGCGGGCCGGTGCGGCCGAAGCCGGTGATGACTTCGTCGGCGACGAACAGGATGCCGAGCCGCGAGCACGCGTCGCGCATCGCCTTGAGCCAGCCGAAGGGCGGCACGATCACGCCGCCCGAGCCTTGCACCGGCTCGCAGAAGAACGCGGCGACGCGCTCGGCCCCCAGCTCGGCGACCTTCGCCTCGAGCGCCGCGACCGACGCGGCGATCAGCGCCGCATCGTCGTGGCCTGCCGGATGGCGGTATGCGTACGGCGATTCGATGTGATGCTGGGTCGGCTGCGGCACGTCGAAGTGGCGATGGAACGTCGCGAGCGCGGTGAGCCCGGCTCCGATCGACGACGAGCCGTGATAGCCGCGCTCGAGCGCGATCACGTGCTTCTTCTGCGGACGGCCCGTCGCGTTGAAGTAATGCGTGATGAAGCGCAGCGCCGAATCGACGGCGTCCGAGCCGCCGAGCGTGAAGTAGACGCGTGCGAGCGACTTCGGCGCGAGCGCGGTCAGCTTCTCGGCGAGCTCGATCGCGGGCGCGGAGCCGAAGTGGAAATACGCGGTCGCATACGGCAGGCGCGCCATCTGCTCGGCCGCGGCCTTGACGATGCTGTCGCGGCCATAGCCGACGTTCACGCACCAGAGGCCGGAGAACGCGTCGAGGAGTTCGTTGCCTTCGGCGTCGCGCAGGAACACGCCGTCGGCGGAATCGAGCACGGTGACGCCGCGCGCCTCGTGCGCGCGGTAGCTGACGACGGGATGGATCAGATGCCGACGATCGGCTTCGATCAGCGATGGAATGGTCATGGCGGTGCAGGCTCTCGTTCGAACAGTACGTGTGAGGCCATGCTACCGATCGGACGATTTACGCGCGCGTCCAATTGCGGCGCGCAAGCGTACGGATGCGGCGTTTCGACGGGGCGGGACGGCATTTTCTGCTGCGTCGGGCGCGGCGGATTCCGTGCGTTCGGGAACGGCGCGCCGCGTGCGGGCGCGGGCTGTTTCGGCCGCATGGCGTGTCGCCGTGGATCGTGCGCGCCGGCGTGCGCGTTTGGGGCGCATGAATGTCGGATTGGCTGATGATGCGTGGTGCCGAATTCGAACGCGGTGTTTTCAGTCACGCACGCGCGCGTTGCTTCGCACGCGATGGGGAAGGTATGGTGTCTTTGTCTTTGTCTTTGTCTTTGTCTTTGCTTCTGCGCATGCAAGTGCAAGTGCAAGTGCAAGCGCGCACGAACACGCGCCGAGCCCCATCGCCGCGCATCGCGCCCGACGACACGCACCCGGCAAGCGCTCATCGGCCCCGCCCGATATCCGCCGACAACCGCCCGACAACCGCCTAATAGCCGCGCGCGCGATCGACGACGCCCACCATCGGCTCCCCCGCGCGATGCCGCGCGAGATTCGCGAGCACCGCGTCGACCGCCGTGTCGGGCCGCGTCGCGCTCGCGATGTGCGGCGTGATCCGGATGCGCGGATGCGTCCAGAAAGGGTGTCCCGCCGGCAGCGGCTCCGGGTCGGTCACGTCGACGATCGCGCTGTCGAGCTTGCCCGATGAGAGCGAGTCGAGGAGCGCCGCTTCGACGAGCTGCGGGCCGCGGCCGACGTGGATCAGCGACGCGCCGTCCGGCAGCGCGTCGAACAACGGCATGTCGAGCAGCCCGCGCGTTTCGGGCGTGAGCGGCAGCAGGCACACGAGGATGTCCGAGCGCGCGAGCAGTGCGGCGAGCCCCGTTTCGCCCGCGTAGCAGTCGACGCCCTCCAGCGTGCGCGGCGAGCGGCTCCAGCCCGCGCACGGAAAGCCGAAGCGGCGCAGCGCGTCGAGCACCGCCTGCCCGAGCATGCCGAGGCCGAGCACGCCGACGCGCCGCGACGCGGCGGCGCGCACCGGCTTCGCTCGCCACACCTGCATGCGCTGCAGCGCCGCGTAGTCGAACATGTCGCGATGAATCGTCAGCACGGCCTGCATCACGTATTCGACCATCCCCTCGACGATCCCCGGCTCGATCATCCTCACGACCGGGACGTGCGCGGGCACGCAGGACAGATCGAACTGATCGACGCCCGCGCCGACCGAGAACACGACTTCGAGATTCGGCATCAGCCGCAGCGGATCGTCGGGCGGCTGCCACGCGGCCAGATAGCGGACGGCGGACGGATCGCCGATGTCGGGCCACAGACGGAACGGGACATCAGGCGCTTTTTCCGCGAAAAGGCGCGCCCACTGCGCGCCGCGCGCCGGATCGGCCTTGTAGACGAAGGTCATCGCATGAAGCGGGCGATCGCGGCCGAGCGCAATCAGCCGAGCGCCTGATTGACGATCGCGAACTGCCGCAGCGCAGGATCGCGCTCGGGCGCCGCGCCGCGCACCATCGCGACGACCGAGTCGACGCGCCGCAGCCCGAGCTCTTCGAGCCAGCCGGACAGGCCGCTGTCGCCGGGCACGTCGATTCGCACGAACATGCCGGCGTGCAGCGCGAGCCAGTGGCTGATCAGCGCCTGCGCGCGCAGCGTGTCCGGCGCGATCACCGGCCCGATCGCGTGGCCGCGGCCGAAGCGGCGGAACAGCGCGAAGCCGAGCAGCTCGCCGTCGCGATCGAGCGCGATGCCGCTCGCGACGTCGAGCAACGCGTCGATCACGGCGCTGCGGTCGTAGCCGCACGCGCGCGATGCGAGCGCGCCGAGGCGCGCCGTGTCGTTGACGCCGATCGGACGCAGGCGCTCGCCGGGCGGCAGCGAAATCAGCGGCGGATGAAACGCGGCGCCCTGGTGCTGCTCGGTGATGCCGGTCGGCTTGAAGCCGAACTTCGCGTAGAGCGGCTTGCCGGCGGGCGTCGCGTGCAGGAACAGCGTGCGCTCGCCGAGATCGTCGACGATCCGCGCGAGCAGCTCGCGGCCGATGCCGCGGCCCTGCTGGTCCGGCGCGACGATCACCATGCCGAGCGACGCGTGCTCGCGGCCGTAGCGCCAGCCGAGCGCGGTGCCGATCACGCCGCTGCCGTCTTGCGCGACGAAGCCGCTGCCGAGCTTCGCGACGAAGCGCCAGTCGTCGACGCGATGCGGCCACTGAAAGCAACTGGACAGGCGCTGGGCAGTGTCGATGTCGTCCTGGGTAAACGGGCGAAAGGCGAGCGTGCGGGAGGCGTTGGTTTCGGCCACGCTGAACTCCGGTTCGAAAGTCTGACGCCGCTACTGTGGCAGGCGCGCCGGCGGGCGGATAGGACGATCCGCTTGTTTTCGGCGGCGCGGGCGCGTTCGCTCCGCGGATTGCCGATACGGGGATTTCGACCCCGATTGCGCGCTCCGTGCGGCGACGATCGACCGCCGGCCGTCGCGCGCGGCCGGCCCGTTACAGACGCTGCCGCTTCGCGAGCGTCAGCACGCGCGCCCAGCGCTGCGCGTCGCGCTTGTCGTCCATCGGCAGCTTCCACTCGGCGCGCCGCTCGTCGCGCACGGCGACGACGAGATACCAGCGGCCGTCGAGCGTCTGCGCGCGGCAGCCGCTCAGATCGGTGAGCGTGTAGCGGCCGGCGTCGCCGTCCTGCGACAGCCACAGCAGCCCCTTCGTCGCCGATATGCGCAGATCGCCCCATGCGCGCTGCAGCACGTGGGTCCAGCCGTCCTCTCGCGCGTTCGGCGCGACGTCGCGCCGCCGCCGGGCCCAGTGCGCGACCGCCGCCGCGATCGCGGCGGTCGCGACGACGGCGGCGCCGATCGCCATGGCGTCGCCGAAGCGCGCGGCGATCGCATGAAACGTGTAGACCGCGCCCCAGATCAAGGCGGCGAGCGCGAACAGGACGATGAAAATCGGCATGGCGAAGCGGCGAGCGAGAAAACGAAAGACGCGGCCGGCGCGCGCCGGCCGCGAGCGGGGAGCCTCACCGAATCCGGTGAATGTCGTGCGTGACGAAGCCTGCGTCGTTGTCCGGCAGCGCAAGGCCGTTCTTCACGGCGAGCGTCTTGCGAATGTCCGCGAGGCCCGCGGACCAGTGGTCGCGCATCGTCGACGCGCCGAACTGATAGTCCTTGTAGTGCTGCTCGTACGCCTTCTGCTGATAGATCAGATGCTGGACGTTGTAGCGCTTGCCGCACGACAGCGTCTCGGCCTGCTGGCACCACGGATCGTTCTTGCGCATTTCCTCGGGCACCTGATCGAGCACGCGGCGCAGTACGTTGCGAAAGCGCTGCTCGCGCTGCAGCGTGTCGGTGATGAGGCGCGTGCGGCTCGAATACTGAACGTCCTTCGTGCGCTCGGTCACGTCGTTCATCGATTCGGGCAGCGGCCCGCGCGCGCTCCACAGGTCGACCTGGAACGCGAGCGTGTCGCGTCGCGGCGACGCGCGCAGCACTTCCATCAGCGGCGTGTTCGACACGATGCCGCCGTCCCAGTAGAACTCGCCGTCGATCTCGACGGGCGGAAACGCGGGCGGCAGCGCGCCCGACGCCATGAAATGCTCGGGGCGCAGCGTCGTCTTCGCGTTGTCGAAGTAGATGAAGTTGCCCGTACCGACGTTCACCGCGCCGACCGACACGCGCGTCTCGCCCGAATTGATCCGGTCGAAGTCGCACAGCTTCAGGAGCGTCGAGCGCAGCGCGGACGTGTCGTAATAGCTGACCTTTTCCGGCGGATGCGTCGAGCCCGGCAGCGGCGGCGGGAAGCGCGGCACGAAGAAGCCGCGCTGTCCCTGCACGACCGCGCTCGCCGCCTGGCTCGCGGTGAAGAACGTGCGCACGTATTCGTGGCTGTTGAAGAGCGCGGATTCGAACATGGCCGGCAGCGCGGGGAAGAACGCGGGCTGGCAGATCGTGTTCCAGAACTCGCGCAGCCGCTCGACGCGCCGTTCGGGCGGATTGCCCGCGATCAGCGCCGTGTTCAGCGCGCCGATCGAGATGCCGGCGATCCAGTTGAGCGGAATGCCCGCTTCGTGCAGCCCTTCGAACACGCCCGCTTGATACGCGCCGAGCGCGCCGCCGCCTTGCAGCACGAGCGCGATCGTTTCGTACGGCAAATCATGGAACGGCGTGTGCGTGTGCGTGTGCGCGTGCTCTTGCTCGAGCGCATTCGGCACGCTTGCTTCGTTGTGCAGATCCGCCGGATCGACGGCCTGCTTTTCGGTGCGGGCGCGCGGCTTCATTGCATGAACCAGCCGTGGCTGACGACAAACGACTGGCCGGTGAGCGCCGCGCTCGGGAACGCCGACAGAAACAGCAC
>NZ_LOYJ01000024.1:0-102615 GCF_001526245.1 Burkholderia sp. MSMB1498
GGAGCGGTAGTTCAGTCGGTTAGAATACCGGCCTGTCACGCCGGGGGTCGCGGGTTCGAGTCCCGTCCGCTCCGCCAAATCGAAGCCCGTTCAGGAACGCCTGAACGGGCTTTTTGTTTTCCGTCCCGATTCCTGCCGGATTGTTCGGTGCATCGTGGCCGCATGCGTGCAAATCGGCATTGCAACGCGCGCCGGCTGCGCTATCGTGGCGATGACGCAGGTTTTGCGAACACGCCATGTCCGATTCCGCCGCCGCTCCTCTCGTCTATCTGCTGCGCTCCGCCGAGCCGGGCGACTTCGAATTCGCGGAAGCGCTCACGCACGGCAACATGAATGCGTACTACGAGCGCCACGGCCTCAAATGGCGCGCGGATCTCTTTTTCGCGAGCTGGCGCGACTCGGAGAACTTCATTCTCGAGCTCGACGGCTCGCCCATCGGTTTGTTGAGAATCACCGAGGAGGGCGATTCGCTGCACGTCCGCGACGTGCAGATCGCGCCGGGGCATCGGCAGCGCGGCGCGGGTACGTACCTGCTCGAGATGTCGCACCGCTTCGCGAAGGCGCGCGGCTTGCGGGAGACGCAGCTGCGCGTGTTCGTCGACAACCCGGCCGCGCGGCTCTATCTGCGGATGGGCTATCGGCTCGCGGGGCCGCGTCTTGCGCAGTTCGGGTCGATCCGCCATATGGTGCGGCTCGTGCCGCGGTGAGGCCGCATGCGCGGCGGAGCCTCGTCGGGCGAACGGGGAAACGGCGCGAACGAATCGAGCGAGGCGACGGGGCGGCGCGTGCGCGATCGAGTGCGCGCCGCGTACGTAGAGCGTTGGCCGACGCGGATTCGATAAATGGCTTGCGTGAGGCGCGCCGCGATGGGCAGAGCATCTAGCAGTCCGAACGGGCGCGCGAACCTGCCTCGGCTCGCGGGGGGAACGACCGAGATCGACGGCTTCGCCTTGAATGTGCCGCGCCGCGCCGCGTCGATTCGGGACGGCGACCGAGGTCGATTGATTCCGTCGTGTTCGTCCGGACGCGCCGCTCGCAAGCAGAGTCGTCGGTCACATCCCGAAGGCCGAGCGCTCCGCCGGCCCGGTCGATCCGACCGCACCTGCCCGCCGTCACAGCAGCGGTCCGGCGTCCCCGTCGTCGGCCTGCGCGAGTTCCGCCGCCGCATGCACGTCGCCGCGCTGAATGAACGCGCGAGGGCTCGCCCCGAACGCGCGCCGGAACATCGCGGAGAACGCGCTCTGGCTCTGGTAGCCGAGTTCGTGCGCGATGTGCGATAGCGGCCGCCCCTGGTTCAGGAGCGGAATCGCGCGCGCGAGCAGCGCCTGCTGACGCCATTGCGAAAAACTCACGCCGAGCTCCTGCTTGAAGAGCCGTGCGATCGTCCGCGTGCTCGCGCCGACGCACGCCGCCCAGTGCTCGAGCGATTCGCCCTGGGCTGGATGCGCGAGCACCGCTTCGCACAGCGCGCGCAGCCGCTTTTCGGCCGGCATCGGCACCGCGAGCGGCAGCGGCTCGGCACGCGTGAGTTCGTCGAGCACGAGCTCGGCCAGCAGCCGCTCGCGCGCCCGATTGAGCGCGCGCGCCTCGAGCGCGACGATCAGCTCGCGCAGCAGCCCCGACACCTCGACGACGCGGCACGCGTCGAGCCCGTCCGGCACCGCCGATTCGGCGACGTATAGCGTGCGCAGATACGCGTCCTCGACGATCACGACTTCATGCGGAATTCGCGGCGGCACCCAGATCGCGCGCGACGGCGGCACCATCCACGTCGAATCGGCCGTCGCGAGCCGCAGCACGCCGCGCGACGCGTACGCGAGCTGCGCCCACGCGTGCGAGTGCAGCGGCACGCGCGTGCCGGCGGCGGTCGCGCGGGCGCGCACGCGCATCGGGTGCGATGGGGTCGGCGCGAATTCGGACGGAACGTCGATCGTGGCGGCGGGCGGCTGCGCCGCAAGGGGAACGGACGGGCTCATCGGTGATCGAAGACAGGGGCGGGTGGTGCGTCCGGCTATTGTAGGGCGAGCCTTCTACCTGCCGCAGCGGGATTTTTCTTCGCCGATAATGCCGGATCGACACCACACGGCCCTCCAGGAGACTTCGACATGATGTTCGCCACCACCGACCTTTGCGACGCGAACGAAGGCCGCCTCGCGGACGGCACGCTGCGCGTGCTCGAGCCCGCGTTCCGCTCGTTCGGCGGCGTGCGGCGCTTCGCGGGACCGGCCGCGACGCTCAAGCTGTTCGAGGACAACACGCTCGTGCGCGCGGCGCTCGAGCAGGATGGCGCGGGGCGCGTGCTCGTCGTCGATGGCGGCGGCAGCCTGCGCTGCGCGCTCGTCGGCGGCAACCTCGGCGCGCTCGCGCAGAAGAACGGCTGGGCCGGGATCGTCGTGAACGGTTGCGTGCGCGACTCGGCCGAACTCGCCGAATGCAGCGTCGGCGTGCTCGCGCTCGCCGCGCATCCGCGCAAGAGCGACAAGCGCGGCGTCGGGGTGAGCGACGTGCCCGTCGACGTACGCGGCACGCGCATCGTGCCGGGCGACTGGATTTACGCGGACGCCGACGGTGTCCTCGTCAGCGACGGCGCGCTGCTCGAGTGACGCGGCGGCGTGCCGGCTCGATGGCACGACTGTAACAAGGAAGGGAAATGCGATGCGCTACGTATTCTGCTACGGGACCCTGAGAGCGGGCGAGATCAACGACATCGGCCGGGCGGCCGCGCGGCACGGCATCGCGGCGCCGACGCTGATCGGCGCCGTGGCGGTGGCGGGGCGGCTGTACGATTTCGGCAATTATCCGGGGATGGTCGCCGAGAGCGGCCGCGATCTCGTCTGGGGCGACGTCTACGCGATCGACGAGCAACTCGTGCCGGTGCTCGACGAGATCGAGGCGGTCTATCCGGGCATCGAGGGGCTGTTCGTGCAGCAGCAGGCGTTGGTCGAGCTCGGCGGGCGGCGGTACGATTGCCTGTACTATCCGGTCGTCGCGCATTCGATCGCGGACCGGCCGCGGATCGAGTCGGGCGATTGGGTGCAGTATCGCCGAGCGCGCGCCGCGTGACGCTGCGTCGCATGTGCGATCTGCGGCTGCGACGTGTGGCGGCGACCGTCGTGCGCGAGCGCGGCGGCGTGCGAAATCTGGCCGCGGACGTCGGATGCGCGACCGTCGATGGCCGACGACGGCCGGCTTCGAACGAGGAAGCGCGGCCGGCGAGCGCCGACGCCGCCTATGGCGCCCGATAGGGAACGCAAGGGCCGCCGTCGAGCCGGGAGTCCAAAGTTCTGGCGGCAAGAGGACGGGAACAAAAATCCAAACCGACGTCCAACGCTGAACGCTGAACGCTGAACGCTGAACGCTGAACGCTGAACGCTGAACGCTGAACGCTGAACGCTGAACGCTGAACGCTGAACGCTGAACGCTGAACGCTGAACGCTGAACGCTGAACGCTGAACGCTGAACGCTGAACGCTGAACGACAAAAGGCGCCCACAGGGCGCCTTTCGCATTTCCGGCTCAGGCGACGCGAGCATCCAGGTTCGTGAGTCGCGCCGCGAATCATGCGAGGCGCGGCGGCGCATCACATACGACGCGCGGCCGCCCCCGTTCGCTCAGATTTCTTCGTAGAGCGGCAGCGTCAGGAACTCGGTGAAGTTCTCCGACGTCGACATCTGCTCGAAGATCACCGCGGCGCGATCGTAAGGCGCCGTGTCGCCGCCGACCACTTGCTTCACGTTCTCGAGCTCGACCTTCGCGTACTCGCGCACGAGCTCGGCCGTAACCTTGCGGCCGTCGTCGAGCACGCCCTTCGGCGAGCGAATCCACTGCCAGACTTGCGAGCGCGAAATCTCGGCCGTCGCCGCGTCTTCCATCAGGTTGTGGATCGGCACGCAGCCGTTGCCCGCGAGCCACGAGCCGAGGTAGTGAATGCCGACGTTGACGTTGTTGCGCAGGCCCGCTTCGGTGATCGGCGCTTCCGGCTGGAAGTCGAGCAGGTTCTTGCCTTCGATCTGCACGTCGTCGCGCTGCTTGCCGATCTGGTTCGGCTTGTCGCCGAGCACCTTGACGAACTCTTCCATCGCGAGCGACACGAGGCCCGGGTGCGCGACCCAGCCGCCGTCGTAGCCGTCGGTCGCGTCGCGCTGCTTGTCAGCGCGCACGCCGCCCATCGCCTTGTCGTTCGCTTCCGGATCGTTCTTGATCGGGATCAGCGCGCTCATCCCGCCGATCGCCGGCGCGTTGCGCTTGTGGCAGGTCTTCAGCAGCAGCAGCGCGTAGGCGCGCATGAACGGCACCGTCATCGTGATCTTCGCGCGGTCCGCGAGGCAGAAATCGCGGTCGTTCTTGAACTTCTTGATCGCGGAGAAGATGTAGTCCCAGCGGCCGGCGTTCAGGCCCGAGCTGTGCTCGCGCAGTTCGTACAGGATCTCGTCCATCTCGAACGCGGCGAGGATCGTCTCGATCAGCACGGTCGCGCGGATCGTGCCGCGCGGGATGCCGACCTGTTCCTGCGCGGCGACGAAGATGTCGTTCCAGAGACGCGCCTCGAGATGGCTTTCCATCTTCGGCAGATAGAAATACGGGCCCGAGCCGCGCGCGATGAGTTCCTTCGCGTTGTGGAACAGGAACAGGGCGAAATCGAAGATGCCGCCCGACACGCGCTCGCCGTCGACCGTCACGTGCTTCTCGTCGAGGTGCCAGCCGCGCGGACGCACGATCAGCGTCGCGATCTTGTCGTTGAGCTTGTACGACTTGCCGTTCTGCTCGAGCGAGATCGTGCGGCGCACCGCGTCCTTCAGGTTGATCTGGCCGTCGATCTGGTTCGTCCAGCTCGGCGCGTTCGAATCCTCGAAGTCCGTCATGTACGAATCCGCGCCCGAGTTCAGCGCGTTGATGATCATCTTGCGCTCGACGGGGCCCGTGATCTCGACGCGGCGGCACTGCAAGTCCGCCGGCAGCGGCGCGACCTTCCAGTCGCCTTCGCGGATCGCTTGCGTCTCGGCGAGGAAGTCGGGGCGCTCGCCGGCGTCGAGGCGCTTCGTGCGTTCGACGCGCGCGGCCAGCAGCTCGCGGCGGCGCGGCGCGAACTGGCGGTGCAGCTTCGCGACGAGCTCGAGCGCGTCGGGCGCGAGAATCGCTTCGTAACCGGGCTTGATCTCGCCCGTGATCGCCATGCCTTGCGGCAGCTTCAGCGTCGTGGTCATCGGTTTTCTCCTTGGTCGGTCAGTTACGCAGTGGTGCAATTGCATGAAATGGGGCCGCGCGACGCGTCAGGCGGCGGGCGTCGGGCGCGCGCGGCCGGCCGTTTTCGCGGCGGCGGGCGGCGCATCCAGAAAGGCGAGCAGGTCGGCCATGCCGGCGCCCGTGCCCGCGGGCGGCGAGTCGAGTTCCTCGAACGGCGCGCCCGTGCGGTTCAGCCAGAAGGTCCGGTAGCCGAACCAGCCGGCGCCCGCGACGTCCCAGCCGTTCGACGACACGAACGCGATGTCGGCGGGCGCCGCGTCGAACGCCGTCGCGCCGAGTGCGTACGCGGCGGGCGACGGCTTGTACGCGCGCGCCGTGTCGACCGACAACACGCGGTCGAACAGGCCGCTCATCCCGGCGCTCTTGATCGCGATGTCGAGCATCTGCGGATTGCCGTTCGACAGGATCGCGAGCTTCGGCGGCGTCTTGCGCGCACGCAGCGCGCGCAGCGTCGGCACCGTGTCGGGATACGTCGACAGGCACGCATATTCGTCCATCAGCCGCTTCTCGGCGGCCGCAGGCAGCGCGAGGCCGAGCGCGCGCGCGGCGAAGCGCAGCGCGTCGAGCGTCAGGTCCCAGAACGGCCGGTAGCGCGCGCCCGCCGGATCGGCGAGCGTGCGCAACTGCGAGTATTCGATCTGCTTGCGCCGCCAGAGCTGCGACAGCGGCTCGCCGCGCCCCGGAAACATCTGTTCCGCCGCGGCGACGACCGCGTGCACGTCGAACAGCGTGCCGTACGCGTCGAAGAGGATCGCCTTCGGGAAGGCGGGCGGGATGCCGGGCATGACGTTGCGCTCCACGATCAGAGGTCGAAATCGATTCTATTAGTGATGGCTTGAACTAAAAAAGACAGTAATCATCACTTGATCTTTTACTTTTTGATATCTAATCTGGAGCGATTTCATGTTCAACGGAGCGGACGGCTCGCGCCGCCCGCGCACGGGATGGATCGCTTCAAACAGATCGAAACGTTCGCCGCGGTCGCCGCGAAGGGCAGCCTGTCGGCGGCCGCGCACGCTGAAGGGGTCGCGCCCGCGATCATCGGCCGCCGGCTCGACGCGCTCGAGGAGCGGCTCGGCGTGAAGCTGCTCGTACGCACGACGCGCAAGCTCACGTTGACGTTCGAAGGCTCCGCGTTCCTCGAGGATTGCCAGCGGATCATCAACGACATGCAGAACGCCGAGGCGAGCGTGTCCGCGGGCGGCGTGAAGGCGAGCGGGCACCTGCGCGTGTCGGCGCCCGCGGGCTTCGGCCGGCGGCACGTCGCGCCGCTCGTGCCGGCGTTCACCGATGCGCATCCGGACGTATCGGTCACGCTCGATCTGTCCGACCGAATGGTCGACCTCGTCAACGAGGGCTTCGATTGCGCGGTACGCCTGGGCGAGCTGCCCGATTCGTCGCTCGTGTCGCTCAAGCTCGGCGAGAACCGCCGCGTGTGCGTCGCGTCGCCCGCGTATCTCGCGCGCGCGGGCATGCCGGCGACGCTCGCCGATCTCGCGCGCCACCGCTGCCTCGCGCTCGCGGCGAACGCGAACCAGCAGCGCGGCTGGACGTTCGTCGACGAAGGCAAGATCGTGTCGATCCGCGTGTCGGGCCCGATGGAGTGCTCGGACGGCGCGGTGCTGCACGAATGGTGCCTCGACGGGCACGGCCTCGCGTGGCGCTCGTGGTGGGAGGTCGGCGCCGACATCGCGGCGGGCCGGCTGGTGAGCGTGCTCGACGCGTTCGCCGCGCCGCCGATCGGCATTCACGCGGTGTTCCCGCAGCGCCGGCATCTGCCGCTCAGGGTCCGGCTCTTTCTCGATTTCCTGAAGCACACGTACGAGCGGCCCGGCTACTGGGGGTGACGCCGGTGCGGCGGCGCGGGCCTTCGCCGCGCGCGCGGGGCGTTCGCGCGCCACTTCGGCATGCGCTGCGCACGCACAATTCGCGCCCGGCTGCGCGCGTTTCCGATATGAGGGCGAACCCTCTAGCGCGTGCGGCGGCGCGATTTCGCGCACTACAATCGAATCACGCAGCGTCCGCACGGGCCGCCCGGCATCGGCCGGCCGTCGCGGGTACGCCCGCGCCCGGACGCGCCGCAGTTGCCGACGGAGCTCGCCATGTTCAAGCACATCCTGGTTCCGACCGACGGGTCCGATCTGTCGAAGAAAGCGATCGACGGCGCGATCGATCTCGCGCAGGCGGTCGGCGCGCGGGTGACGGCCTACGCGTGCCTGCCGCAGTATCCGTACTCGCCGTTTTCCGAAGTCGTGATCGAACCGCCCGCCGATTTCCGCGAGCGCAGCGAGCGCGAGGCGCGCGCGCATCTGGCCGACGTCGAGGCCGCCGCGCGGCGCGCGGGGGTCGCGTGCGAATCGGCGACGAGCGTGCATCCGTCGCCGTATCTCGGCATCATCGAAGCCGCCGAGCGGGGCGGCTGCGACGTGATTTTCATGGCGTCGCACGGCAGGCGCGGGCTCGGCAGCCTGCTGATCGGCAGCGAGACGCAGCGCGTGCTGACCCATACGAAGATTCCCGTGATCGTCTATCGATAGCGTGCCGCGCGTAGCCCGACGAACGGCCGCGACGCGCCAGCCGAGAAAAAAATACGCGCGCCGGGCAGGGACCGGCGCGCTTCAATGTCGGCGACGTCGCGAGACGCCGCGCACCCTCGGGCAGGCATGGCGCAACCATGCGCGCGGCGGGTGAGTTCTCCCTGATATGGTCTTGGTCTTGCCGGATGCGCGCCGCGGCGGCTCGTGGCCGCGCGCGGCGCGCCTGCGCCCGTCGGAGCTCAGGCGACTTTCTGGCCGTCGAAGAACTGTTCGTCTTCCGTCGAGCCATGCAGCGCGGTCGTCGACGCTTCGCGCTCGACCGTCTGCGTCACTGCGTCGAAGTAGCCGGTGCCCACTTCGCGCTGGTGCTTGACCGCGGTGAAGCCCTTGTCGGCCGCCGCGAACTCGGCTTGCTGCAGTTCGACGAACGCGCTCATCTGCGTGCGGGCATAGCCGTGCGCGAGGTTGAACATCGAGTAGTTCAGCGCGTGGAAGCCGGCGAGCGTGATGAACTGGAACTTGTAGCCCATCGCGCCGAGCTCCTTCTGGAACTTCGCGATCGTCGCGTCGTCGAGGTTCTTCTTCCAGTTGAACGACGGCGAGCAGTTGTACGACAGCATCTTGCCCGGGAACTGCTTGTGAATCGCTTCCGCGAACTTCTTCGCGTACTCGAGATCCGGCTTGCCCGTTTCGCACCAGATCAGATCGGCGTACGGCGCGTACGCGAGACCGCGCGAGATCGCCTGCTCGAGGCCCGGCTTCGTGCGGAAGAAGCCTTCGACCGTGCGTTCGCCCGTCAGGAACGGCTTGTCGTTGTCGTCGACGTCGGACGTGATGAGGTCGGCCGCTTCGGCGTCGGTGCGGGCAACCAGCACGGTCGGCGTGCCCATCACGTCGGCCGCGAGACGTGCCGCCGACAGCTTCGCGACCGCTTCGCGGGTCGGCACGAGCACCTTGCCGCCCATGTGGCCGCACTTCTTCACCGAGGCGAGCTGGTCTTCGAAGTGAACGCCCGACGCGCCCGCCTCGATCATCGCCTTCATCAGTTCGAACGCGTTCAGCACGCCGCCGAAGCCGGCTTCCGCGTCAGCGACGATCGGCGCGAAGAAGTCGACGTAGCCTTCGTCGCCCGGGTTCTTGCCTTCCGACCACTGGATCTGGTCGGCGCGCGTGAGCGTATTGTTGATGCGCTTGACGACGAGCGGCACCGAGTTCGCCGGATACAGCGATTGGTCCGGGTACATTTCGCCCGCGACGTTCGCGTCGCCCGCGACTTGCCAGCCCGACAGGTAGATGGCCTTGAGGCCGGCCTTCACCTGCTGCATCGCCTGGTTGCCCGTCAGCGCGCCGAGCGCGTTGACGAACGGTTCGTTGTTGATGAGGGTCCAGAGCTTTTCCGCGCCGCGCTTCGCGAGCGTGTGCTCCTGCTGGATCGAGCCGCGCAGGCGCACGACGTCTTCAGCCGTGAATGCGCGCTTGATGCCCTTCCAGCGCGGATCGGTTTCCCATTGCTTTTGCAGTTCCTGAGCCTGTTGTTGACGCGACATGATGCGTGCTCCTTGAGTGGTCGTTGCCTGAAGAGAAGAAATCGGCGATTCGCGAAACGAGCGGTGCGGTGCGGTTCGAATTCGGCGCTTCGGTTCGTGAAGTCTTGTATAAGAGTCTAGGCAAATCGACTGCGTCGAAACAGGGGCTTTTTCACGAAGCTGTAAAAAATTTATTCTATAAAAATCAGTTGCTTATCTGTTTAATTTCTTATTGCGGAATGCGGTTTCCCATGCTGCAATGGCTTCGGTTGTGCCACGCAACATGATTTTTTACGACGCAAAAGATTTTTTCGTATCGTGAAATCTCGGGCGCAAACAAAAACCGGCGCGAATGCGCCGGTTTTCGAGGGGGAGGGGCGCGGACACGTTCGCGTCGCGAACGCGCCCGCAGGCAGCCGCTTATGCCGCCGAATTGCCGCGCCGCGGGCCGCCGCGCTGGCCATCGCCGCGGCGTGCGCCGTAGCCGTCGCGATTGCCGCCCGGCTTGCCGCTCCAGCCGCCGGAGCCCGAGCGGCCGTTGCCTTGGCCTGGCTTGCCGCCGAACCGGCGGCCGCCGGTTCCGCCCGGACGGCCGCGGCCGTTACCGCGGTCGTTGCGCGGCGGCGGCGCCTTGCGCGGCTCGAAGCCTTCGATCACGTTCACCGGCAGCGGCGCGCGCACGAAGCGCTCGATGCGCTTCAACGCGCCTTGCTCGGCGTGATGCACGAGGCTCACCGCGATGCCCGAGCGGCCCGCGCGGCCCGTGCGGCCGATCCGGTGCACGTAGTCCTCGGCGAACTTCGGCAGGTCGTAGTTGAACACGTGCGTGATGCCGGGAATGTCGATCCCGCGCGCGGCGACGTCGGTCGCCACGAGCACGCGCACGCGGCGCTCGCGCAGCGCGCGGATCGTGCGGTTGCGCGCGCCCTGCGGCAGATCGCCGTGCAGCGCGGCCGACTGGAAGCCGGCGTCGGCGAGGCGGCCGGCCAGCTGGTCGGCGTCGATCTTCGTCGCGGTGAAGATGATCGCCTGGTCGAGCGCGACGTCGCGCAGCAGGTGGTCGAGCAGGCGATCCTTGTGATCGCGGTCGTCGACGTAGTGCACGGTCTGCGCGATGTTCGAGCTCGATTCGATCTTCTGCGTGATCTCGATACGTTCCGGGTCCTTCAGCAGGCGGTTCGTGAGCGAGCCGATCTTGCCGTCGAGCGTCGCCGAGAACAGCATCGTCTGGCGCGACTCGGGCGTTGCGGCGACGATCGTGTCGATGTCGTCGATGAAGCCCATGTCGAGCATGCGGTCGGCCTCGTCGAGCACGAGCATCTTCAGTTCGGACAAATCGATGCGGCCGCGCTCGAGGTGGTCGAGGAGGCGCCCCGGCGTCGCGACGAGGATCTCGGGGTTCTTCGCGAGCAGCATCAGTTGCTGGCCGTACGCGACGCCGCCGAGGATGCTGACCGTGCGCAGACGGCGCAGGTGCTTGCCGTACGTCGACGCGGCCGTGGTCACCTGCATCGCGAGCTCGCGCGTCGGCGTGAGGACGAGCAGGCCGGGGCGCGCGACGGGCTGCGGGCGGCGGCTGCGGCGCTCGCCCGGCTGCCCTTCGCGCGGCGCGCGCGGCTGCTGCGCCTGCGCCTTTTGCAACTGCGCGAAGCGCTCGATCGCGGGCAGCATGAACGCCGCCGTCTTGCCCGAGCCAGTCGGGCTCGACACGAGGAGGTCGCGGCCTGCGATGCCGGCCGGAATCGCGCGCTGCTGCACGGGCGTCGGCTTCACGTAGCCGGCCGCCTGCAGCGCGGAGACGATTTCCGGCGACAGGCCGAGCGACGCGAACGTCGGTTCGTCCGAAGCCGCCTCGCTGCGGTCGCCGTCGGCCGTCTGCGGCGCGGCGGCGGGAAGGCTGAGCGCCTGATCGGCGATCGCGTTGAGCGGGCTGAGGGGGTTGCTCGAAGTCATGTCAATCCTTGAAACACAGTGGGTCGAACGCCGCGCCAATCGCGCATACCCAAGTCGACGGATTCATCGAGCAAATCGGGAAACGTGGCGATTGTCCGCATGTCGTGGACGTGCGGACAACAATTTCGTTAGAAGCTGTTTTTGGGTGCGGCGCGTATCGGATACGCATGCCGCCAGCCTGAGACTTGACAGCCCGCAAGGGGCTACGCAGGAAGGGACAGGTTCTAAACTGGATTGGAGCGAAACGCTATGGAACGCTGGCGATGAGGGCTGCTGGCATCGGGCTGGCAAAGCCGCTCGTCGCGACGCGCAGTGCGCATTGTACAGTGATTTGCTGCGCTGCGCCACCGTCGATTGCGCCCAGGGCGGGCGCGGCGGGCAGCGCCGATGACGGTTTGCGCGGCCGGCGCGAACCGGCCGCGCGGCGTGCGCGCTCAGGACGCGGTGCCGTTCTTCAGCGACTCGACGAGTTCGATGTACTGCTTCTTGGCATCGTCCTGCGCCGTGCCCTTCAGCGCTTCCCACGCGTCGTACTTGTACTTGCCGACGATGTCGGTGAAGCCCGGCTTGTCGCCGTGCGCGTCGCCGTCGGTCGCCTGCTTGAAGAGCGCGTAGAGGCGCAGCAGCGTCAGGTTGCCGGGACGCTCGGTCAGCTGCTTCACGTCGATCTGCGCTTGCTCGAATTGGGCGGTGATGTCGCTCATGGGTGTCTCCGTAAGGTTCCAGGCTGGCTTTTCCAGGCCGACGATCTTAGCAAGCGAGGGCGGGCGGCGGGTCGAGCGTTCCTTCCAAACCGATTCGCGCACGGCAAGCGCGTGCGAATCGGACGGGATCGCCCGTGCGGGCGGGGCGCCGCATTACAATGTCGGCCATGACGCAAACAGTGCTCCTCGCCATCGACACGTCGACCGAGTTTTGCTCGGTCGCGCTCCTCGTCGCGGCCGGCCAGACCGCCGATGCCGCTTCCATCCGAACCTGGGTTCGCCACGAGCGCACGGGCGCCGTGTCGAGCACGCGCGTGCTGCCCGCCGTGCGCGAAGTGCTCGACGAAGCGGGTCTCGCGTTCGCCGATTGCAACGCGATCGCGTTCGGCGCGGGACCCGGCTCGTTCACCGGGCTGCGCACCGCCACCGGCGTCGCGCAGGGGCTCGCGTTCGGCCGCGCGCTGCCCGTCGTGCCGGTCGGCACGCTCGTCGCGTGCGCGCAGGCCGCGCGCCTGAACGCAGGCGACGCCGCGGGCCGCGTGACGCGCGTGCTCGCCGCGCTCGACGCGCGAATGGACGAAGTCTATTGGGCCGATTACGCGTGGGACGACGCGGCGGGCGATTGGCGCGAAGTCGCGCCGGCGACGCTCGCGGCGCCCGCCGACGTGCGCGTGCCCGACGCGCCGTTCGTGCTCGCCGGCAACGCGGCGCAGGCGTTCGGCGATCGCCTGCCCGCCTGCGCGCGCGCGCAGGCGATCGATCCGGATGCGCTGCCGCACGCGCTGCCGATCGCGCACGTCGCGCTGCGCGCGTACCGCGCGGGACGTGTCGTGCCCGCCGATCGCGCGGCGCCCGAGTACGTGCGCGACAAGGTCGCGCAGACCACCGCCGAGCGGCTCGCGGCGCGCGCGGACGGAGGCGGCCGATGAGCGGCGTGCTGATGACCGACCGCTATCTATCGCCGATGACGGATGCGGATCTCGACGAAGTCGTCGAGATCGAGCGCGCCGCGTACGAATTTCCGTGGTCGCGCGGCAACTTCGAGGATTCGCTGCGCAACGGCTATTTCGGCGTCTGCATGCGGCACGTGACGGGCGCGCTCGTCGGCTATTGCGTGCTGATGCCCGTCGTCGACGAAATGCATCTGCTGAATCTGTGCGTCGCGCCCGCCGCGCAGCGCTCGGGCGCCGGCCTCGCGCTGCTGCGCGAGGCGGTGCGGATCGCGTGCGCCGAGCGGCTCGACGGCGTGCTGCTGGAAGTGCGGCCGTCGAATCCGCGCGCGATTCATCTGTATGAGCGCTTCGGTTTCGTGTCGGTCGGGCGGCGCAGGAACTACTATCCGGCGAAGCACCGGAGCCGGGAGGACGCGATTGTGATGCGTCTTGCATTGACGAAGGAGGGAGGCGCGCATGGCGTTGGCTGAAGCGGCGCTCGAAGAGCTGGGGCTCGCGCCCGCATGGGTGCGGCGCGAAATCGCGCGCGCCGAGGGCGCGCAGCAGGATGTGGCGGGCGCGGCGCGGGAAACCGCTGGCGCGGCGGCCGCGGAGGGAGCGCGGGCCGTGTCGCCGGATGCGGCGCGCGAGCCCGCGCGTCGCATCGCGCGCGTCAGCGCGACGGAAGGCGAAGGTGTGCGCGGCGAAGCGGAATCGGCAGTGGCGGCGGTGGCGGCGAACGAGGCGGCGCATGCGGCGGAGCGTGCCGAAGACGCCGAGTCGATCGAGCCCGCTGCGATTGCGCACGGCGGTGCAACGCATGCGCCGCGAGCAGCCGATGTGCGCGCGCAAGCGCGGCGGACGGCGGCCGAATCCGGCATGCCGGCGGCGAATGCGCCGTCCGGGACGCGCGCGCGGGACGTGCAAGGCGAGCAAGGCTCGACGATCGCGAGCGCGGCGCCGTCGGCCGAGCCGCCCGTCGCGGGCGGCGAGCGTCGCGTGGCGAAGAGCGACGGCGCCGCGGATGCCGCGGCATTCGCGCGCGCCGCAGGCGCATCGCGCGACGCGGCAGATCCGGCGCGCGCGTCGACCGCGCCGGCCGCACGAACCGGTGACGACGTCGACGCAGCCGGACCCGACGACGACATGTCGTGGTTCGATCTCGAGCCGGTGCTCGAGCCCGCGCTGCCGGACGCCGTCGTCGCCGCTGCCGGGCTCGCCGTCGCGGCGACGTCGGTCGCCGAGCTCGGCTGGGACGCGCTGCGCGCGCGGGTCGCCGACTGCCAGCGCTGCCGCCTCTGCGAGAAGCGCACGAACACGGTGTTCGGCGTCGGCGACGAGAGCGCCGACTGGATGCTCGTCGGCGAAGCGCCCGGCGAGAACGAGGACAAGCAGGGCGAGCCGTTCGTCGGCCAGGCGGGCAAGCTGCTCGACAACATGCTGCGCGCGCTCGAGCTCAAGCGCGGCGAGAACGTCTACATCGCGAACGTGATCAAGTGCCGCCCGCCCGGCAACCGCAATCCGGAGCCGGACGAGGTCGCGCGCTGCGAGCCGTATCTTCAGCGGCAGGTCGCGCTCGTGAAGCCGAGGCTGATCGTCGCGCTCGGCCGCTTCGCCGCGCAGACGCTTCTCAAGACCGACGCGAGCATCGCCTCGATGCGCGGGCGCGTGCACCAGTACGAAGGCGTGCCCGTGATCGTCACGTACCATCCGGCGTATCTGCTGCGCAGCCTGCAGGACAAGGCGAAGGCCTGGTCCGATCTGTGTCTCGCGCACGATACCTACCGGAACGCCGCGCCCGCCGCCGATCCGCAATGAACGCCGCGGCGTCGCCCGTGCCGCTCGGCGCGCTGCGCGACGCCGCCGTGCGCGACCTCGCGTGGCTGCTGTCGAGCGCGAGTCTGCTCGCGCCGTCGGCGGGCGCGCCGCTTGCCCGGCCGTGGGCGAGCGTCGCGGATGCGGCGCAGACGGCCGCGTGGCTCGTCGCGCTCGATGCGCAGCCCGCGCCGCTGCACGACACGCTCGCGCACGCGCGGCCCGTTCGTCTCGGCCGCTATGCCGAATGCCTGCTCGGCTTTTTTGTCGAGCATGCGCCTTCGCTCGTTCTCGTCGCCGCGAATCTGCCGCTGCGCCGCAACGGCCGCACGCTCGGCGAGTGCGACTTCCTGATCGAAACCGCGCGTGGCGAGCGCCTGCACTGGGAGCTCGCGGTCAAGTGCTATCTGTGCGTCGCGGAGGCGGGCGCCGCGTCGCTCGCCGAGTTCGTCGGACCGAATCTCGCCGACCGCTTCGATCTGAAACGCGCGCGGCTCGTCGATCATCAATTGCGGCTGACGGCGCGCGACGAGTTCGCGTCGCTCGGCTACGCGGGGCCGTGGCTCGCGCAGATGCTCGTGAAAGGGTGGCTCTTCTATCGCGCAGGCGGCGGGCACGACGGCGGCGCGATCGTCGATCCGCCTGAGGTCGACGCCGACCATCCGCGCGGGTTCTGGGTCACGCGCGACGCGTGGCCGGCGTTCGCCGATGCGCAGCGGCAGGGTGCCGCGTGGATGGCGCTGCCGCGTCTCGCGTGGCTTGCGCCGCGCACGATCGACGATGCGGCGGCGAGGCGAGGGCCCGGCGCGCTCGTTTCGGCCGATGCGGTTTTCGCCGAGGTTGCCGGGCAGCCGGGGCCGTCGCTCGTCGCTGCGCTCACGCGCGGCGACGACGGGACGTGGCACGAAACTGCGCGCGGCTTCATCGTGCCCGACGATTGGCCGCAGCGGGCGGCGGCGTTTGCCGCGAGTTGACGCGCGGCGCGGCTTTTCGCCGGCTCACCACCACCGATGGAAATGATGCACGGGCCCGACGCCGTGCCCGACGTCGAGTCGCCCGCTCGCGCCGATCGCGCCCGTCAGATAGACCTTCGCGTCGGCGATTGCGTCCGCGAGCGTCGGGCGTTGCGGCAGCAGCGCGGCGATCGCCGCCGACAGCGTGCACCCCGTGCCGTGCGTGTTCGCGACCGGCAGCCGCTCGCCGGCGAAGCGTTGCGCGCCGCCCGCGTGAATCAGCCAATCCGGGCTTTCGTGCAAGGCGCCGAGGTGGCCGCCCTTCATCAGCACCGCCTTCGCGCCGCGCGCGACGAGCGCCTCGCCCTGGCGCACCATCTCGTCCTCGGTCGTCGCGGCCGCGACGCCGAGCAGCTCGGCCGCCTCCGGCAGGTTCGGCGTGACGAGGCCGGCGAGCGGCAGCAATTCGTCGCGCAGCGCGGCGACCGCGTCGGGCGCGAGCAGCGCGTGCGAACTCTTCGAGATCATCACCGTGTCGAGCACGACGTGGCGCGGCGCGTAGCGCGCGAGCGCCGCGGCGACCGCGCGCACGATCGACGCGTTCGCGAGCATGCCGATCTTCACCGCGTCGATGCGGATGTCGTCGAACACGGCGTCGAGCTGCGCGGCGACGAAGCTCGCGTCGGGCGCATGCACGCCCGTCACGCCGCGCGTGTTCTGCGCGGTGAGCGCGGTGATCACGCTCGCGCCGTACGCGCCGAGCGCGGAGAACGTCTTCAGATCGGCCTGGATGCCTGCGCCGCCGCCGGAGTCGGAGCCGGCGATCGTGAGCGCGTTGGGAATCGGTCGGGTCATGGGCGGGAGGCGTCGATGAAAAACGCGGGCGGATGGCGCGGGCGGCGCGACGAGGGCGCGCCGGCGCCGCGCCTCAGTGTTTCGATTCGCCGATGAGGGCGACCGAATCGAAGCGGCGCTGGTTCGCGAGGTGCAGCCGCATCACGAGCCACATCGTCAGGCACACGAACGTGCCGAACAGCACGATCACGATGCCGACCGGCACGTCGAGCCACACGAGCGCCGCGTACAAGCAGAGCATCACGAGCACGGACAGGTTCTCGTTGAAGTTCTGCACCGCGATCGAATGGCCGGCCGACAGCAGCACGTGGCCGCGATGCTGAAGCAGCGCGTTCATCGGGACGACGAAGAATCCCGACAGCGCGCCGACGAACATCAGGAACACGTATGCGACGAGCAGATAGACGGGCAAGTGCATGCGCCCGATGGCCAGCGCCCAGTGCGCGGGGAACAGGTCGCGCGTGTAGAACGCCATCAGCATCACCGCGATGCCCATCACGATGCCGACGGGCAGCACGGTCAGCGACTTGCGCAGCGGAATCCGGCTCGCCGCGATCATCGCGCCCGCCGCGACGCCGAGCGCGACGACCGCCTGCAGGATCGCGCCTTCGGACAGCGACATGCCGAGCGATACCTCCGCCCACTTGAGGACGATGAACTGCAGCGTCGCGCCCGCGCCCCAGAACAGCGTCGTGACGGCGAGCGAGATCTGGCCGAGCTTGTCGTGCCAGAGCGTCATGAAACAATCGGCGAAATCGGTGACGAGCTTGAGCGGGCCGTGCTGCTGCTTCGGATAGCGTGCGCCCGTGTCGGGAATGCGCAGGTTGAAGAGCGCCGCCGTCACGTAGATCGCCATGATGACGAGCATCGCCGCCTCGGCGGGCGTGTTGATCGAAGGGGGCGTGTGCGCGATCACGTGCGACGCGATCTTCGGGCTGATGAGCGCGCCGCCCAGCACCGTGCCGAGGATGATCGAGCCGACCGTCGTGCCCTCGATCCAGCCGTTCGCGGCGACGAGCCGCTCGGGCGGCAGGAGCTCGGTCAGAATGCCGTACTTCGCGGGCGAATAGGCGGCCGCGCCGAAGCCGACGATCCCGTATGCGACGAGCGGATGCGCGCCGAACAGCATGATGAGGCAGCCGACGACCTTGATCGAATTGGTGATGAACATCACGTGCCCTTTCGGGCGCGAGTCGGCGAACGCGCCGACGAAGGCGGCGAGCACCACGTACGACAGGACGAAGAACAGCTTCAGGAGCGGTATCATCCAGTTCGGCGCGTGGAGGTCTTTCAGCAGAGCGATTGCGGCGATGAGAAGAGCGCTGTCGGCCAACGACGAGAAAAACTGCGCGGCCATGATGGAGTAAAAACCTTTTTTCATCTGAAGCGATGCTTTCCTCGCGGCGGCTCGGCCGCGCGGGCCGTGCAATCGGACTTATTCCGTTCGAAATGGGTTGTGCGCACGGCTTTATATCACGAAAATACGTCAATTCGGACTTGCCAGATTCCCCGATCGTTCCGCGCATTCCCGGCGTCGCGCCCAAAAGGCGCGATAAGCTGATGATTCGCAAGCGTCTTTACTGATATTTCCTATGCCGCGCCCGATTTCCGCCACGATCCACACCGCCGCTTTGGCGAACAATCTCACTGTCGTGCGTCGCCACGCCGCCAAGTCGAAGGTCTGGGCGATCGTCAAGGCGAACGCGTACGGGCACGGCCTCGCGCGGGTCTTTCCCGGGCTGCGCGGCACCGACGGCTTCGGCCTTCTCGATCTCGACGAGGCCGTGAAGCTGCGCGAGCTCGGCTGGGCGGGCCCGATCCTGTTGCTCGAGGGCTTCTTCCGATCGACCGACATCGACGTGATCGACCGCTACAGCCTGACGACCGCGGTGCACAACGACGAGCAGATGCGCATGCTCGAGACGGCGCGGCTGTCGAAGCCCGTCAACGTGCAACTGAAGATGAACAGCGGGATGAACCGCCTCGGCTACACGCCGGAGAAGTTCCGCGCCGCGTGGGAGCGCGCCCGCGCGTGCCCCGGCATCGGCCAGATCACGTTAATGACCCATTTTTCCGACGCCGACGGCGCACGCGGCGTCGCCGACCAGGTGGCTACGTTCGAGCGCGGCGCGGAAGGCATCGCCGGCACGCGCAGCCTCGCGAACTCGGCCGCCGTGCTCTGGCACCCGTCGACGCACTTCGACTGGGTGCGGCCCGGCATCATGCTGTACGGCGCGTCGCCGTCCGGGCGCTCGGCGGACCTCGCCGACAAGGGCCTGAAGCCGACGATGACGCTCGCGTCCGAGCTGATCGCCGTGCAGACGCTCGCGAAAGGGCAAACGGTCGGCTACGGCTCCGTGTTCGCCGCCGAGGGCACGCTGCGGATCGGCGTCGTCGCGTGCGGCTATGCGGACGGCTATCCGCGGATCGCGCCGGAGGGCACGCCCGTCGTCGTCGACGGCGTGCGCACGCGGATCGTCGGCCGCGTGTCGATGGATATGCTGACCGTCGATCTCACCCCGGTGCCGCAGGCGGGCGTCGGCTCGCGCGTCGAGCTCTGGGGCGAGACGCTGCCGATCGACGACGTCGCCGCGCAATGCGGGACGGTCGGCTACGAGCTGATGTGCGCGGTCGCGCCGCGCGTGCCGGTGCGTGCCGAATAAGGGCGGCGCGCGCATGGCCAAGCAGAAAACGGTATTCGTCTGCACCGAGTGCGGCGGGCAGGCGCCGAAGTGGCAGGGGCAATGCCCGTCGTGCCACGCGTGGAACACGCTCGTCGAATCGGTCGAGAGCTCGCCGTCCGCGCACCGTTTCCAGTCGCTCGCGAAACAGGCGCCGGTGCAGCGGCTCGCGGACATCGAGGCGGCCGACGTGCCGCGCTTCTCGACCGGGATCGGCGAATTCGACCGTGTGCTGGGCGGCGGGCTCGTCGCGGGCGGCGTCGTGCTGATCGGCGGCGATCCGGGGATCGGCAAGTCGACGCTGCTGCTGCAGTCGCTCGCGCAGATCGCGAGCGAGCGGCCGGCGCTCTATATCAGCGGCGAGGAATCGGGCGCGCAGATCGCGCTGCGCGCGCAGCGGCTCGCGCTTCTCGACGGCGGCGCGAGCGCGGCCGATCTGAAGCTGCTCGCCGAGATCCAGCTCGAGAAGATTCAGGCGACGATCGACGCCGAGCGGCCCGACGTGGCCGTTATCGATTCGATTCAGACGATCTATTCGGAGGCGCTTACGTCCGCGCCCGGCTCGGTCGCGCAGGTGCGCGAATGCGCGGCGCAATTGACGCGCATCGCGAAACAATCGGGCACCGCGATCATCATGGTCGGGCACGTGACGAAGGAGGGCAACCTCGCGGGCCCGCGCGTGCTCGAGCACATCGTCGACACCGTGCTGTACTTCGAGGGCGACACGCATTCGTCGTTCCGGCTCGTGCGCGCGTTCAAGAACCGCTTCGGCGCGGTCAACGAGCTCGGCGTGTTCGCGATGACCGAGCGCGGGCTGCGCGGCGTCGCGAATCCGTCGGCGCTGTTCCTGTCGCAGCACACGGAGGTCGTGCCGGGCTCGTGCGTGCTCGTCACGCAAGAGGGCACACGGCCGCTCCTCGTCGAGGTGCAGGCGCTCGTCGACACCGCGAACGTGCCCAATCCGCGCCGGCTCGCGGTCGGCCTCGAGCAGAACCGGCTCGCGATGCTGCTCGCCGTGCTGCACCGGCATGCGGGCATCGGGTGTTTCGACCAGGACGTGTTCCTCAACGCGGTCGGCGGCGTCAAGATCACCGAGCCGGCCGCCGATCTCGCGGTGCTGCTCGCGATTCATTCGTCGATGCGTAACAAACCGTTGCCAAAGGGTCTGATCGTATTCGGCGAAGTGGGGCTCGCGGGCGAGATCCGGCCGTCGCCGCGCGGGCAGGAACGCCTGCGCGAGGCAGCGAAGCTCGGCTTCACGACCGCGCTGATTCCGAAGGCGAACGCGCCGAAACAGCCGATCGACGGGCTTCGCGTGCATGCGGTCGAGCGCATCGAGCAGGCGATCGATCAGATCCGCGTGCTCGAATGAGCGCGGCGATCGGCTCGCGCTTCGCTCGCGCGTTGCGGCGCCGCGCCTTTCGCGAGCCGATCAGGGGCGTAAAACCATGTAACGTTTTGGTACGCTGATGTAACCCTTTTGCAGCCTGTTTTTTTCTATGCTTGCCCGGGTTGTCTGCCGCATGACGCGGAAAAGGGAAGCGTGTTGAAACGATCTCATCAAACCAGTGCGCAAAAGCGCACGTACAACGTGCGGGGTTGCCGCGTGTCCGAGCCGATCGGCGCGCCGTGGGGCGGCGGTTGCCGGATCGTCGAATGGATCGGCGGGGACGGGCGGATCGCCCGCCGTGTCGCCGCCGTCAACGTGACCGAGGCGGAAGTCTACGCGATGATCCGCCGGCCGCTCGAAGGCCGCCGCCATCTGATGGGCGACGACGAGCAGATGCCGCGCGACACGCTGCCGCGGCGCTGATTTCAGAATGCGGGGCGGCGGCGCGATCCGATATCGGCGCGCCGCCGCTCGCGTTACCCGATCTTCTCGAGTTCGTCATGCGCGCCGAGCCAGTCGGCTTCGAGCGCGTCGAGGCGACCGTTGACGTCGCCGAGCTTGCGGATCGCGTCGGTGAGACGCGTTTTCCGATCGGCCTCGTAGCTCGCCGGATCGGCGACGAACGCGTCGAGCGCCGACTTCTCGGCCTGCAACTGCTCCATTTCCTTTTCGATCTTCGCGATGCGCGTTTGCAGCGGCCTCTTCAAGTGCGAAAGCCGCTGGCGCGCTTCGGCTTCCTGCCGTTTCTGATCCCTGCGGTTTGCCGCGGATGCGCCGCCGTTGCCGTCGCTCGCCGGGCCGGATTCGCCCTTCGCCGCCGCGCGCTGGTCCGCCGCGTGCTGCAGCAGCCAGTCGCGGTAATCGTCGAGATCGCCGTCGAACGGCTGAAGCCGGTGCTTCGCGACGAGCATGAACTGGTCGGTCGTTGCGCGCAGCAGGTGGCGGTCGTGCGACACGAGGATCAGCGTGCCTTCGAATTGCGCGAGCGCCATCGTGAGCGCGTGGCGCGTCTCGAGATCGAGGTGGTTCGTCGGCTCGTCGAGGAGCAGCAGGTTCGGCTTTTGCCAGATGATGAGCGCGAGCGCGAGCCGGGCTTTCTCGCCGCCCGAGAACGGCTCGATCGGAGCGGTCGCCATGTCGCCCGAGAAATTGAAGCCGCCGAGGAAATCGCGCAGTTCCTGCTCGCGCGAGTCGGGCGCGAGACGCGCGAGATGCGCGAGCGCGGAATCGTCCGGGCGCAGCGTCTCGAGCTGATGCTGCGCGAAATAGCCGATCGTGAGGCCCTTGCCGGTGCGCACGTCGCCCGACAGCGGCGCGAGCGTGCCCGCGAGCGTCTTGATGAGCGTCGACTTGCCCTGGCCGTTCGCGCCGAGCAGGCCGATCCGCTGGCCGTTCTGGATCGACAGCGCGACGCGCTCGACGATCGGAATCTCGCCGTCGTCGTCCGCGCGATAGCCGCAGCGCACGCCTTCCATCACGAGCATCGGGTTCGGCGCGGAGTCGGGCGTGCGGAACTCGAACGTGAACGGCGACGCGACGTGCGCGGGCGCGATCAGCTCCATCTTCTCGAGCGCCTTCATCCGGCTTTGCGCCTGCTTGGCTTTCGTCGCCTTCGCCTTGAAGCGGTTGATGAAGCTCTGCAGGTGTTCGATCGTCTTCTGCTGCTTCTCGTAGGCGCTTTGCTGCAAGTCGAGCTGCTGCGCGCGCAGCACTTCGAATTGTGAATAATTGCCGCCGTAGCGCTTCACCTGGCGATTCTCCAGATGCAGCGTCACGTTGCAGACTGAATCGAGGAACTCGCGGTCGTGCGAGATGACGACGAGCGTGCCCGGATAGCGATGCAGCCAGTCCTCGAGCCAGACGATCGCGTCGAGATCCAGGTGGTTCGTCGGTTCGTCGAGGAGCAGCAGATCCGAGCGGCACATCAGCGCCTGCGCGAGATTGAGGCGCATCCGCCAGCCGCCCGAGAAGCTCGCGACGGGCTCGCGCGTTTGCGCGAGCGTGAAGCCCAGCCCGAGCAGCAGCGCTTGCGCGCGCGCGGGCGCGGTGTAGCCGTCGGCGTCGGCAAACGCCGCGTGCGCGTCGGCTTCGGCCGCGCCGTCATGCGCGGCGGACGCCTGCGCGATGCGCGCCTCGATCGCGCGCAGCGCGGCGTCGCCGTCGAGCGTGTAGTCGAGCGCGCTGCGATCGACGGCGGGCGTTTCCTGCGATACGTGCGCGATGCGCCACGACGGCGGCATCGCGAAGTCGCCCGCATCCGCGTGCAGCTCGTCGCGCAGCACCGCGAAGAGCGTCGATTTGCCGGCGCCGTTCGCGCCGACGAGGCCCGCCTTCTCGCCGGGATTCAGCGTGAACGAGGTCGCGTCGAAGAGCGGCTTCGTGCCGCGGGCGAGGTTGAACTGATTGAAACGGATCACGGCGAAAAATACTGGGGAAAAGCGCTATTCTAGACTGCGCGCCGCGCAGGGGGGATCGTCCGGACGGCAGAGTGTGCGCACGGCGCCGAATTCGCCTAGACTTTCGCGGACGGCACAGCCATATCAAAACAGGGAGGAACGAGCCAATGTCGGAACTTTATTCATTCAGCGCGCAGGCGCTTTCGGGCGGAGACGTGTCGCTCGAGCAATACCGGGGCAAGGTGCTCCTCATCGTCAACACGGCGAGCGAATGCGGATTCACGCCGCAGTACGCGGGGCTGCAGCAGCTGTACGACCGCTTTCGCGAGCGCGGGCTTGTCGTGCTCGGCTTTCCGTGCAACCAGTTCGGCAAGCAGGAGCCGGGCGACGCGTCGCAGATCGGCGCGTTTTGCGAGAAGAATTTCGGCGTCACGTTCCCGATGTTCGCGAAAATCGACGTGAATGGCGCGAGCGCGCATCCGCTGTACCGCTACCTGACCGAGGAAGCGCCCGGCATTCTGGGCCTGAAGGCGATCAAGTGGAATTTCACGAAGTTTCTCGTGAATCGCGAAGGCGAAATCGTGAAGCGTTATGCGCCGTCGACGAAGCCCGACGATATCGCCGAGGACGTCGAGAAGCAGCTCTGAGCGAAGCGGTATTGCGGCGCGTGCCCGAATCGGGCGCGCGCGGCCGATCCGGCGGGCGATTCCGGACCGGCTGCGCTCTTCGGGCGGCGGCGTGAAATGCGCGGCGTTCGGGCGGCGCGCGGGACACGCGTATTTTCCGTTGCCGCGTCGGGCGCACCGTGCAACGTCCCGTCACGCCGCGTTCGATCGTGTCGTATTCGTCCGCCGCGATGTGGCGGAGCGGGGTAACGTTCCTGCGACGAAACATACGTTTGGCCGTTGCGGATCGAACGGCCGCAGGTGCGGCGCGACGCAGGCGCATTGCCGCAGACGCACTGACCGTATGCCACCGGCGCACGCATGCCGGCGGATACGAACGAACCGCCGTACACGCGCCGACACCCATTCGTCGCGCGCCGAACGGCTAGGCCAGCACTTCCTTCCATTCCTGAAGCGTCCAGCCGCTCACGACGCCGCCCGTCACGAAGGGATCGCCGCTCACGAATTCCTCGGCGGCGTCGCGGCTCGTGAAGATGCCGAGCGCGCCTTGCGCGGGATCGGCGAACGGCCCGGCCATCAGCAGCACGCCGCGCGCGTGGAATTCGCGTAGCCGCGCGACGTGCGCGGGGCCGAGCTCGGCGGCTTTCGCGAGGCCGTCCGGCGCCGTCTGATAGAACATCACGCATTTCATCGGCAAGTCTCCGTCTTCGTTCGAACGGACGCGCTTCGATGCCTTCGGCACCTTCGGCGCCCACGGCGCGCGGCGTTCGCGTGCGCGCCTTGCCTTGCCGCGCGCCCTGCGCCCAGTCAGAGGATCGGCGCGAACAGCCGAGCGACATGCATCGCGACGCGCCGCCACGCGGGCGAGCGCCGATACTCGCTCAGATCCACTTCGAACGCGTTGCCGAAGTCGCGCTCGAGCATCGTTTCGACTTCGGCCGCAAAGCCTTCGTCGACCGTCAGCACCATGATCTCGAAATTCAGCCGGAATGACCGGTTGTCGAGGTTCGCGCTGCCGACGGCCGCCGCCGCGCGGTCGATCAGCACGACCTTCTGATGCAGGAAGCCGGGCCGGTAGCGGAAGATCCGCACGCCCGCGTCGACGAGATCGCGCGCATAGAGCTTCGACGCCTCGAACACGACATAGTGATCGCGCCGGCTCGGGATCAGCACCCGCACGTCGACGCCGCGCATCACCGCGAGCTTGAGCGCCGAGATCACCGCCTCGTCGGGCACGAGGTAGGGCGTCGTGATCCACACGCGCTCGCGCGCCGCGTTGATCGCCTCCGCGAAGAAGAGCGAGCCCGTCTCCTGCTTGTCGGCGGGGCCCATCGGCACGACGAGGCAGTGCATGTCGGCGTCGGCGACGGGCGCGGGCGGCGGCGCCTGCGGCGGCAGCGACTGCGTCGCCCAGTGCCAGTCCTCGGCGAACACATACTGGATGTTCGCGACCGCGGGGCCGCGCACTTCGATGTGCGTGTCGCGCCACGGCGACAGGCGCGGATTGCCGCCGAGATATTCGACGCCGACGTTGTGCCCGCCGACGAACGCGCGCTCGCCGTCGACGACGACGATCTTCCGATGATTGCGAAAGTTGAGCTGAAAGCGGTTGACGAACTGCTTGTTGGTTGCGAAAGGATGCACCTCGACGCCGCCCTCGCGCAGCGCGTGCACGTAGCTCGACGGCAGATCGAAGCTGCCGATGCTGTCGTACAGCAGATAGCAGCGCACGCCCGCCTGCGCGCGCGCGATCAGCGTATCGCGCAGCATCGCGCCGAGCGCGTCGTCGCGAACGATGAAAAACTGGACGATCACGTAGCTGCGCGCGGCGTCGATCGCCGCGAGGATCGCGGAGAACGTCGCGTCGCCGTTGACGAGCGTGCGCACCGCGTTGCCGGCGAGGAACGGCATGCCGACGAGGCGCGTGAGCGCGCGCACGCGCGCGAGGCCGAGCGCGTCCTTCGGCGCGCCGAGCGTCGAGCCCTCGGCGCTCCACGGCGCCGGATGCGCGCGTGTGCGCAGCGCCTCGGTCTCGTGGCGGCGCGCGTCGACATAGCCGGAGAACTTGCTGCGGCCGAGGAACAGATACGGGATCAGCGTCAGATACGGCATCGCGGTCAACGACACCGCCCATGCGATCGCGCCTTGCGACGTGCGCGTGTTCAGGATCGCATGGCAGGCCGCGATCACGCCGAGCACGTGCGCGAGGCCGATGAAGGTGCCGAGATGAAGCCAGTCGAGGGTCATGAGCGCGTTGGATTCCTGAGGAAGGCCACGCGGCGCGCCGCGACCGGCTGCCGCTTACGCGCATCTTACCGAAGCGTGCGCGGCAACGGCCACTCCCTTGCGAGCCGGGGCACGGCCGGCTGCCAGGGAGGGCGCGAGATCAGCCGGCGACGGCGGGCAGGGCGCTCGCGTGGATCAGGAACACGCAGTCGTCGCCCGCGCTCGTCGGCAGCCAGACGAGATCGAGGCCGCCGAACGCCGCCTCGACGTTCTCGCGCTCGTTGCCGATCTCGACGACGAGCACGCCGTCGTCCTTCAGCCAGCGGCGCGCTTCGCCGATGATGCGGCGCACGATGTCCATTCCGTCCGCGCCGCCCGCGAGCGCCATTTCCGGCTCGTGCCGGTACTCGGCGGGCAGCTCGGACATCGACGCCGCGTTCACGTACGGCGGATTCGTGATGATCGCGTCGTAGCGCTGCTCGGGATCGATCCATTTGAACTGCGGCAGCGGCGCGTAGAGATCGCCGTGGTAGAGCGTGATCCGCTCGTCGAGCCCGTAGTCGCCGCGATTGATCTTCGCCACTTCGAGCGCGTCGGCCGACAGGTCGACCGCGTCGACGCTCGCGTTCGGAAACGCGAGCGCGGCGAGGATCGCGAGGCAGCCGGAGCCCGTGCACAGCTCGAGCACCGAGCCGACGAACTCGGGGTCCTCGATGTACGGCTGCAGGCCGTCGTCGAGCAGCTCGCCGATGAACGAGCGCGGCACGATCGTGCGCTCGTCGACGTAGAAGCGATGGCCGTGCATCCACGCTTCGCGCGTGAGGTATGCGGCAGGCACGCGCTCGGCCGCGCGGCGCTCGATCACGGCGAGCACCGCGTCGATCTCGTCGGGCGCGAGGCGCGCGTCGAAGAACGGCTCGAGCGTGTCGAGCGGCAGGTGCAGCGTGTGCAGCACGAGATAGACGGCTTCGTCGTATGCGTTGTCCGAGCCGTGGCCGAACGCGAGCTTCGCCTTCGAAAAGCGCGACACCGCGTAGCGCACGAGGTCGCGGACGGTCCGGAACGGGGAGGGGGAGGTCGTCATCGGGCGCCTTTCGTCAAGCGATCAGTTGTTCGAGCACGCGGCGGTACACGTTCTTCAGCGGATCGACGAAGCGCACTTCGATGTGCTCGTCGATCTTGTGGATGCTCGCGTTCGGCGGCCCGAATTCGATCACCTGCGGGCAGATGCGAGCGATGAAGCGGCCGTCCGACGTGCCGCCCGTCGTCGACAGCTCGGGCGAGATGCCGGTCTCCGCGCGGATCGCCGCATCGAGCGCGTCCGACAGCTCGCCGCGCGGCGTGAGGAACGGCAGGCCGCTCACGGACCAGTTCAGCGCATAGTCGAGCTGGTGCTTGTCGAGGATCGCGTGCACGCGCGCCTGCAAGCCTTCGACGGTGCTCGCCGTCGAGAAGCGGAAGTTGAACAGCAGATCCGCGTGGCCCGGGATCACGTTCGTCGCGCCGGTGCCCGCGCGCAGGTTCGACACCTGCCAGGTGGTCGGCGGGAAATACTCGTTGCCTTCGTCCCATTGCTCGGCCGCGAGCTCGGCGAGCGCCGGCGCGAGCAGGTGGATCGGATTCTTCGCGAGATGCGGATACGCGATGTGGCCTTGCACGCCCTTGACGACGAGCTCGCCCGACATCGAGCCGCGCCGGCCGTTCTTCACGGCGTCGCCGAGCGTTGCCGTCGACGTCGGCTCGCCGACGATGCAGTAATCGAGCCGCTCGCCGCGCGCCTGGAGCGCTTCGACGACCTTCACGGTGCCGTCCGTCGCCGGGCCTTCCTCGTCGCTCGTGATCAGGAAGCCGATCGAGCCGCGATGCTGCGGATGCGCGGCGACGAACTCCTCCGCCGCGACGACGAAGCCCGCCAGCGAGGTCTTCATGTCGGCCGCGCCGCGGCCGTACAGCTTGCCGTCGCGATGCGTCGGCACGAAGGGCGGCGAGCTCCACTGCTCGAGCGGGCCGGTCGGCACGACGTCGGTATGGCCCGCGAACGCGAGCAGCTTGCCTTCGCGGCCGGCCGCGCCGCGCTTGACGGCCCAGAAATTCGTCACGCCGTGCGACGCGATCGTTTCGCACTCGAAGCCGAGCGCGGCGAGGCGCTCGATCATCAGATGCTGGCAATGTTGATCGTCGGGCGTGACGGACGCGCGCGCGATCAGTTGTTCGGTGAGGGCAAGGGTGGCGGACATGATTCGGACCACTTTCGATAAAAAATGCCGGCGCGCAGGCCGGCAGCATGTTGGGGGCGGCGGCGCGCGCGGCTCAGGCGAACAGCTCCGCGTATTCGTCGGCCGAGAAACCGAGCGCCTTCACGCGGCCGTCGACGACGACGACGGGCCGCTTGATCACGGAAGGCTTGTCGATCATCAGCGCGATCGCGCCCGCTTCCGATTCGGCCGCGGCCTTCTGCTCGTCGGTGAGCGCGCGCCACGTCGTGCCGCGCCGGTTGACGAGCGCGTCGAGCGGCACGTCCTTCAGCCAGCGCTCGACGAGCGGCGCGCTCACGCCCGCTTTCTTGAAATCGTGGAACGCGAACGCGACGCCGCGCGATTCGAGCCACGTGCGGGCCTTCTTCACGGTATCGCAGTTCGGGATTCCGTAGACGACGGTGCCGGCGGTGCCGTTTGCGCCCGCCATCAGTCGCCTCGCAGCAGTTCGTTCAGGCCGACCTTCGCGCGCGTCTTCGCATCGACCTTCTTCACGATCACCGCGCAGTAGAGGCTGTGCGTGCCGTCCTTCGACGGCAGGTTGCCCGCGACGACGACCGAGCCGGCCGGAATGCGGCCGTACGTCACTTCGCCCGTTTCGCGGTCGTAGATCTTCGTGCTTTGGCCGAGGTACACGCCCATCGAGATCACCGAATTCTCCTCGACGATCACGCCTTCGACGACTTCCGAGCGCGCGCCGATGAAGCAGTTGTCCTCGATGATGACGGGGTTCGCCTGCAGCGGCTCGAGCACGCCGCCGATGCCGACGCCGCCCGACAGGTGCACGTTCTTGCCGATCTGCGCGCACGAGCCGACCGTCGCCCAAGTGTCGACCATCGTGCCTTCGTCGACATATGCGCCGATGTTCGTGTACGACGGCATCAGCACGACGTTCTTCGCGATGAACGAGCCGCGGCGCGCGATCGCCGGCGGCACGACGCGGAAGCCGCCCGCGGCGAAGTCTTCGGCCGTGTAGTTCGCGAACTTCGACGGCACCTTGTCGTAGAACTGCGTGTAGATGGCACCTGCGCCGCCCGCCGGCATCGGCGCGTTGTCCTCGAGGCGGAACGACAGCAGCACGGCCTTCTTCAGCCACTGGTGCACGGTCCATTCGCCGTCGATCTTCTCGGCGACGCGCAGCGCGCCGCGGTCGAGCTGCTCGATCGCGTGCGCGACGGCTTCGCGGATCTCCGCGGACGCGGCCTTCGGCGAGAGCTCGGCGCGGTTTTCCCAGGCGTTATCGATGATTTGCTGAAGTTGTTGCGACATGTTCGTGGCTATGCTGGACGTGAATGATGGATGAATCGGGGGCGCTCGGCGCGCGTTCAGCGG
The DNA here is from genome assembly GCF_001526245.1 of Burkholderia sp. MSMB1498. Classification (NCBI taxonomy): domain Bacteria; kingdom Pseudomonadati; phylum Pseudomonadota; class Betaproteobacteria; order Burkholderiales; family Burkholderiaceae; genus Burkholderia; species Burkholderia sp. MSMB1498. Next base: position 29,425 of record NZ_LOYJ01000024.1, read on the forward strand.
GCGAGGCCGCGGCAGAAATCGACGATGCGCCGTGCGCCCTCGACGCATTCGGCCGTGCCGGCGACGAGCGCGATCCGGACGAAGTCGCGGCCGGGATTCGCGCCGTGCGCGTCGCGGGCGAGATACGAGCCGGGCAGGACCGTCACATTATAGTCGGCGTAGAGGCGCCGGGCGAACTCGGTATCCGACAGGCCGGTTCGCGCGACGTTCGCCCACAGGTAGAACGCGGCGTCGGGCAGGCGCACGTCGACGACGTCGGCGAGCATCGGCGTGACGGTCGCGAATTTCTGCGCGTAGAGCGCGCGGTTCTCGCGCACGTGCGCCTCGTCGCTCCAGGCGGCGACGCTCGCCTTCTGCCACACGGGCGACAGCGCCGCGCCGTGGTACGTGCGGTACAGCAGGAAGCGCTTGAGAATCGCCGCATCGCCCGCGACGAAGCCCGAGCGCATGCCCGGCACGTTCGAGCGCTTCGACAGGCTCGACAGCATCACGAGGCGCTCGAACCCGCGGCCGAGCTTGTGCGCCGCCTCGAGGCCGCCCAGCGGCGGCTTCGCCTCGTCGAAGTAGATTTCCGAATAGCATTCGTCCGATGCGATCACGAAGCCGTGCTCGTCCGACAGCGCGAATAGTTCGCGCCAGTCGTCGAGCGTGAGCACGGCGCCCGTGGGATTGCCGGGCGAGCACACGTAGACGAGCTGCGTGCGCGCCCACACGTCGGCCGGCACGGCCGAATAGTCGGGCGCGAAGTTGCGCGCCGGATCGCTGTTGACGAAGTACGGCTCGGCGCCCGCGAGAAGCGTCGCGCCTTCGTAGATTTGATAGAAAGGATTCGGACAGAGTACGATCGGCCTTTCGCCGTTTTGGCGCGGACTCGGATCGATGACCGCCTGCGCGAGCGAGAAGAGCGCCTCGCGCGAGCCCGATGCGGCGAGCACCTGCGTCGCGGCGTCGATCGCGGGCAGCCCGTAGCGCCGCGCGAGCCACTGCGCGACCGCCTCGCGCAGCGCGTCGGTGCCCGCCGTCGCCGGATACGACGCGAGGCCGTCGAGCGCGGCCGCGGCGGCGTCGCGGATCAGCGCGGGCGTCGCGTGCTTCGGCTCGCCGATGCCGAAGCTGATCGGCGGCAGATGCGCGCTCGGCGTCACGCCGGCAAAGAGCGCGCGGAGCTTTTCGAACGGATAGGGCTGGAGCGTGTCGAGACGAGGATTCACGGGCGTGGGGCTCACGGAGCCGGTAGGTGGCCGATCGGACGGGCCGGTTTAAGCGAAACGGGCGCGAAACTGGGGCGCGGCTGGCGCAGCCGGGCGCGGGCGAAGCAGGGCGCGGCGGGTCGCGGCGCGAGATGCCGGCGTGCCGGCCTGTTGGGCGCGGCGACGGCGCACGATTATAGCGTGACATCGGACGGCGGAACGCGCGGCGCGCGCCGCGGCGCCGTCCCGGGAAGGAACGAGAGGTTCGGTTTGCAAATGAATGGACGAGGGGGCGCCGCCTGGCCGACGCTCGCAATTCTGGTCGGCGCGTCGGTATGGGGCCTGATCTGGTATCCGCTGCGCCTGCTGGCGGCGCTCGGCGTGACGGGCACGGCGGCGAGCGCGGCGACGAGCGTCGTCGCCTGCGCGTTCGTGCTCGTCGTGCGGCGCAAGTCGATCGCGACGCTCCGCCGGCACTGGCTGCTGCCCGCGCTCGGCGCGGCCGCGGGCGTGACGAATCTCGGCTTCGTCTGGGGCACGATCCACGGCGAGGTGCTGCGCGTGATGCTGCTTTTCTATCTGACGCCCGCGTGGACCGCGATCTACGCGCACTTCATCCTGCGCGAGCGCCTGACGGTGGCGGGCGCGGCGCTCGCCGCGCTGTCGCTCGCGGGCGCGATGCTGATGCTGTGGTCGCCGCGGCTCGGCGTGCCGCTGCCGGCGAATCCGGCCGAATGGGCGGGGCTCGCGGCCGGGATGAGCTTCGCGATGAGCAACGTGCTCGTCGTCAAGGCGAGCCGCGAGCTGCCGCGGATGAAGCCCGAGATGCGCACGGCGACGCTTTTCGGCGGCGCGGCGGCGATGGGCGTCGTCGCGTCGTTCGTCGAGGGGCTGCCGCCGCTGCCCGCGGGCGGCGATCTCGGCTTCGCGGCGCTCCTCGTCGTCGGGATCGGCGTGACGGTCGCGGCGAACAACATGCTTGTTCAGCACGGCCTCGCGCGCGTGCCGGCGAACCGCGCGTCGATCATCATGCTGTTCGAGATCGTCGTCACCGCGCTGTCGGCGTGGCTTTTTGCCAACGAAGTGCCCACCGCGCGCGAATGGGCGGGCGGCCTTTGCATCGTCGTCGCGACCTTGCTGTCGAGCCGCGTGCACCGTGCCCGCCCGGCTGACGACGAACCGCGCGAGCCGCGGGACGGCGCGCGCGCGATGGTATGATTGGCCCCATTCGCGGGGCCGACTGCTTGACAGCACGGCCCCGTTTTTCGAATCTTGGGCATGCGGCGCGCGTGGGCCTTTAGGCCGAATCGCAACGCGCAACGCAGGCTCCGAACCGTTTCACACTCTTTACCACCGATACCGCCGTGCGTCTGAGCTCGATCAAACTCGCTGGCTTCAAATCTTTCGTCGATCCCACGCACTTCCAGGTCCCAGGTCAACTGGTCGGCGTGGTGGGCCCGAACGGGTGCGGCAAATCCAACATCATCGACGCCGTGCGCTGGGTGCTCGGCGAATCGCGCGCGTCCGAGCTGCGCGGCGAATCGATGCAGGACGTGATCTTCAACGGCTCGACCACCCGCAAGCCCGGCAGCCGGGCGAGCGTCGAGCTGATCTTCGACAACTCCGACGGCCGCGCGGCCGGCCAGTGGGGCCAGTACGGCGAGATCGCCGTGAAGCGCGTGCTCACGCGCGACGGCACGTCGAGCTACTACATCAACAACCTGCCCGCGCGCCGCCGCGACATTCAGGACATCTTCCTCGGCACGGGCCTGGGGCCGCGCGCGTACGCGATCATCGGCCAGGGGATGATCGCGCGGATCATCGAGGCGAAGCCCGAGGAACTGCGCGTGTTCCTCGAAGAGGCGGCGGGCGTGTCGAAGTACAAGGAGCGCCGCCGCGAGACCGAGAACCGGCTGCACGACACGCGCGAGAACCTGACGCGCGTCGAGGACATCATCCGCGAGCTCGGCGCGAATCTCGAGAAGCTCGAGGCGCAGGCGGTCGTCGCGACCAAGTACAAGGAACTCGTCGCCGACGGCGAGGAGAAGCAGCGCCTCTTGTGGCTGCTGCGCAAGAACGAGGCGGCGGCCGAGCAGGACAAGCAGCGTCGCGCGATCGGCGAAGCGCAGATCGAGCTCGACGCGCAGACCGCGAAGCTGCGCGAAGTCGAGGCGCAGCTCGAGACGCTGCGCGTCGCGCACTACTCGGCGAGCGACGCGATGCAGGGCGCGCAGGGCGCGCTCTACGAGGCGAACGCCGAGGTGAGCCGGCTCGAGGCCGAGATCAAGTTCATCGTCGAATCGCGCAACCGCGTGCAGGCGCAGATCGCGGCGCTCGTCGCGCAGCAGGAGCAATGGCGCGCGCAGGCCGACAAGGCGCAGGGCGACATCGAGCAAGCGGAAGAGGCGCGCGCGATCGCCGAGGAAAAGGCGGCGCTCGCCGAGGACGACGCGGCCGCGAAGCACGACGCGCTGCCCGCGCTCGAGGCGCGCTGGCGCGACGCGCAGACGGGCCTGAACGACGAGCGCGGCCGCATCGCGCAGACCGAGCAGGCGCTCAAGCTCGAGGCCGCACACCAGCGCAACGCCGATCAGCAGCTGCAGCAGCTGCAGCAGCGCCACGAACGCCTGAAGGCGGAGGCGGGCGGTCTCGACGCGCCGGACGAGGCGCAGCTCGAGGAACTACGCATGCAGCTCGCCGAGCACGAGGAGATTCTTGCCGAAGCGCAGGCGCGCTTGGCCGACGCGCAGGAGACGCTGCCGCGCCTCGACGCGGAGCGCCGCGCGGCGCACGAGCGCGTGCAGGCCGAAAGCGCGCAGATCCATCAGCTCGAAGCGCGGCTCGCCGCGCTCAAGCAGCTGCAGGAAAACGTGCAGACGGAAGGCAAGATTCAACCTTGGCTCGACAAGCACGAGCTCGGCGCGCTGCCGCGTCTGTGGAAGAAGCTGCACGTCGAGGCCGGCTGGGAAACCGCGCTCGAGGCGGTGCTGCGCGAGCGGCTCGCGGCGCTCGAGGTGTCGAATCTGGACTGGGTGAAGGCGTTCGCGACCGACGCGCCGCCCGCGAAGCTCGCGTTCTACGCGCCGCCCGCCGCGGGCGAGCCGCTCGCCGCCGCGGGCGCGTTGCGGCCGCTCCTGTCGTTCGTGCGGATCGACGACGCGGGCCTGCGCGCGGTGCTCAACGACTGGCTCGGCGCGGTGTTCGTCGCCGACGATCTCACGCAGGCGCTCGCCGCGCGCGCGCAGTTGCCGCAGGGCGGCGCGTTCGTCGTGAAGGCGGGCCACGTCGTCACGCGCTCGGGCGTGCAGCTGTATGCGGCCGATTCCGAGCAGGCGGGGATGCTTGCGCGCGCGCAGGAAATCGAGAACCTGGCGCGTCAGGTGCGCGCGCAGGCGCTCCTGTCCGACGAAGCGAAGGCGGCGGCGATCCGTGCGGAAGCGGCGCACACGCAGGCGTCGCAGGCGCTGACCGAAGTTCGCGCGCAGGCCGAGCGCGCGACGCAGCGCGTGCATGCGCTGCAGATGGACGTGCTGAAGCTCGCGCAGGCGCACGAGCGCTACACGCAGCGCAGCACGCAGATTCGCGAGGAGCTCGAGGAGATCGGCGCGCAGATCGAAGAGCAGCGCTCGCTGCGCGCGGAGTCGGAGGCGAACTTCGAGCGCCACGACGCCGAGCTCGCCGAGCTGCAGGCGCGCTTCGAGGACAACCAGCTCGCGTTCGAGTCGCTCGACGAGACGCTGACGAACGCACGCCAGGAAGCGCGCGAGCTCGAGCGCGCGGCCACCGACGCGCGCTTCGCCGCGCGCCAGTCGGCGAACCGGATCGACGAGCTCAAGCGCACGATCCAGGTCGCGCACGACCAGAGCGAGCGCGTCGCCGCATCGCTCGAGGACGCGCGCGCGGAGCTCGAGACGATCAACGAGCAGACCGCGCACACCGGCCTGCAGGACGCGCTCGAAGTGCGCGCGGCGAAGGAGCAGGCGCTCGGCGCCGCGCGCGCGGAGCTCGATGACCTGACCGCGAAGCTGCGCGCGGCCGACGAGACGCGTCTCGCCGCCGAGCGCTCGCTGCAGCCGCTGCGCGAGCGCATCACCGAGCTGCAACTGAAGGAGCAGGCGGCGCGGATGACGGGCGAGCAGTTCGCCGAGCAGCTCGCGGCGGCCGAGGTCGACGAGGCCGCGCTCAAGGAGAAGCTCGCGCCGGACATGAAGCCGTCGTACCTGCAGGGCGAGGTCACGCGGATCAACAACGCGGTCAGCGCGCTCGGCCCCGTCAACATGGCGGCGCTCGAGGAGCTCGCGGCGGCGAGCGAGCGCAAGGTGTTCCTCGACGCGCAATCGGCCGACCTGACGAACGCGATCGAGACGCTCGAGGACGCGATCCGCAAGATCGACCAGGAAACCCGCACGCTGCTGCAGGCGACCTTCGACGAAGTGAACCGTCATTTCAGCGATCTGTTCCCGCGCCTGTTCGGCGGCGGCCAGGCGAAGCTCATCATGACGGGCGACGAGATCCTCGACGCCGGCGTGCAGGTGATGGCGCAGCCGCCCGGCAAGAAGAACGCGACGATTCACCTGCTGTCGGGCGGCGAGAAGGCGCTGACGGCGACCGCGCTCGTGTTCGCGATGTTCCAGTTGAATCCGGCGCCGTTCTGTCTGCTCGACGAGGTCGACGCGCCGCTCGACGACGCCAATACCGAGCGCTTCGCGAACCTCGTGCGCGCGATGTCGAGCAAGACGCAGTTCCTCTTCATCTCGCACAACAAGATCGCGATGGAGATGGCGCAGCAGCTGATCGGCGTGACGATGCAGGAGCAGGGCGTGTCGCGGATCGTCGCGGTGGACATGGAAACCGCCGCGGGTTTTGCCCAGAATTGACGTTTGACGAATGGCTCGCGGGCGCGCGGCGCAAGGGCGCCCGCCCGCGAGCCCAATGAAAAAGAATTGGATGGAGCTTGCATGGACGAGTTGACACTCGGGTTGATCGGCGCGGGCGCCGTCGTGGTGGGCGGCGTCGTGGTCTACAACGCGTGGCAGGGGGCGAAGGTGCGCCGCAGGATGCCGCGCCCGATGCCGTCCGAGGCGGCCGAGGCCGCCTCGCGGCACGAGCGCGACGACGACGCGCCCTTCATCGAGCCGGTGCGGCAGCCGGCGCGCCGCGATGCCGCGGCGGGCGGCGCGGCGGGCGCGCAAAGCGACGGCGCGGCACGCGTCGAGCCGACGTTCGGCGGCGTGGCGCCCGCCGACACGCCGGCCGACCTGCAGGCCGAGGCGACCGTCGCGAACGGTGCGGTCGAGCCCGCCGTCGAGACGACGGGCGGCGGCGAGGCCGTCGAGGCCGCGTCGGCGCTCGCGCACGACGAGCCGGTCGAGCCGGTGCTGCCCGCCGCGACGACGATCTCCGCGGCGCCGCCCGCGGTCGTCGATCGCCGGATCGACTGCATCGTGCCGATCCGCCTCGCGGGCCCGCTCGCGGGCGACAAGATCCTGCCCGCCGCGCAGCGGCTGCGCCGCGCGGGCAGCAAGCCGGTGCATATCGAAGGCAAGCCGGAGGGCGGCGACGCGTGGGAACTGCTGCAAAACGGCGTGCGCTACGAAGAGCTGCGCGCGGCCGCGCAGCTCGCGAACCGCAGCGGCCCGCTCAACGAGCTCGAGTTCTCCGAATTCGTGACGGGCGTTCAGCAGTTCGCGGACGCGATCGACGGCGCGCCCGAATTCCCGGACATGATGGAAACGGTGTCGATGGCGCGTGAGCTCGACGGCTTCGCCGCGCAGTGCGATGCGCAACTGTCGATCAACGTGATGTCGGACGGCGCGCCGTGGTCGGCGAACTACGTGCAGGCGGTCGCGTCGCAGGACGGGCTGCTGCTGTCGCGCGACGGCACGCGCTTCGTGAAGCTCGACGCGAAGCAGAACCCCGTCTTCATGCTCCAGTTCGGCGACACGAACTTCCTGCGCGACGATCTCACGTACAAGGGCGGCAACCTGATCACGCTCGTGCTCGACGTGCCCGTCGCCGACGAGGACATCCTGCCGTTCCGGCTGATGTGCGATTACGCGAAGTCGCTCTCCGAGCGGATCGGCGCGCGCGTCGTCGATGACCAGCGCCGGCCGCTGCCCGAATCGACGCTGCTCGCGATCGAGCAGCAACTGATGAAGCTGTACGCGCGGCTCGAAGAGGCGGGGATTCCGGCCGGCTCGCCCGTCACGCGGCGGCTGTTCAGCCAGTAAGCGCGGCGCGCCGGTTTCGTTTCGGCGCGGTTCTTGCACGCTCGCGATGCGCTGCTGCTGCTGCTGCTGCTGCTGCTGCTGCTGCTGCTGCGCTCGCGAGCGCGGTTTGCGGGCGTGGCGTCGCGCTGGTTGTGTTGCGCCATTCGCATCGGCCGCGCGCCATTCGGTCGATTCTTGCGAAGTCTGTTGATTGACGCGCCGCCGCCCGCCCGAGCCGGCTTGTGCAGCGCGATGCGATAGTGGTGCCGCGGGGCTTTCGATCGCCGCCGCGATGCGGAGGTCGGGGCGGCGGCCCGTCCCGGCATCGTGCGCGGTCGAGCCGATCGAACGGCGTCCCGCCTGCTTCGCCCGCTCGTCATAAGGCATCGAAGCGTTCTCGTCCGCAACCAAGGGATTGGAACCCCGATTCTCTCGATCCCCTCGATCCCCTCGATTTTCCCCGATCCCCCGATTCCCGATCCCCGCCTCCTATCGGTCATTCAGCCGATGCCGAAAAGGGCTCGAACTGAGATAATCGTCGCTTGATGATTCTCACGAGAAAGTGCCGCCAGCATGGCCCGATCCCCAGTTGAACCGCCCGCCGGCCAGCCGGCGAAGCGCGCCGCGTGGCTGCGCGCCGAGCTCGAGCGGGCGAACTACGCCTATTACGTGCTCGACCAGCCGGAGCTGCCCGACGCCGAGTACGATCGGCTCTTCGTCGAGCTTCAGCAAATCGAGGCCGAACACCCTGATCTCGTCACGCCCGATTCGCCGACCCAGCGCGTCGGCGGCGAAGTCGCGAGCGGCTTCACGCCGGTCGTGCACGACACGCCGATGCTGTCGCTCAACAACGGCTTTGCCGACGACGACGTCGTCGCGTTCGACAAGCGCGTGGCCGACGGCCTCGACAAGGCGACCGACCTCGCCGGCACCGTGACCGAGCCTGTCGAATACGCGTGCGAGCTGAAGTTCGACGGCCTCGCGATCTCGCTGCGCTACGAGGACGGCCGTTTCGTGCAGGCGTCGACGCGCGGCGACGGCACGACGGGCGAGGACGTCACCAAGAACATCCGCACGGTTCGCTCGATTCCGCTCAGGTTGAAGGGCAAGCATCTGCCGCGCGTGCTCGACGTGCGCGGCGAGGTGCTGATGTTCAAGCGCGATTTCGCGCGCCTGAACGAACGTCAACGCGCGGCGGGCCAGCGCGAATTCGCGAATCCGCGCAACGCGGCGGCGGGAAGCCTGCGGCAGCTCGATTCGAAGATCACCGCGTCGCGCCCGCTGTCGTTCTTTGCGTATGGGGTCGGCGTGCTCGACGGGCTTGAGATGCCGGGCACGCACAGCGGCCTGCTCGACTGGTACGAGACGCTCGGGCTGCCGGTGAACCGCGAGCGCGCCGTCGTGCGCGGCGCCGACGGCCTGCTCGGCTTCTTCCGCGCGGTCGGCGAGAAGCGCGAGTCGCTGCCGTACGACATCGACGGCGTCGTCTACAAGGTGAACCGCCGCGACGAGCAGGACCGGCTCGGCTTCGTGTCGCGCGCGCCGCGTTTCGCGCTCGCGCACAAGTTCCCCGCGCAGGAGGCGCTGACGAAGCTCGTCGCGATCGACGTGCAGGTCGGGCGCACGGGGGCGATCACGCCGGTCGCGCGGCTCGAGCCCGTGTTCGTCGGCGGCGCGACCGTCACGAACGCGACGCTGCACAACGAAGACGAGGTGCGCCGCAAGGACATCCGGATCGGCGATACGGTCGTCGTGCGACGCGCGGGCGACGTGATTCCGGAGGTGGTGTCGGCCGTGCTCGAGCGGCGTCCCGCCGACGCGCGCGAGTTCGTGATGCCGACCGAATGCCCCGAATGCGGATCGCGGATCGAGCGATTGCCGGACGAGGCGATCGCGCGCTGCACGGGCGGGCTCTTCTGCCCCGCGCAGCGCAAGCAGGCGCTGTGGCATTTCGCGCAGCGCCGCGCGCTCGACATCGACGGCCTCGGCGAGAAGATCATCGATCAGCTCGTCGAGCAGAACATCGTGCGCACGCCCGCCGATCTGTTCCATCTCGGCTTCTCGACGCTCGTCGAGCTCGACCGCTTCGCGGAGAAGTCCGCGCAGAACCTGATCGAATCGCTCGAGAAGGCGAAGCATACGACGCTCGCGCGCTTCATTTATGCGCTCGGCATTCGCCATGTCGGCGAATCGACGGCGAAGGATCTGGCGAAGCACTTCGGTTCGCTCGATCCGATCATGGACGCGTCGATCGACGCATTGCTCGAAGTCAACGATGTCGGCCCGGTCGTCGCCGAATCGATTCACCAGTTCTTTGCCGAGGAGCACAATCGCACGGTGATCGAGCAGTTGCGCGCGCCGGGCAAGGTGACGTGGCCCGAAGGGCCGCCCGCGCCGCGCGCGCCGCAAGGCGTGCTCGCGGGCAAGACCGTCGTGCTGACGGGCACGCTGCCCACGCTCACGCGCGATGCGGCGAAGGAATTGCTGGAGGCGGCGGGCGCGAAGGTGGCGGGCTCGGTGTCGAAGAAGACCGATTACGTCGTCGCGGGCGCCGACGCGGGCAGCAAGCTCGCGAAGGCCGAGGAACTCGGCATTCCGGTGCTGGACGAAGAGGGCATGCACAAACTCCTGGAGGGCCACGCGCGATGATTCGCGAGATTCTGAAGATGGGCGATCCGCGTCTGCTCGAAGTCGCAAGACCGGTCGAAGCATTCAACACGCCCGAACTGCACGCGCTCGTGGCGGACATGTTCGAGACGATGCATCACGCGAACGGCGCCGGGCTCGCCGCGCCGCAGATCGGCGTCGGGCTGCAGGTGATCATCTTCGGCTTCGGCAGCAGCGAGCGCTATCCGGAGGCGCCGCCCGTGCCGGAGACGGTGCTCGTCAATCCGACCGTCGAATATTTGCCGCCCGACATGGAAGAGGGCTGGGAGGGCTGCCTGTCGGTGCCGGGGTTGCGCGGCGTCGTGAGCCGCTACCGGCGCGTGCGCTACAGCGGCTTCGACCAGTTCGGCGCGAAGCTCGAGCGGATCGCGGAGGGGTTTCACGCCCGGGTCGTCCAGCACGAATACGACCACCTGATCGGCAAGCTCTATCCGATGCGAATCACCGATTTCTCGAAATTCGGCTTCACCGACGTGCTGTTCCCGGGGCTCGACGCGCAATCGGACGACTGACTGACGCGGCGCGCCGCGGCGGCGCGGTTTGCCGCGCTGCGCAAACGCGGCCGGGAGCGAAACAGAAAGCGAAAACGCCCGCGGCCGCGGGCGTTTTCATTTGAAGCCTGCCGGCGCGAGCCGGGCGGTCAATGCGCGGCCTGCGGCCTCCGAGCGGGCGGCCGCGCGTCGATCAGAACGCTTCGTCCGGCCCGAGATAGCGCCATTGCCCTTGAGGCAGCGCGCCCAGCATCACGCGGCCCATCCGCACGCGCTTCAGGCCGATCACCTCGAGGCCGACGAGTTCGCACATCCGGCGAATCTGGCGCTTCTTGCCTTCGCGCAGCACGAAGCGCAACTGCTCGCCGTTCTGCCAGCTGACCATCGCGGGCTTGAGCGGCGCGCCGTCGAGCTCGAGGCCATGGCGCAGCTTCGCGAGCGACTCGGCGGGGAAGTGATGCTCGATGTCGGTCAGGCGCTCGCCGAATCGCACGCGCACGAGGTATTCCTTGTCGATGTCGGATTGCTCGCCGATCAGCTGCTTTGCGATGCGGCCGTTTTGCGTCAGCACCAGAAGGCCCGTCGAATCGATGTCGAGCCGGCCCGCGGGCGCGAGCGCGCGCAGTTGCTGCGGGGAGAAGCGCAGCGGCGAGCGGTCGCCGCTCCAGTGGTTTTCGCGCGTGACGAGCGTCGCGGCGGGCGCGTAGCCGTCCTCCGCCTGGCCCGACACATAGCCGACCGGCTTGTGCAGCAGGATCGTCACTTGCGCGGCCTGCGCGGCGCGCGCGTTCGAATCGATTTCGATGCGCTGGTCGGCGCGCACCTTCGTGCCGAGCGTGTCGATGCGCTCGCCGTCGACGAGCACCCAGCCTTTCTCGATCCATTCGTCCGCTTCGCGGCGCGAGCAAAGGCCGAGTTCCGACATGCGCTTCGACAGGCGCACGAGGCCCGTTTCGTCACCTCGGTCACCTCGGTCGCCGCGCTCGACGTGTGCGGCGCGTTCGCCGGGTTCGGCAATGCGGCGCTTGATCGGTTGCGCGGCCTTCAGGCGCGAGCCCGTCGTCGCGCGGACGGCAGGGCGGCGATTGTCGGATGCGTTCGCGCGGGGCGCAGCGCGTTCGCCGGTGCGCGCAGTGCGCTCGGTGCGCTTGGTGCGCTCGGCGCGCGACGGCGTGCGTTTCGCGGATGCGCCGTAGCGATCGTCGGTGCGCTGCGGCGCGCGTTTGTCGCTCGCCGTGGTTTTGCCCGCGAACGGCGCCGCCGCCGAATCGCGCGCGGTGCGGCCGTGCGGGCGCGGTGCGCGCTCGTCCGGCTGGCGCGTCGCGGTTCTGGATGCGCCGCTCGACTTGGCGCCTGCCGGGCCGCGTGCGCCGGCGGGTTTCGCGCCTTCGCGCGTCGCGCGGCCCTGGCCGCGCGCGGCAGGATCGAACGAGCGCGCATCCGGGTTGCGCGCCGCCCGCGCGTCGCGCGTCGCGGCACGATCGGCGGTGCGGCGCTCGGGCTTCGCATCGGTGCGGCGGTCGCGCGCCCCGGCAGCGGCGCCGGGAGCGCCGGCACGCTTGGCCGCGCCACGTTCGCCGCCCGGACGGGCGGCATCATGCGCGGTGCGCGGCTTCGCGACGCGCTTGCCTTCGGACGCCGCCGCAGAGCGCGCGGGCGTGCCCGCGCGCTTTTGCGGGGCGGCCGGCGCGCCGCGCGGCGCCGACGGCTTCGCCGCGGCCGACTTGGTCGCGGGCTTCGCCGCCGCCGGTTTCGCGCCCTCCGCTTTCGCGTCGGGCCGCGCGACCTTGCGCGCGGTGAGGCTGCCGGAACGGACGGGGGCGCGGCCGGGCGTCGCCGGTCGCGGATTCTTGACGGTCAATTTTGTGCGCATAAACGCTGAAATACTCACACTGCGATCGCGCGCAGCAACTCGGTTTCGACTTGGATCTGCAGACGGCTGTCGGACAAGTCGGTGCCGTCGAGCATGAAGACGTCCTCGACGCGTTCGCCGAGCGTATTGATCCGCGCCGCGTGGACGCCGACCCGGTGCTCGGCCAGCACGCGCGCGATCGAATAAAGAAGGCCCGGCCGGTCGTTGGCCGACACGGACAGAATGTAGTACTGACCGCGCTCGTCGGCCCGCAGGTCGACGCGCGGCGTGATCGGGAACGTGCGCGACAGCCGCGACAGCCGCCCCTTCGACGGCTCGGGCAGCGGCGCGGATTCGGCGAGGCGAGCGGCGAGCTGCTGCTCGACGAGATTCGCGATGTCGCGGTACTGCACGTCGCGCTCGGTTTGCGTGACGATGAAGTTGTCGAGCGCATAGCCGTGGCGCGTCGTGTTCACGCGCGCGTCGAGCACCGACAGCCCGTTGCGGTCGAAGTACGCGCAGATGCCGGCGAACAGGTCCGAGCGGTCCTTCACGTAGACGAGCACCTGCAGCGCGTCGCCGACGGGCGACGGCCGCGCGCGGACGATCGCCGTGTCGGCCTCGACGTGCCGGTACAGCATGCGGGTCTGCCACGCGATGTCGGCCGCGTCGTGGCGCAGGAAGTAACCGACGTCGAGCTGATCCCACAGCGCGCGGTGCGCGTCGGGCGGCACGGTCTCGAGACGCAGCAGCGCGAGCGCCTCTTCCTGCCGCGTCTTCAGCTCCGAATGCGCGTCAGGCTGCGCGCCGCCCAGCACGGCGAGCGCCGCGCGATAGAGATCCTCGAGCAGCTTGCCTTTCCACGTGTTCCACACTTTCGGGCTCGTGCCGCGGATGTCGGCGACGGTGAGCAGGTAGAGCGCCGTGAGCCGCCTCTCGCTGCCGACGAGATCCGCGAAGCGCTTGATCACCTCCGGATCGCTCGTGTCCTGCTTTTGCGCGACCTGGCTCATCGTCAGGTGATGCTGGACGAGCCAGACCACGAGTGCCGCGTCGTCGCCCTCGATGCCGTGCTCGCGGCAGAAGCGCCGCGCGTCGGCCATCCCGAGCGTCGAGTGGTCGCCGCCGCGGCCCTTCGCGATGTCGTGGAAGAGGGCGGCGACGTACAGCACCCACGGCCGCTCGAAGTTGACGATGAGCTGGCTGCAGAACGGGTATTCGTGCGCGTGCTCGGCGACCGCGAAGCGGCGGATGTTGCGCAGCACCATCAGGATGTGCTGGTCGACCGTGTACACGTGGTACAGGTCGTGCTGCATCTGGCCGACGATTCGCCGGAAGTTCAGCAGATAGCGGCCGAGCACGCTCGTCTGGTTCATCAGCCGGAACGCGTGCGTGATGCCCTCCGGCTGTTGCAGGATCTGCATGAACGCGCGCCGGTTGCGCGGATCGCGCCGCCACGCGTTGTTCATCACGTCGCGCGAGTTGTAGAGCGCGCGCAGCGTGCGCGCGGACAGCCCCTTCACGCCGCGCGTCGCCTCGTACAGCAGGAACGCTTCGAGGATCGCGTCCGGGTGGCGCTCGAACACGTCGTCCGCGGCGATCTCGAGCATCCCCTGCTTCTCGACGAAGCGCCCCGGCGACAGCACGCGCGTGACGCCGCTCGTCGCCGGGAAGAGCTGCGCCTCGATGTTCTGGATCAGGATCGTCGCGAGCTGCGTGACCGCCTTCGCGGCCCAGTAGTAGCGCCGCATCAACTGCTCGCTCGCGCGCTTCGCGGGCGTCGGCTCGTAGCCGAAGCTCTCGGCCGCCTGCGTCTGCAGATCGAACACGAGGATGTCCTGCCGCCGCCCGGCGATCACGTGCAGCCGCGCGCGCAGCGTCTTCAGGAAATTTTCGTTGCGGCGCAGCTCGCGCGCCTCGCGATCGGTGATGAGCCCGCGCGTGTCGAGTTCGCGCCAGCTGCTGCCGAAGCCCGCCGCGCGCGCGATCCAGAGAATCGTCTGCAGATCGCGCAGGCCGCCCGGGCTTTCCTTCACGTTCGGCTCGAGGCTGTACGGCGTGTCCTGGAACTTCGCATGGCGCTGGCGCATCTCGAGCACCTTCGCCTGGAAGAACGCGCGCGCGTCGAGCGCCTCGCGGTAGTGCAGCATGAAGCGCTCGAAGAGCGCCGTGCTGCCGACGATGCGGCGGGCCTCGAGCAGCGACGTCTGCACGGTGACGTCCTGCGAGGCCTCCTCGATGCATTGGCCGACCGTGCGCACGCTGCTGCCGATCTCGAGCCCGAGATCCCATGCCATCCCGATGAAGCGCTCGATCCGCTCGTCGAGCTCGCTCGCGTGCGAGTCGGGCAAGAGGACGAGGATGTCGACGTCCGAATGCGGCGACAGCTCGCCGCGCCCGTAGCCGCCGACCGCGACGAGCGCGAGCGTCGCGGGCAGCCCGCATTCGTGCCACAGGCGGCGCAGCGCGTCGTCGGTCGCGCGCGACAGCGCGTGCATCAGCGGCGTGACGTTGGCCGCGGTCTTGAAGCGCGCGAGCAGTTCGGCTTTCGCGGCCTTGAATTCGGCTTTGCGCGACAGCGCGGAGGGCGGCGCGGCGACGGATGCGCTCATGGGCGGCAATCGGATTGGGCGGTTGAACGGCCGCGCGCGACGACGCGAGCGGCTACCTGGCTAAACGGGCAAACAAACGAGCGAAACAAGCGAAACGG
Source organism: Burkholderia sp. MSMB1498 (assembly GCF_001526245.1). NCBI lineage: Bacteria > Pseudomonadati > Pseudomonadota > Betaproteobacteria > Burkholderiales > Burkholderiaceae > Burkholderia > Burkholderia sp. MSMB1498. The sequence goes on from NZ_LOYJ01000024.1 coordinate 44,544, forward strand.
GCAAAGCGAACGGCAACGCGAACGGCAACGCGGATGAGGCGCGCGGCAACGCGCTCAGGCCGCCGTCGCCGGCGCGGCGAACGTCGGGCGCGCCGGCGTGCCGGCCGATACCGTGAGCACCTCGTGGCCCGTTTCCGTGACGAGGATCGTGTGCTCCCACTGCGCGGACAGGCTGCGGTCGCGGGTCTTGACGGTCCACTGGTCGGGCATCGTGCGGATGTCGCGCTTGCCGGCGTTGATCATCGGCTCGATCGTGAAGATCATGCCGGGCTTCAGCTCGATGCCGGTGCCGGGCCGCCCGTAGTGGACGACCTGCGGGTCCTCGTGGAACACCGTGCCGATGCCGTGGCCGCAGTATTCGCGCACGACGCTGTAGCCCTGCGCTTCCGCGTGCTTCTGGATCGCGTTGCCGATGTCGCCGAGATGCGCGCCGGGCTTCACCTGGTCGATGCCGAGCCACATGCATTCGTAGGTGGTTTGCACGAGGCGCTTCGCGAGAATCGAGCCTTCGCCGAGGATGAACATCCGGCTCGTGTCGCCGAAATAGCCGTTCTTGATGACGGTGATGTCGATGTTGAGCGCGTCGCCGTTCTTGAGCGTCTTGTCGCCCGGAATGCCGTGGCAGATCACGTCGTTGACCGAGGTGCAGATCGCCTTCGGGAACGGCGGGTAGCCGGGCGGCTGGTAGTTGAGCGGCGCGGGCACGGTGCCCTGCACGTTGACCATGTACTCGTGGCAAAGGCGATCGAGTTCGCCCGTCGTCACGCCCGCGACGACGAACGGCGTGATGTAGTCGAGCACTTCGCTCGCGAGACGGCAGGCGATGCGCATCTGCGCGATGTCGTGTTCGTTTTTGAGCGTAATGGCCATGGGTCGATGCCTGAAATGCGGTGAATTGCGCAATTATCGCACCTTATTCCCGCCGTCGCAGCCTTTCGCGGGCGGCCGCGGCGCGAAACCGGGCGCGTTCGCGAGTCGCGCGCGGGCCGTCCGGCGGAGGCGCTCGCATGAAGCCGGCGCGGCGAAAGCGGAGGGCGACTTGAGAGCCGTCGCGCTCGCGTGCTATACTTATTGGCTAAGTCGATGCTGGAATCGCTATTTTTGCCTTGCTCGGGAACGTTCGAGTTTTCCGTTCGGGCGCGGCGGTGGCGGCGAAGGCTGGGCGCGAAGCTTTCGAACGGTTTTCAAGGTGGGTTTTCGAAGAGCGCGCGCCGAATCGCAAGCCGGCGCACCCAGGGTGTCGCGGCGCGAGGAGCGGAGCAGTGTCCGTCGTCGCGCCATGATACGGCAGCCGGCTTAAGACCCAAACCCTCGTGGAGAATTTACATGGCAGTTACGATGCGCCAAATGCTGGAGGCGGGTGTCCATTTCGGTCACCAAACGCGCTTCTGGAACCCGAAGATGGCTCCCTTCATTTTCGGTCACCGCAACAAGATTCACATCATCAACCTCGAAAAGACGCTGCCGATGTTCTCGGATGCACAGAAGTACGTGCGTCAGCTGGCGGCGAATCGGGGCACGATCCTCTTCGTCGGCACGAAGCGCCAGTCGCGCGACACGATCGCCCAGGAAGCGCAGCGCGCCGGCATGCCGTACGTGAACGCACGCTGGCTCGGCGGCATGATGACCAACTTCAAGACGCTGAAGGTGTCGATCAAGCGCCTGAAGGACATGGAGGCGGCGGTCGAGGCGGGCGAGCTCGAAAAGATGAGCAAGAAGGAAGCGCTGCTGTTCGAACGTGAAATCGCGAAGCTGCAGAAGTCGATCGGCGGCGTGAAGGACATGGGCGGCATTCCGGACGCGATCTTCGTCGTCGACGTCGGCTACCACAAGATCGCCGTCACCGAAGCGAACAAGCTGGGCGTGCCGGTCATCGCCGTGGTCGACACGAACCACTCGCCGGAAGGCGTGGACTACGTGATCCCGGGCAACGACGACTCGAGCAAGGCAGTCGCGCTGTACGCGGAAGGCGTGGCTGACGCGATCCTGGAAGGCCGTGCGAATGCGGTCAACGAAGTGGTCCAGGCGGTGCGCGGCGGCGACGACGAGTACGTCGAGGAAAACGCGTAACCGGCCCCGAGCCGGCGCAAAAAGGGGGCTCTCAACAGGCCCCCTTTTTTTAAGCCGCTTTTTTTCGGGCGGCCGATCCGGGGCGATGCACCGCAAAAAATGCGCGGATGCCCGGAAACGAATGCCTGCCGCTTGCGTCGAAGCGCGGGCGGCGTTGTGAATACAGACTCAAGGAGCGAATGATGGCGGCAATTACCGCAAGCATGGTGGCAGAACTGCGCGCGAAGACCGACGCACCGATGATGGAGTGCAAGAAGGCGCTGACGGAAGCCGACGGCGACATGGCCAAGGCCGAAGAGCTGCTGCGCGTGAAGCTCGGCAACAAGGCGAGCAAGGCGGCGTCGCGCGTGACGGCGGAAGGTGTCGTCGCATCGTTCGTCGGCGGCAACGCGGGCGCGCTCGTCGAGCTGAACTGCGAAACCGACTTCGTCGCGAAGAACGACGACTTCCTCGCGTTCTCGAAGCAGGTCGCGGAACTCGTCGCGACGCAGAACCCGGCCGACGTCGCCGCGCTGTCGGCGCTGGCGCTCGACGGCAAGACGGTCGACGAAGTGCGACTCGCGCTCGTCGGCAAGATCGGCGAGAACATCTCGATCCGCCGTTTCGTCCGTTTCGAGACGTCGAACAAGCTCGCGACGTACCTGCACGGCAGCCGCATCGGCGTGATCGTCGAGTACACGGGCGCCGAAGAGCAGGTCGGCAAGGACGTCGCGATGCACGTCGCGGCGATGAAGCCGGTCTCGCTGTCGGCGGACGAAGTGCCGGCGGACCTGATCGAGAAGGAGCGCCGCGTCGCCGAGCAGAAGGCCGCGGAATCGGGCAAGCCGGCCGAAATCGTCGCGAAGATGGTCGACGGCAGCGTCCAGAAGTTCCTGAAGGAAGTGTCGCTCTTGAACCAGCCGTTCGTGAAGAACGACAAGCAGACGATCGAACAGATGCTCAAGGCCGCGAGCGCGGCGGTGCAGAAGTTCGCCCTGTTCGTCGTCGGCGAAGGCATCGAGAAGCGTCAGGACGACTTCGCGGCGGAAGTGGCCGCGCAGGTCGCCGCCGCGAAGCAGCAGTAACCAGTCGTAAAAGCGGTAACCAGCAGTACGCTTGACCCGCGGCGGACGACCGTTCCGCCGCGGCCGGCAGCGGCGCCGGACGGGGCTTTCAGCCAGCCCGGCCCGGCGGCGCTTGCTCGAATCAGCATTTCGCCCCTACAGTTCGTGCTTGTCATCCTCTCGTCGCTCGGAAGTCCCTATGCCCAATGCCTATAAACGCGTCCTCCTCAAACTTTCCGGCGAAGCTCTGATGGGCGACGATGCCTTCGGCATCAATCGCGCGACGATCGAGCGGATGGTTGCCGACATCGCGGAAGTCGTGCGTCTCGGCACGCAGCTCGCGGTCGTGATCGGCGGCGGCAACATCTTCCGCGGCGTCGCGGGAGGCGCGGCCGGCATGGACCGCGCGACGGCCGACTACATGGGGATGCTCGCGACGATGATGAACGCGCTCGCGTTGCAGGATGCGATGCGCCACGCGGGCATCGAGGCGCGCGTGCAGTCGGCGCTGCGGATGGACCAGGTGGTCGAGCCGTACATCCGCCCGCGCGCGATCCGTCAGCTCGAGGAGGGCAAGGTGGTGATCTTCGCGGCGGGCACGGGCAACCCGTTCTTCACGACGGACACCGCGGCCGCGCTGCGCGGCTCGGAAGTCGGCGCCGAAGTGGTGCTGAAGGCGACGAAGGTCGACGGCGTTTATTCGGCCGATCCGAAGAAGGACCCGTCCGCCACGCGCTACTCGTCGATCAGTTTCGACGAGGCGATCGGCCGCAACCTGCAGGTGATGGACGCGACGGCGTTCGCGCTTTGCCGCGACCAGAAGCTGCCGATCCGCGTGTTTTCGATCAACAAGCCGGGTGCGCTCAAACGTATCGTGCAAGGTGAGGACGAGGGCACGCTCGTCCACGTGTAAACTCTCGCCGATGCGGGAGGCGGCGGCGCCGTGCGCCGCCTATGGCCATTGCCCGCATCGTTTTGAAGTTCGGAAGGTTCGGAGGTTGAAATGAGTGTCGCTGATATCAAGAAGGGCGTCGAGCAGAAGATGCAGCGCTCGATCGAAGCGTTCAAGAACGATCTGGCGAAGATCCGCACGGGCCGTGCGCACACCGGTCTGCTGGATCACGTGCAGGTCGACTACTACGGTTCGATGGTGCCGATCTCGCAGGTCGCGAACCTGACGCTCGTCGACGCGCGCACGATCGGCGTGCAGCCGTGGGAAAAGAACATGGTCGCGAAGGTCGAGAAGGCGATCCGCGAGGCCGATCTGGGCCTGAACCCGGCGACGGCGGGCGACTTGATCCGCGTGCCGATGCCGGCGCTCACCGAAGAGCGCCGCCGCGAACTGACGAAGGTCGTCAAGAGCGAGGGCGAAACGGCGAAGGTGGCCGTGCGCAACCTGCGCCGCGACGCGAACGAGCAGTTGAAGAAACTCGTCAAGGACAAGGAAATCTCCGAGGACGACGAGCGCCGCGCGAGCGACGACGTGCAGAAGCTGACCGACAAGCACGTCGCGGAGATCGACAAGCTCGTCCAAAGCAAGGAAGCGGAGATCATGACGGTCTGACGCCACGTTGCGTCGCACTTTTTCCCGCAGCTACAGTCTCAGCGGCCATGACTTATACCAGCTCTACCGTTCGCGTGCCTGACGTCGCCGCCGTGCCGCGTCACATCGCGATCATCATGGACGGCAACGGCCGGTGGGCGACCGAGCGCCGCCTGCCGCGCGTCGCGGGACACACGCGCGGCGTCGACGCGGTGCGCTCCGTCGTCGAGGGATGCGCGCGCATGGGCGTCGAATACCTGACGCTCTTCGCGTTCAGCTCGGAGAACTGGCGCCGGCCGAACGACGAGGTGTCGTTCCTGATGCGCCTGTTCATCACCGCGCTCGAGCGCGAGGTCGGCAAGCTGCACGCGAACGGCATCCGGCTGCGCGTCGTCGGCGACCTGACGAAGTTCGAGCCGCGCATCCAGGCGCTCATCCGCCGCGCGGAAACGAAAACCGCCCGCAACACGCGCCTCACGCTCACGATCGCCGCGAACTACGGCGGACGTTGGGACATCCTGCAGGCGACGCAGAAGCTCGTCGACGAGGCGGCGCGCGAAGGGCGCGCGGTCGAGATCGACGAGGACGCGTTCGCCCGCCATCTGGCGATGTCCTACGCGCCGGAGCCCGATCTCTTCATCCGCACGGGCGGCGAGCAGCGGATCAGCAATTTCCTGCTCTGGCAGCTCGCGTACACCGAGTTCTACTTCACCGACAAATTCTGGCCGGATTTCGACGCGGACGCGCTTACCGAGGCGCTCGCGTCGTACACGCACCGCGAACGCCGCTTCGGCCGCACGAGCGCGCAGCTCGAACCCCAGGCTCAGGACGCCGACTCCCTTTCATGCTGAAGACCCGTGTCATCACGGCGGTCGTGCTGCTGGCAGTGCTGCTGCCCGTGACGCTGTTCGCGCCGCTTTCCGCGTTCGGCGCGCTGATCGCGCTCGTGCTCGTGTTCGCCGCGTGGGAATGGGGGCGGCTACTGAGGCTGGGCGGCGTCGGTCCCGTTGCCTACGCGGCCGTCGCGGCGCTCGCGCTCGCTGCGAGCACGCGGCTCGGCATCGGCGCGCAGGCCGCGCGGCCGCTCTTCGAGGCGGCGGGCGTGTTCTGGCTGCTGGCCGGCCCGTACGCGCTCTGGCGCAAGCCGGCGCTCGCCGGGCGCGCGTGGAAGCCGTTTCTGCTCGCGGCGGGCCTCGTCGTCTTTGCCGCGTGCTGGCATGCGCTCGTCGCGGCGCGCGCACAAGGCGTACCCTTCGTATTGTCGCTGTTGCTGGTGGTGTGGCTCGCCGATATCGGCGCATACTTTGCCGGCAAGAGATTCGGCAAGCGCAAGCTCGCGCCGTCCGTGAGCCCGGGCAAGACCTGGGAAGGCGCGGCGGGCGGGTGGCTCGCGGTGATGGCGGTCGCCGGTGCGGCCGTCGCGGCGCACGCGTTCGAGCCGACCCTTTATTCGGCGTTCGTCGCGCATTACGGCGCGGCGGGTGGGTTCGCGGCGTTGACGGTTCTCGTCGCGTTCAGCATCGTCGGCGACCTGTTCGAGTCGCTCCTGAAGCGCCAGGCGGGCGTGAAGGATTCAAGCGGGCTGCTGCCGGGCCACGGCGGCGTGCTCGACCGCGTCGACGCGCTGCTGCCCGTGCTGCCGCTCGCCATGCTGCTGCTCGGTTAAAACTAGACTCTACTATGCATAAACGTCTGACATTGCTCGGTTCGACGGGCTCGATCGGAGACAGCACGCTCGACGTCGTCGCGCGTCATCCGGAGCGCTTCGCGGTTCACGCGCTCACTGCCCACCGCAACGGAGACAAGCTCGTCGCCCAGTGCCTGCGCTTTTCGCCCGACGTCGCGGTGGTCGGCGACGCCGAAACCGCCGCGCGGGTCGACGCGCAATTGCGCGCCGCGGGCAGCAAGACTCAGGTCGCGCACGGCCCGCAGGCGCTCGTCGACGTGTCGAAGAGCGACGGCTGCGACACCGTCGTCGCGGCGATCGTCGGCGCGGCGGGGCTCGCGCCGAGCCTCGCCGCCGCGCGCGCGGGCAAGCGCGTGCTGCTCGCGAACAAGGAATCGCTCGTGATGTCGGGCGCGATCTTCATGGACGCGGTGCGCGACCATGGCGCGATCCTCTTGCCCGTCGACAGCGAGCACAACGCGATCTTCCAGTGCATGCCGCGCGACGCGGCCGAGCGCGGCGGGATCGCGAAGATCATCATGACCGCGTCGGGCGGCCCGTTCCGCACGCGCGAGCCCGCGACGCTCGCCGACGTGACGCCCGACGAGGCGTGCAAGCACCCGAACTGGGTGATGGGCCGCAAGATCTCGGTCGACTCGGCGACGATGATGAACAAGGGCCTCGAGGTGATCGAGGCGCATTGGCTGTTCGGCCTGCAGAGCGAGCGGATCGACGTGCTGATCCATCCGCAGAGCGTGATCCATTCGCTCGTGTCGTATCGCGACGGCTCGGTGCTCGCGCAGCTCGGCAATCCCGACATGCGCACGCCGATCGCGCACGCGCTCGCGTTTCCCGAGCGCGTCGACGCGGGCGTCGCGCCGCTCGATCTCGCGCAGATCGCGACGCTCACGTTCGAGAAGCCCGACTACGCGCGCTTCCCGTGCCTCGCGCTGTCGATCCAGGCGCTCGAGGCGGGCGGCATTGCGAGCACGGCGCTCAATGCGGCGAACGAGATCGCGGTCGACGCGTTTTTGTCGCGGCGCATTCGCTTCACCGCGATCGCGCAGACGGTCGAGGCGGTGCTGAACGGGCTTGCCAACCGCACGCCGAGCGGCCTCGACGACGTGATCGGCGCCGACGCCGACGCGCGTCGCGCGGCGGCCGCGTTCATCGACAAACTGCCCGCGCCCGGCGTCGAGCGGGCCGCCTGAATGGAGTCGATACGCTCATGAACGTGCTGGTCGAACTGATCGCGTTTGCGGTGGCGATCGGCGTGCTGGTCGTCGTGCATGAGTACGGGCATTACCGCGTCGCTCGCTGGTGCGGCGTCAAGGTGCTGCGCTTCTCGATCGGCTTCGGCGCGCCGGTCGCGCGCTGGGTCAGCAAGACGACGGGCACCGAATGGACGCTGTCCGCGCTGCCGCTCGGCGGCTACGTGAAGATGCTCGACGAGCGCGATCCGGGCGAAGGCATCCGCGCGGACGAATTGCCGCGCGCGTTCAACCGGCAGCCGGTCGGCAAGCGCATCGCGATCGTCGCGGCCGGCCCGATCGCGAATTTCCTGCTTGCGATTGCGCTCTTTTCGTTCGTGTTCGCGACGGGCGTGACCGAGCCCGCGGCGATCGTCGCACCGCCCGCGGCCGGCACGCCCGCCGCGGTTGCAGGCTTCGACGGCGGCGAGACGATCGTGTCGATTCGCGACGCGCGCGCGGGCGACGCGCGGGGCGGCGAGGCCGAGCCGGTGCGCTCGTGGTCCGACCTGCGCTGGAAGCTGCTTGGCGCGGCGTTCGACCGCAAGGACGTCGTGCTCGGCGCGCGCAATCGCGCCGACGGCACGACGTACGATTTCCGAGTCGATCTGCACGGCGTCACCGAGCGCGACGTCGACGACGAATTCATGACGCGTCTCGGCTTCGAGCCGGGCGGCGGGTCGCTGACGGTGACGTCGGTGCTGCCGGGCGGCGCGGCGCAGCAGGCGGGGCTCGGGCCGGGCGACAAGCTCGTCGCGCTCGACGGCGCGCGCATCGGCGGCTCGACGCGTTTCATCGACGACGTGAAGGCGCACGCGGGCCGTAAGCTCTCGTTGAGAATCGAGCGCGCGGGCGTCGAGCGCACGGTGTCGATCGTGCCGCAGGCGCAGCGCGACGACGAGACGGGCAAGGAAGTGGGCCGCATCGGCGCCGCGCTCGCGCTGCAGACGCCGTCCGTCGACGTGCGCTACGGCGCGCTCGAGAGCATCGAGCTCGGCGTGCGGCGCACGTGGGACATCTCGGTTTATTCGCTGAAGATGTTCGGCAGGATGCTGACGGGCGAGGCGTCGCTGAAGAATCTGTCCGGGCCCGTGACGATCGCGGACTATGCGGGCAAGAGCGCGCGGCTCGGATGGTCGGCGTTCCTATCGTTCCTCGCCCTTGTCAGCATTAGCCTCGGCGTGCTGAACTTGCTGCCGATTCCCGTTTTGGACGGGGGGCATCTGTTATATTATCTGGTTGAAGCCGCGACCGGCAAGGCTGTATCGGAGCGCTGGCAACTGATTCTGCAAAGAGCGGGATTGATCTGCATCGTCGCGCTGTCGGCGATCGCGCTGTTCAACGATCTGGCTCGGTTGATCCATTTTTGACGCGTCGGGCGGTAGCCGCAAGGGCGGCCGCCTGATCTGATGCAAGCTTAAACACTGGGGATGCATGTTGTTCAAACCTCATCGCTTCGTACCTAAGACGGTTGCTGCCGCGGCGCTCGCCGCGCATGGTCTCGCGGCGCACGCAACGGCGCCCTTCGTGGTGCAGGACATCAAGATCGAAGGCTTGCAGCGCGTCGAGGCGGGTTCCGTGTTCGCGTACCTGCCGATCAAGCAGGGCGACACGTTCACCGACGACAAGGCATCCGAAGCGATTCGCGCGCTGTACGCGACGGGTTTCTTCAACGACGTGCGGATCGCGACGCAGGGCAACGTCGTGATCGTCCAGGTGCAGGAGCGTCCGGCGATCGCATCGATCGATTTCACCGGCATCAAGGAATTCGACAAGGACAACCTGAACAAGGCGCTGAAGGCGGTTGGCCTGTCGCAGGGCCGCTATTACGACAAGTCGCTCGTCGACAAGGCCGAGCAGGAGCTCAAGCGCCAGTACCTGACGCGCGGCTTCTACGCGGCGGAAGTGTCGACGACGGTCACGCCCGTCGACGCGAACCGCGTGTCGATCCTGTTCTCGGTCGCCGAGGGCCCGAGCGCGAAGATCCGCCAGATCAATTTCATCGGCAACAAGACGTTCAGCACGGGCACGCTGCGCGACGAGATGCAGCTGTCGACCCCGAACTGGTTCTCGTGGTACACGAAGAACGACCTGTACTCGAAGGAAAAGCTGACGGGCGACCTCGAGAACGTGCGCTCGTACTACCTGAACCGCGGGTATCTCGAGTTCAACATCGAGTCGACCCAGGTGTCGATCTCGCCCGACAAGAAGGACATGTACCTGACGGTGACGCTGCACGAAGGCGAGCCGTACACGGTATCGAGCGTGAAGCTCGCGGGCAATCTGCTGGATCGCCAGGCGGAGCTCGAGAAGCTGGTCAAGATCAAGCCGGGCGACCGCTTCTCGGCCGAGAAGCTGCAGCAGACGACGAAGGCGATCGTCGACAAGCTCGGCCAGTACGGCTATGCGTTCGCGACGGTGAACGCGCAGCCCGAGATCGACCAGGCGTCGCACAAGGTCGGCCTCACGCTCGTCGTCGATCCGAGCCGCCGCGTGTACGTGCGGCGGATCAACATCGTCGGCAACACGCGCACGCGCGACGAAGTGGTGCGCCGCGAAATGCGCCAGCTCGAGAGCTCGTGGTTCGATTCGAGCCGCCTCGCGTTGTCGAAGGACCGGGTCAACCGTCTCGGCTACTTCACCGACGTCGACGTGACGACGGTTCCCGTCGAGGGCACGAACGACCAGGTCGACGTGAACGTGAAGGTCGCCGAAAAGCCGACGGGCGCGATCACGCTGGGCGCGGGCTTCTCGTCGACGGACAAGGTCGTGCTGTCGGCGGGCATCTCGCAGGACAACGTGTTCGGCTCGGGCACGAGCCTTGCGGTGAACGTGAACACCGCGAAGAGCTACCGTACGCTGACCGTCACGCAGGTCGATCCGTACTTCACCGTCGACGGCATCAAGCGGATCACCGACGTGTTCTACCGCACGTACCAGCCGCTCTATTACTCGACGAACTCGAGCTTCCGGATCATCACGGCGGGCGGCAACCTGAAGTTCGGCATCCCGTTCTCGGAAACCGATACGGTTTATTTCGGCGCGGGCTTCGAGCAGAACCGCCTCGATGTCGATACGAATACGCCGCAGTCGTATCAGGACTACGTGCAGCAATTCGGTCGCGTGTCGAACACGGTGCCGCTGACGGTCGCTTGGTCGCGCGACGCGCGCGACAGCGCGTTGATCCCGAGCCGCGGCTACTTCACGCAGGCGAACATCGAATACGGCGTGCCGGTCGGCAAGATCCAGTACTACAAGGCGGACGTGCAGGCGCAGTACTACTACTCGTTCGCGCGCGGCTTCATCCTGGGCCTGAACCTGCAAGGCGGCTACGGCAACGGCATCGGCAACCCGTATCCGATCTTCAAGAACTACTACGCGGGCGGTATCGGCTCCGTGCGCGGCTACGAGCCGAGTTCGCTCGGCCCGCGGGACACGAAGACGAACGATCCGATCGGCGGCTCGAAGATGATCGTCGGCAACATCGAGCTGACGTTCCCGCTGCCGGGCACGGGCTACGACCGCACGCTGCGCGTGTTCACGTTCCTCGACGGCGGCAACGTGTGGGGCAACGCGCCGGGCGGCACGAGCACGGGCGCGAACGGCCTGCGCTACGGCTACGGTATCGGTCTTGCGTGGATCTCGCCGATCGGGCCGCTCAAGCTGAGCTTGGGCTTCCCGCTGCAGAAGCACGAAGGCGATCAGTATCAGAAATTCCAGTTCCAGATCGGAACGGCGTTCTGATCGATCAGGCACTGACTACAGCATCGAGAGGGTAATCTTGCTAACCGGTAAGTTTTCGAAACGAGTGATGTGCGCGCTGGCGCTTGCCGCCGCGCTCGGCGCGACGCTCGCGCACGCGCAGGACGTCGCGCGGATCGCGGCCGTCAATTCGGATCGGATCCTGCGCGAGTCGGCGCCCGCCAAGGCCGCGCAAACGAAACTCGAAGCCGAGTTCGCGAAGCGCGACAAGGATCTGCAGGACATGGCCGCGCGCCTGAAGTCGATGTCCGACGCGCTCGACAAGAACGGTCCGACGTTGTCGGCCAACGAGCGTGCGCAGAAGCAGCGCGACCTCGCGCAGCTCGACACCGATTTCCAGCGCAAGCAGCGCGAGTTTCGCGAGGATCTGAACCAGCGTCGCAACGAAGAGCTCGCGGCGGTGCTCGACAAGGCGAACAAGGTGATCAAGCAGATCGCCGAGCAGCAGAACTACGATCTGATCGTGCAGGAAGCGGTGTACGTGAGTCCGCGCATCGACATCACCGACAAGGTGCTGAAGGCGCTCTCGTCGCCTTCGAGCCTGTCGAACTGAACGGAGCGAACGTCGAATGGCATTGACGCTTGAGGCGCTCGTCGCGCGATTCGGCGGCGAGATCGTCGGCGACGGCGGGCGCGAGGTCGGCGGTCTCGCGCCGCTCGATCAGGCGGGCCCGCAGCAGCTCGCGTTCCTCGCGAATCCGAAATATCTCGCGCAAGTCGAGACGACGGGCGCCGCCGCGGTGCTGATCGCGCCGAGCGATCTCGAGAAGCTCGGCGCGGCCGCGAACGGCCGCAACTTCATCGTCACGCCGAATCCGTACGCGTACTTCGCGCGCGTCGCGCAGATGTTCATCGATCTCGCTGCACCGCAGCGCGCCGCGGGCGTGCATCCGAGCGCGACGATCGATCCCGCCGCGCAGGTCGCCGCGAGCGCCGTGATCGGCCCGCACGTGACGGTCGAGGCGGGCGCCGTGATCGGCGAGCGCGTGCAGCTCGATGCGAGCGTGTTCGTCGGCCGCGGCACGCGGATCGGCGACGACTCGCACCTGTATCCGAACGTCGCGATTTATCACGGCTGCACGCTCGGGCCGCGCGCGATCGTCCATTCGGGCGCCGTGATTGGCTCCGACGGATTCGGCTTCGCGCCGGATTTCGTCGGCGAAGGCGATGCGCGCACGGGCGCCTGGGTCAAGATTCCGCAGGTCGGCGGCGTGAAGGTCGGCCCCGACGTCGAGATCGGCGCGAACACGACGATCGACCGCGGCGCGATGGCGGACACCGTCATCGAAGAATGCGTGAAGATCGACAACCTCGTGCAGATCGGCCACAACTGCCGGATCGGCGCGTACACGGTGATCGCCGGCTGCGCGGGCATCGCGGGCAGCACGACGATCGGCAGGCATTGCATGATCGGCGGCGCGGTGGGCATCGCGGGCCACGTGACGCTCGGCGATGGCGTGATCGTTACCGCGAAGTCCGGCGTATCGAAGTCGCTGCCGAAGGCGGGCATCTATACGAGCGCGTTTCCGGCCGTCGAGCACGGCGACTGGAACAAGAGCGCGGCGCTCGTGCGCAACCTGGACAAATTGCGCGACCGGATCAAGGCGCTCGAGACCGCGCTGGCCGCGCGGGAAGGCGACGCCGGCGGCGCATGAACCCACGCGTCGGCCGGGGATTGCACGGGGCAGCTTGCAGGTTGCCCGGCGCGCCGGCCGACCGAACCGAGCGCCGTTTTCCCCGACGCGGCCCGCATCAGCATTTGCAGTCATCACCGCGCAACCCAACCATTGCGTGAGACGAACCACCATGAGCTCTGAAAAAATCAACTTCGACATCCATAAGATCCTCACGCTGCTGCCGCACCGCTATCCGATTCTGCTCGTCGATCGCGTGCTCGAACTCGAGCCGCACAAGTCCATCAAAGCGTTGAAGAACGTGACGGTCAACGAGCCGTTCTTCACAGGCCATTTCCCGAAGCGGCCGGTGATGCCGGGCGTGCTGATCATCGAGGCGCTCGCGCAGGCGGCCGCGCTCCTCACGTTTGCCGAGGCGCAGCCGAAGGACCCGGAGAATACGCTGTACTACTTCGTCGGCATCGATAATGCGCGCTTCAAGCGCGTCGTCGAGCCGGGCGACCAGTTGATCCTGAACGTGACGTTCGAGCGCTACATTCGCGGCATCTGGAAGTTCAAGGCCGTCGCGGAAGTGGACGGCAAGGTCGCGGCGGAAGCCGAGCTGATGTGCACGGTCAAGACGGCCGACGCGGCGCCCTGAGCGCGCGGCGCGCAAGGCTACGCAACGCGACATAGACATTGAGAGGCAACGGCGCATGAGCAGGATTCACCCCACGGCGATCATCGAGCCGGGCGCGCAGGTCCACGAGACGGCCGAGATCGGCCCGTATGCGATCGTCGGTCCGAACGTGACGATCGGCGCGCGGACCACGATCGGTTCGCACAGCGTGATCGAAGGCCATACGACGATCGGCGAAGACAATCGCATCGGCCATTACGCGTCGGTGGGCGGCCGTCCGCAGGACATGAAGTACAAAGACGAGCCGACGAAGCTCGTGATCGGCGATCGCAACACGATCCGCGAATTCACGACGATTCACACGGGCACCGTGCAGGACACGGGCGTCACGACGCTCGGCGACGACAACTGGATCATGGCGTACGTGCATATCGGCCACGACTGCCGCGTCGGCAGCCACGTGATCCTGTCGAGCAACGCGCAGATGGCGGGGCACGTCGAGATCGGCGACTGGGCGATCGTCGGCGGGATGTCGGGCGTCCACCAGTTCGTGCGGATCGGCGCGCATTCGATGCTGGGCGGCGCGTCGGCGCTCGTGCAGGACATTCCGCCTTTTGTCATCGCCGCGGGCAACAAGGCCGAGCCGCACGGAATCAACGTCGAGGGGCTGCGCCGCCGCGGTTTCTCGCCCGATGCGATCTCCGCGCTGCGCAGCGCTTACCGGATACTGTACAAGAACGGCCTGTCGCTCGAAGAGGCGAAGGTCCAGCTGCGCGAGCTCGCGCAGGCGGGCGGCGACGGCGACGCGGCCGTCAAGGCGCTAGCCGACTTCGTCGAGACGTCGCAGCGCGGCATCATTCGCTGAACGATGGCGTTCCAACTCACACCGCTGCGCGTCGCGCTCGTCGCGGGCGAGCCGTCGGGCGATCTGCTCGGTGCGTCGCTCCTCGGCGGGCTGCATGCGCGGCTGCCCGCATCGTCCCGCTACTACGGGATCGGCGGGCCGCGCATGACCGCCGTGGATTTCGACGCGCACTGGCCGATGGAAAAGCTCGCGGTGCGCGGCTACGTCGAGGCGCTCAAGCACATTCCCGAAATCCTGCGCATTCGCGGCGAGCTGAAGCGTCAACTGCTCGCCGAGCCGCCCGACGCGTTCATCGGCATCGATGCGCCCGACTTCAACTTCGGCCTCGAGCAGGCGCTGCGCGGCGCGGGCATCCCGACGATCCACTTCGTCTGCCCGTCGATCTGGGCGTGGCGCGGGGGGCGGATCAAGAAGATCGTCAAGGCCGTCGACCACATGCTGTGCCTGTTCCCGTTCGAGCCCGAACTGCTCGAGAAGGCGGGCGTCGCGGCGACGTTCGTCGGCCATCCGCTTGCCGACGAAATTCCGCTCGAGCCCGACATGCACGGCGCGCGGATCGCGCTCGGCCTGCCGGAGAGCGGCCCCGTGATCGCGGTGCTGCCGGGCAGCCGCCGCTCCGAGATCGAGCTGATCGGCCCGACGTTCTTCGACGCGATGGAGCTGATGCAGCAGCGCGAGCCCGGCGTGCGTTTCATCGTGCCGGCCGCGACGCCCGCGCTGCGCGAGCTGCTGCAGCCGCTCGTCGACGCGCATCCGTTGCTGTCGGTCACGTTGACCGAGGGGCGCGCGCAAGTCGCGATGACGGCGGCCGACGCGATCCTCGTGAAGAGCGGCACCGTGACGCTCGAGGCGGCGCTCCTCAAGAAGCCGATGGTGATCTCGTACAAGGTGCCCTGGCTCACCGGGCAGATCATGCGCCGGCAGGGCTACCTGCCGTACGTCGGGCTGCCGAACATTCTCGCGGGCCGCTTCGTCGTGCCCGAGCTGCTGCAACACTTCGCGACGCCCGACGCGCTTGCCGACGCGACGCTCACGCAGTTGCGCGACGACGCGAACCGCCGCGCGCTCACCGAAATCTTCACCGACATGCATCTCGCGCTGCGCCAGAACACCGCGCAGCGCGCGGCGGAGGCCGTCGCGCGCGTGATCGACGACAGGAAGCCGCGCTGATGGCCGCGACTCGCAAACCCCGTGGGGCCGCGGCTGGCGCGGCCCAGCCGGCGCTCGAGTTCGATGCGCCGGGCGAGATCGTCTGCGGCGTCGACGAAGCAGGGCGCGGCCCGCTCGCCGGGCCCGTCGTCGCGGCCGCCGTCGTGCTCGACCCGGCGCGGCCGATCGTGGGGCTCGACGATTCGAAGGCGCTGTCCGCGAAGAAGCGCGAGCGGCTCTTCGACGAAATCGTTGCGCATTCGCTCGCGTACTGCGTTGCGTCGGCGAGCGTCGAGGAAATCGATACGCTCAACATCCTGCACGCGACGATGCTTGCGATGAAGCGCGCCGTCGAAGGGCTCGCGGTGCGGCCGACGCTCGCGAAGATCGACGGCAACCGCTGTCCGACGCTTGCGATCCGCAGCGAGGCGATTGTCGGCGGCGACGCGCTCGTGGCGAGCATCTCGGCCGCGTCGATTCTCGCGAAGGTCACGCGCGACCGGATGCTCGTCGAGCTGCACGCGCAGTTCCCGATGTACGGATTCGACGTTCATGCGGGCTACGGCACGCCGAAACACCTCGCGGCGCTGCGCGAGCACGGCCCGTGCGAGCATCACCGCCGTTCGTTCGCGCCCGTGCGCGCGGCGTTCGATCTGATTCGATGAAAGCAATCACTTCCCGCGACAATCCGCTGTACAAGCGCCTGAAGGCGCTCGCGGGCTCGACGCATCAGCAGCGCCGCGGCGGCCAGGCGCTGCTCGAGGGGCTCCATCTCGCGAGCGCCTATCTCGATGCGGCCGGGCAGCCGGAGCTGTGCGTCGTCACCGACGGCGCGTTCGCGCACGCGGAGGCGCGCGAGATCGTCGCGCGCGTCGAGCCGGCGCGGCTCGTCACGCTGCCCGATGCGCTCTTCGGTCAACTGTCGAACGTCGTCCACGGCGTCGGTCTGCTGCTGCTCGTCGCCCGGCCGGCGCCCGCGCTGCCGGAGCGCGTCGCGCACACGGCGGTCGTGCTCGACGGCGTGCAGGACGCGGGCAACGTCGGTTCGATCCTGCGCAGCGCGGCCGCGGCGGGCGTGAAGCAGGCGTTCTGCACACCGGGCACCGCATATGCGTGGTCGTCGAAGGTGCTGCGCTCGGCGATGGGCGCGCACTTTCTGCTCGACATCCACGAGGACGTCGCCGCCGACACGCTGATCGAGCGGCTCGCGGCCCCGGTCGCGCTGACCGATTCGCACGGCGCGCGCGCGATCTACGACTGCGATTTGTCCGGGCCGGTCGTGTGGGTGTTCGGCAACGAGGGGGCGGGCGTATCCGCACGCTGGCGCGACGCGGCGACGCATCGCGTGACGATTCCGCAGCCGGGCGGGATGGAATCGTTGAACGTGGCTGCTGCGGCGGCGATTTGTCTTTTCGAGCAGTGCCGGCAGCAACGCGCGCGCGGCGTGTGACGCACGCGCGTTTCCTTCTCTCTTCTGTTACGCGATTGGCGCGCTAGGCGCGGTGAGTGCGCTTGCGCGGCGCACGGCCTGAAACGCGATGCTCGCGATGTCGGCGGCCGGCATCGCGATGCCGATCAATGATGCCGCGGGTGACGCGCGTCGCCGCGCATGCCGGATGCAGCGGCGTGTGGGGGGGCGCAAGCGCCGCGGCGCGCGAGCGGCGCTTGCATCGCCGCCGTCGCGGGTCTGCATCAATACGATTGCCGTTCCTCGAGCTTGATTTCCTGCAGGATCGTCGTCGCGATCTCCTCGATCGACTTGTGCGTCGACGACAGCCATTTGACCCCTTCGCGCCGCATCATCGCTTCCGCCTCGTTGATTTCGTAGCGGCAGTTCTCCGGCGCGGCGTACTTGCTGCCGGGGCGGCGCTCGTTGCGGATTTCGGAGAGGCGCATCGGGTCGATCGACAATCCGAACAGCTTGTCGCGGTGCGGGTGGAGCGGCGTCGGCAGCTTGCCGCGCTCGAAGTCTTCCGGGATCAGCGGATAGTTTGCCGCCTTTACGCCGTACTGCATCGCGAGATAGAGGCTGGTCGGCGTCTTGCCGCTGCGCGACACGCCGATCAGGATCACGTCCGCGTCGGCGAGATTGCGGTTGGACTGGCCGTCGTCGTGCGCGAGCGAGAAGTTGATCGCTTCGATCCGCGTCTTGTATTCCTCGGTGTCCGCGTTCTGGTGAACGCGGCCCATCGCATGGCTCGACTTCAGTTGCAGCTCCTGTTCGAGCGGCTCGACGAAGCGCTGGAACATGTCGAGCACGAGCGCGTTCGAGCGCTTGACGATCTCGTTCGATTCGCCGTCGACGAGCGTCGTGAACACGATCGGCCGGCGGCCGTCGTGCTGCGCGGTGTCGTTGATTTTCTGGACGGTGCCGTACGCCTTCTCGAGCGAATCGATGAACGGCACGCGCACGAGCCGGAACTTCTGGTCGAACTGGGACAGGATCGAATGCGCGAAGGTTTCGGCGGTGATCCCGGTGCCGTCGGAGACGATGAATACGGTTGGAAGCATGAATCGGAGCGTCGAGCGTGTGCGTGGCGGCCGCGCGCGGCCGGGAAGCGGTCATTCTAGCAGGCGCGGGCGCGCGGTCCGGGCGACGGCGAAGCGTCGCCGGCGGCGCCCGAGCGTCGCGCCGCTCGACGATATGACGAACGATCAATCCGGATTCGACGATAAGCATTTGCGTATTGAGCAATAGTCGATGCGTGCATTCATCGGAATGATCTGTAATATTTCGTAATGCTGTTCGAAAGGTGGCAATGGCGAGCCGTATCATGTCGCCGAATGAATGTTTTCGCCGCGCAAATCAGTTTGTCGAGTTGCCTTGGTTGATTCGGAATCCTACTGATTGCCGATCGGCCCTTGGCGTGGACGGGCGGCGGCATTCGTTCATTGCCGCATCGCGGGCGAGGCCGGAGGAGCGGCGGCGCATGCGTGCGGACAGCAGTCGTGGGGCAGTGGTACTCGAGCAGTTCGGCGGTTCGATTTGTTTGAGTTTCGACTTTATTCAAACCAAATGAGGAACGACGAAATGACGTCAAGAAAATGGGCCAACCCTCGCGCTTCGCAAGCGAAGCGTGCGATTTGCGCGGCGACGTTTTGCGCCGCGACCACGCTGACGGCGCACGCCGCCGCGCCGGCGTGGGTCGATACGCAGACCCGCGCGTATCCGGCATTCCCGCAGCAGGCGTCGGCGGCGACGTTTGCGGCCGGCAAGGCGATCGACGCGGCGCCCGGCGAGCCGGTGCGGGTGGTCGTCAGTCTCAATCTCAACGACGAAGCGAGGCTCGATCGCTTTCTGCGCGATCTGCATACGCCCGGCAACGCCGCGTACGGCCGGCATCTGACGCCCGCCGAATTCGCCGCGCAGTACGCGCCGACGCAACAGCAGGTCGCGCTCGTCGAAGCGCATCTGCGCCGGTCCGGATTTCGCGACATCCAGGTGTCGCCGAACCGGCTGCTGATCTCGGCGACGGGCACCGCGGCCGCGGTCAAGACGGCGTTCAACACGCGGTTGAAGAGCTTCACGCTCGAAGGCCGGCGCGTGCACGCGAACCAGGACACGGCGCAGGTGCCGGCCGCGCTCGGCAGCATCGTCGGCGCGGTGCTCGGGCTCGACAGCGCGACGCTCGCTCACACGTACAACCGCCGGGCGGCCGTGACGGGCGCCGTCGGCGGCGCGAAGGCGTCGCTTGCGGCGCGCGCGAGCGACGCGACCGCGAACGCGGCCGCGAGCGGCACGCCGGTGCTGACGGGCCACGATCCGCTCGAATTCTCGCAAATCTACCGCGCGGGCTCGACGCCGACGGCGTCGCAGACGACGGTCGGCGTCATCATGGCGGGCGACGCGGCGCCCGTGCTGCGGGATCTCGGCACCTTCGCGGCGAAAGCGGGGCTCGCGCGCGTGGCCGCGAGCGTCACGCGCACCGGGCCGCCCGGCAGCGACTACAGCGACAACTCGGGCCTGAGCGAGTGGGACATGGATAGCCAGGCGATCGTCGGCGCGGCGGGCGGGCAGGTGAAGGGGATCGTGTTCTACGCGGCGCCGTCGATGTTGCTGACCGACATCACCGAAGCATATAACCGGGCCGTCATCGACAACGTCGCGAAGGTCATCAACGTGTCGCTCGGCGTGTGCGAGGCGGATGCGCGCGCCGCCGGCACGCAGGCGGCCGACGACCGGATCTTCAAGAGCGCGGTCGCGCAGGGGCAGACCTTCGCCGTCGCGGCGGGCGACGCCGGCGCGTACGAGTGCAGCGTGAGCCGCGTTTCCGGCGGGCAGGGCGTGCCGGCGCGATCGAACTATTCGGTGAGCGAGCCCGCGACGTCGCCGTACGTCGTCGCGGTCGGCGGCACGACGCTGTCGACCGACAAGTCGACGGGCGCCTACGCCGGTGAAGCCGCGTGGAACGAGGGGCTGCAGCCGATCGGCGTGTACGATCCGTACGGCAGTTACGATTCGACGCAGCGCCTGTGGGCGACGGGCGGCGGCTACAGCAAGAACGAAGCGGTGCCGGCGTGGCAGCGCAGCGTGCTCGGCACGTCGGCGAGGACGCGCGCGGTGCCGGACGTCGCGTTCGAGGCGGACGGCCGCAGCGGCGCGCACGTCTACGTGAACGGGCAGATCGAGCAGTGGGGCGGCACGAGCCTCGCCGCGCCGATCTTCACGGGGATCTGGGCGCGCTTGCAATCCGACAATGGCAACCGGCTCGGCTTTCCGCTCGCGAGCCTTTATCGCTACGTTCCGTCCAACGGCACGCTGGTGCACGACGTGACGTCCGGCAACAACGGCTCGGGCGGCTACGGCTACAAGGCGGGCACCGGCTGGGACCCGGTGACGGGCTTCGGCAGCTTCGACATCGGGAACCTCGCCGCATTCGTCAAGAAGACGGCGGACTTCGCGCGATAGGGCCCGGCGCGCCGCTTCGGCGCGCGGGCCGCGGCGACGCGGGCGGCGGGAGCCGCGCCCGGCTTTTGCGCGCCGTTTCGCATCGCCGCGCCCCGCTCGGCGTCGCGCTATGCTCGTGCGGGCGCCGTGCGCGAGCGGCGCTCCACTCGTCGAACGACAAAGGATCGATCGTGACAAAAAGAAAAGGATTCGCCGTGGCCGCGTTGTGCGCGTTCGCGTTGATCGGGCGCGCGGCCGCGCAAACGCTGCCGTTGCCCGACGGCCTGATCGACCTCGGCAGCGGCGCCGGCGAGCACATGCTGGCCGAGAGCGGCGCGCGCAGCGCATACGTGCCGCTCGGCAGTCACTTCGTCACGCAGAAAACCGAGAGCTATTGCGGCGTCGCGTCGCTCGTGATGGTGCTGAACGCGCTGCGCGTGCCGGCGCCCGCCGCCGCGCAATATCCGTCGTTCCACTACTTCACGCAGGACAACGTGCTCAACGACGCGACCGAGAAGATCCGTCCGCAGGCGCAGATCGAGCAGCACGGGATGACGCTCGATCAACTGGGGGCGCTCGCGAACGCGCTCGGCGCGCGCGGCGACGTGCGCCATGCGTCCGATGCGTCGGTCGATGCGTTTCGCGCGGACGCGGTCGCGCATCTCGGCCGCCCGGGGCGCTACGTGCTCGTCAACTACCTGCGCAGCCGCCTCGGCCAGCAAACGGGCGGCCACATCTCGCCGCTTGGCGCGTACGACGCCGCGGCCGACCGCTTTCTGATCCTCGACGTGTCCCGTTACAAATACCCGCCTGTCTGGGTGAGGGCGGCCGATCTGTACGCGGCGATGAACACGCCCGATGCGGACAACGGCGGCCGCAGTCGCGGCTACGTGCTCATCGGCGGGGCGACGGCGGGGCGTTGATGCGTGCGGCGGCGACGTGCCGGCCCGCAGGGTGGGCGTACCCGTCGTCCGACAGGCGCGAGGCCGCACGACGCGGGCGGCGCCGGCGCAAGATTGCGGCGAGTCGGTCGGCCCGCCGCCCGTGCGTCGTTTGCGTCGGGGAGCGGGAACCCGGCATTCGGTGCGCCAAATGCCTGAATGCCTGAATGCCTGAATGCCTGAACGCCCGAACGCCCGAACGCCCGAACGCCCGAACGCCCGAACGCCCGAACGCCCAATGCCCAATGCCCAATGCCCAATGCCCAATGCCTGCACTCAAACGCCCGTACACCGCCCCGACGAAAAGCGACAGACCGGCAAGCCCCTGCCGGGCAAGGCTTGCCGACTTGCCCGGCGCGTCGAAACCGCGCGCTAGAGCCCCATTGCGAGCGGGTTGCGCCACATCCGCTGGCCGTCACGGTAGAATAGCGGCAACCTGTTGGATAAGCCCTTGCGGCTGAAGCGCGGCGCAGCCGCGATTCGGGTCGCGATGCGCTACGGATTCCCGGCAAGTTCGGCGATTTGTCTGCTTTTTCGCCTTTCTGCCGGGATTTTTGCAAGTGCGCCGGAGTCGTCCCGTCCCTGCGAAGGCTTATCCGACAGGTTGTGCAATGCGTGTCCCGCTTTTTGCAGGCGGCCGCGCTCCGAGCCCGTTGCACGATCGAGCATTTTTTTCACACTTAGGGGCTTGTATGACTAACGCAGCAAACGTCGCAAAGGATCAGGCGTATGTAATTCCGTTCGAGCAGTTGCGAATGACCGATGTCGAAATCGTCGGCGGCAAGAATGCGTCGCTGGGCGAGATGATCAGTCAACTGGCTGAGGCAGGCGTACGCGTGCCCACCGGTTTCGCAACGACCGCGCTCGCATTTCGCGACTTCCTCCAGCACAACAAGCTCACGGAGCGCATCGCGCAACGTCTCGAGTCGCTCGACGTCGACGACGTGAAGGCACTCGCCGAAGCCGGCGCCGAGATCCGCCGATGGATCGTCGACGCGCCGATGCAGTCGCGCCTCGAACAGGAGATCCGTGCGCAGTTCGAGATCCTGAAGAACGGCTCGCCGGGCGAGCTGTCGTTTGCCGTGCGCTCGTCCGCGACCGCGGAAGACCTGCCGGACGCATCGTTCGCGGGCCAGCAGGAGTCGTATCTGAACGTCGTCGGCATCGAAGACGTGCTCGACCGCATGAAACACGTGTTCGCGTCGCTCTACAACGACCGCGCGATCTCGTACCGCGTGCACAAGGGCTTCACGCACGCCGAAGTCGCGCTGTCGGCCGGCGTGCAGCGCATGGTCCGCTCGGACGTCGGCGCGGCCGGCGTGATGTTTACGATCGACACCGAATCGGGCTTCAAGGAAGCCGTGTTCATCACCGCGAGCTACGGCCTCGGCGAGACCGTCGTGCAGGGCGCGGTGAACCCGGACGAGTTCTACGTGTTCAAGACGACGCTCGCGCAGGACAAGTACCCGATCATCCGCCGCTCGATCGGCTCGAAGCTGATCAAGATGGAGTTCACGCAGCCGGGCGAGCCGGGCCGCGTGAAGACGGTCGACGTGCCGCACGAGCAGCGCAACCGCTACTCGATCACCGACGAGGACGTGATCGAGCTCGCGAAGTACGCGGTCATCATCGAGAAGCACTACCAGCGCCCGATGGACATCGAGTGGGGCAAGGACGGCCGCGACGGCAAGATCTTCATCCTGCAGGCGCGCCCGGAGACGGTGAAGAGCCAGGCCCACGGCAAGGTCGAGCAGCGCTTCAAGCTGAAGGGCCAGTCGCAGGTGCTCGCGACGGGCCGCGCGATCGGCCAGAAGATCGGCGCGGGCCCCGTGCGCGTGATCCACGATCCGTCCGAGATGGAGCGCGTGCAGCCGGGCGACGTGCTCGTCGCCGACATGACCGACCCGAACTGGGAGCCGGTGATGAAGCGCGCGTCCGCGATCGTCACGAACCGCGGCGGCCGCACCTGCCACGCGGCGATCATCGCGCGCGAGCTCGGCGTGCCGGCGGTGGTCGGCTGCGGCGACGCGACCGACGTGCTGAAGGACGGCTCGCTCGTCACCGTGTCGTGCGCGGAGGGCGACGAAGGCAAGATCTACGACGGCCTGCTCGAGACCGAAGTGTCCGAGGTGCAGCGCGGCGAACTGCCGCCCGTGCCGGTCAAGATCATGATGAACGTCGGCAACCCGCAGCTCGCATTCGACTTCTCGCAGCTGCCGAACGCGGGCGTCGGCCTCGCGCGCCTCGAGTTCATCATCAACAACAACATCGGCGTGCACCCGAAGGCGATCCTCGAGTATCCGAACGTCGACGCCGACCTGAAGAAGGCGGTCGAAAGCGTCGCGCGCGGCCACGCGTCGCCGCGCGCGTTCTACGTCGACAAGCTGACGGAAGGCATCGCGACGATCGCGGCGGCGTTCTATCCGAAGCCCGTGATCGTGCGCCTGTCCGACTTCAAGTCGAACGAGTACAAGAAGCTGATCGGCGGCTCGCGCTACGAGCCGGACGAGGAAAACCCGATGCTCGGCTTCCGCGGCGCGTCGCGCTACATCGCCGAGGATTTCGCGCAGGCGTTCGAGATGGAGTGCATCGCGCTCAAGCGCGTGCGCGACGAGATGGGCCTCGCGAACGTCGAGATCATGGTGCCGTTCGTGCGCACCGTGAAGCAGGCGGAGCGCGTCGTCGGCCTGCTCGAGAAGTTCGGCCTGAAGCGCGGCGACAACGGCCTGCGCCTCATCATGATGTGCGAAGTGCCGTCGAACGCGATCCTCGCCGAAGAGTTCCTGCAGCACTTCGACGGCTTCTCGATCGGCTCGAACGACCTGACGCAGCTGACGCTCGGCCTCGACCGCGACTCGGGCATGGAACTGCTCGCCGTCGACTTCGACGAGCGCGATCCGGCCGTGAAGTTCATGTTGAAGCGCGCGATCGACACCTGCCGCAAGCTCGGCAAGTATGTCGGCATCTGCGGCCAGGGCCCGTCCGATCACCCGGATTTCGCGAAGTGGCTCGCCGACGCAGGCATCGCGTCGATCTCGCTGAACCCGGACACGGTCATCGACACGTGGCAGGCGCTCGCCGCCAAGCAATAACCGGCAGCGGTGATCGTTCGTCCGGGCGGCGGTCGTCGGATCGCCGTTTGAATGAAGGCAAATTGCAAGGTTCGTGCTATAAACACCCCGGTAACGCCGGGGTGTTTTTCTTTGTGCAACGGGAGGGGCGATGGTGTCAGGGCAGTTTTTCTGGTGGATCGGCGTCGGGGTGTTCGTCATCGCGGAACTGCTGACGGGAACGTTCTACCTGCTGATGATCGCGCTCGGCTTCCTCGCGGGCGGCCTCGTGCATCTCGCGGGCGCGCCCGTCGCGTGGCAGTTCGCCGCCGCCGCGCTCGTCGCGATCGTCGCCGTGATCGTGCTCCGGCGCTCGGGGCTCGGCCGCAAGCAGAAGCGCGACGCGTCCGCGAATCCCGACATCAACATCGACATCGGCGCGACGATCACGGTCAGGCACTGGCATGATCACCGCGCCCGCGCGCAGTATCGCGGCGCGCAATGGGACGTCGAGCTCGCCGCCGGCGAGCGCGAGGACGCGCATCTGTACGAAGTGCGCGCGGTGCGCGGCAATTGCCTCATCGTCGCCGCGAAGCCGTCGGCCTGACCGCACGCGTGCTCGCGCGTTCGGCTTTCACATTTCAACCAGGAGGACCAGCTTCATGGATTCGTTGATCGTCTGGGCGGTGCTGCTCGTCATCGCTTTCGTGATCGTGTCGCAGACGGTGAAGATCGTGCCGCAGCAGCACGCGTGGGTGCTCGAGCGGTTCGGCCGCTATCACGCGACGCTGTCGCCGGGCCTGAACATCGTGCTGCCGTTCGTCGACCGGATCGCCTACCGGCACGTGCTGAAGGAAATCCCGCTCGACGTGCCGAGCCAGATCTGCATCACGCGCGACAACACGCAACTGCAGGTGGACGGCGTGCTGTACTTCCAGGTCACCGATCCGATGAAGGCGTCGTACGGGGCGAGCAACTTCGTGCTCGCGATCACGCAGCTCGCGCAGACCACGCTGCGCTCGGTGATCGGCAAGCTCGAGCTCGACAAGACGTTCGAGGAGCGCGACTTCATCAATCACAGCATCGTGTCGGCGCTCGACGAGGCGGCGTCGAATTGGGGCGTGAAGGTGCTGCGCTACGAGATCAAGGATCTGACGCCGCCGAAGGAGATCCTGCATGCGATGCAGGCGCAGATCACCGCGGAGCGCGAGAAGCGCGCGCTGATCGCCGCGTCCGAAGGGCGCAAGCAGGAGCAGATCAACCTCGCGTCGGGCGCGCGCGAGGCGGCGATCCAGAAATCGGAGGGCGAGAGGCAGGCGGCGATCAACCAGGCGCAGGGCGAGGCGGCCGCGATTCTCGCCGTGGCCGAGGCGAACGCGCAGGCGATCCAGAAGATCGCGCAGGCGATCCAGTCGCAGGGCGGGATGGACGCGGTGAACCTGAAGGTCGCCGAGCAGTACGTCGGCGCGTTCGGCAATCTCGCGAAGGCGGGCAACACGCTGATCGTGCCGTCGAACCTGTCGGACCTGAGCACGGCGATCGCGTCGGCGCTCGCGATCGTGAACCGCGGTGCGCCGGGCGCGGCAGGCTCGGGCGCGAGCAAGGGCTGAGCGCCGCCGTCGGCGGGATGAAGAAAAGGCCCGCTTTTTCGAGTCGATCGAAGCGGGCCTTTTCGATGTCGGCGCATCGCGCGGCGGATGAAGTGCGCCGCGGGCGGGCGCGCGGCGTGCGGCAAAGCGTCGCGCGTTACGCGGCCGAGCGCATGATCCGCGCTTTTTCGCGTTCCCAGTCGCGTTTCTTTTCGGTTTCGCGCTTGTCGTGCAGTTTCTTGCCCTTGGCGAGGCCGATCTCGCATTTGACGCGGCCGCCTTTGTAGTGGAAGTTCAGCGGCACGAGCGTATAGCCGCGCTGCTCGACCTTGCCGATCAGTTTCTTGATCTCGTCGCGATGCAGCAGCAGCTTGCGGGTGCGGACCGGGTCAGGCTTGATGTGGGTCGAGGCCTCGGGCAGCGGGCTGATGTGCGTGCCGATCAGGAAGATCTCCGCGTTCTTCACGACGACGTAGCCTTCCTTGATCTGGCCGCGCCCGGCGCGCAGCGCCTTGACCTCCCACCCCTCGAGCACGAGCCCCGCTTCGTAGCGCTCTTCGATGTGGTAATCGAAAAACGCTTTTCTGTTGTCGATGATGCTCATGAAGGGAAATGGCCAACTCGTTTAAAATCACAATTTTAGCAAAGCGGGGCGGCGTTGGCCCGGCTTGCTCGTTTACCTTAGCGATGCCGCGCGATTTATGGCAGATGTCCAGAAAACCGTATTGATCCGCCATTCGGCGGAACAGATGTTCGACCTCGTCACCGACGTGGCCGACTACCCGAACTTCCTGCCTTGGTGCGGCGGCGTCGAGATTCGCCGTCGCGACGAAACCGGCATGGAGGCGCGGATCGACATCAACTTCAAGGGCATCAAGCAGCATTTCGCGACCCGCAACACGCAGGAGCGCCCGACCCGGATCGACATGGAGTTCGCCGACGGGCCGTTTCGCAAGTTCACCGGCTACTGGCGCTTCACGCCGCTGCGCGCGGACGCGTGCAAGATCGAATTCGCGCTGCATTACGAGTTCTCGAGCATCATCCTCGAGAAGATCATCGGGCCCGTGTTCACGCACATCGCGAGTACGTTCGTCGAATCGTTCGTGAAGCGCGCCGACCAGCGCTACGGCAAGGGGTGACGCAGATGCCGAAGGTCCAGGTCTGCTACGCGCTGCCCGAGCAACAGACGCTCGTCGCCGTCGACGTGCCGGCGGGCGCGACCGTGCGCGACGCGATCGACGCGAGCGGCGTGCTCGCGCGCCATCCGGACATCGATCTCGCGACGCTGAAGACGGGCATCCTCGGCAAGCTCGCGCCGCTCGACGCGCCCGTGGCCGATGGCGACCGCGTCGAGATCTACCGGCCGCTCATCGTCGATCCGAAGGTCGCGCGGCAGCGCCGCGTCGACAAGACCCGCCGCGAAGGCTCGATCGAAGGCCGCAAGTGGCTGCCGAAGGATTCGCGCTGAGCGGCGGCGCGCGGCGTGGGCGATTCGCCTGACGAAATTTCGCGGCGGCCCATGCGCGCGCTTTCCGGGCCGACGCCGGGCGAAGCTTCCGAAGAGAAATCCGAACAGACATATCCGAAGAAATATTCGGAGAAGCGTCCGGCGGAGGCCGGGCTCAATGCGCGCCGAGGTTCGCGTTGAGCGGATCGTCGGCCGCGCGCTTGCCGTCGCCGTGGCGGCGCACCGATCCGTAAACGCCCGCGAGCAGCAGCGCGAGCGCCGCGATCTCGAGCGCGCGCGGCAGGCGATGATCGAAAACGAAGCCGTACAGCAGCGCGAAGACGGTTTCGAACACGATCAACTGGCCCGACAGCGTGAGCGGCAGCCGCTTCGACGCCGCGTTCCACAGCCCGTTGCCGAGCCACGACGCGCCGATCGCGAGGCCGAGATTCAGCAGCCAGAACAACTGCCAGCGCGATGCGGGCAGCGCGGGCTGCAGCGCGCCGGCCGGCAGCGCGACGATGCCGATCCAGCACAGCCCGCCGATCAGGCCGGTGACGACGCCCCACAGCACCGACCATTCGTTGCCGTCGAAATGATGGTGGCGTTGCAGGTAGCGGCCGTTCGCGACCGCGTACCATGTCCAGCTCGCGAGCGCGCCCGCCGCGCACGCGATGCCGGCGAGCTTTTGCGAGAGCGTCGTCGCGTGCGCGGCTTCGGACGTGAACAGGTCGACGTTGATGCACGCGATGCCGGCCACGACGAGCGCGAGCGGGCCCGCGAGCCGCTTGAGCGGCACCGCGCCGTGGTCGCCGAGGCCGGCGAGCGTGACGGTGACGGGCAGCACGCCGACGATCAGCGAGCTGGGCGCGATGCCGATCAGATGCACGGCGCTCGACAACAACATGTAGTAGGCGACGTTGCCGACGAGCGCGAGCTTGACGAGCGCGACGAGATCGTCGCGCGTCAAGCGCGCGGCGAGCGAGCGGGCGGCGGGCAGCGCGGCCGCGAGCGACACGAGGCCGTACATCGCATAGCGGCCCACGCTCAGCAGCAGCGGCGAAAAGTCGGTCAGAAGCCGCGGCACGAGAAACACCATCCCCCACAAGGCGCCTGCCAACACGCCATACACCACACCGCGCTGCATCGAATTCTCCGGCCATTTCACTGACGAGCGCGCATCTTAGCGAAGCGAGGCGGTGTCTGTCTTGTTCATTCCTGCACTCGGTCGGAGCGGCGTGGGCGTGGAGCGCGCCGGCTCGGCGGCTCGGTGTTGAGGCGGATCGCCGGCAATTGCGCGCGCCGCGTCGGCGGCGCGGCCTCATCGCTCGACGGCGGCGAGCGAAGTTTTGGCGCGCCTGTCGCCGTGTTTGCGCGTGACGCGCGGACGGACGTTGCGGCGCATGCCGCCCGTGGCTGCCCGTGGCTATTCGTCGGTCGAGCCGGCCGCGCGCCCCGCGCCGCCGCGTGCCGCGCCGTTTCGCGCGGGGCGGCGGACGGCTCGCACTTTCCCGCTGTTGCCGCCGCCGCAGAAGAAGCGCTCGCCGCCGTCGGATTCGAGCCCCGACACGCCCACGCCAGCCGGCATCTCGAGCGCTTCCAGCACGTCGCCCGTTCGCGGATCGATGCGGCGCAGCTCGCTCTCGTCGTTCTCCCACGTGCCGTGCCAGAGCTCGCCGTCGACCCACGTGACGCCGGTGACGAAGCGGTTCGATTCGATCGTCCGAAGAATCGCGCCTGTGTCGGGATCGATCTGATGAATCTTGCGATCGCGGTACTGGCCGACCCAGAGCGTGCCTTCCGCCCATGCGAGCCCGGAATCGCCGCCGCCGCCGGGCGCGGGGATCGTCGCCAGCACGCGCCCCGTGTCCGGATCGATCTTGTGGATGCGATCCTCCGCGATCTGATACAGGTGCCGGCCGTCGAACGCCGTGCCCGCGTGCGCGGCGACACCGATCGAGCGCAGCGTCGCCCCGCTCGCCGGGTCGAGCGCGTTCAGTTTGTCGCCGGACGCGAACCATACGCGATGGCCGTCGTACGTGAGCCCGTGCACGCTGTCGACGCCTGCGAACGGGCCATATTCCCGAATGATTTCGGCTGCGGATCGTTTCATGTCTTCGCCTCCCGGTCGATCGATGGCGCCATCCTAATCGCCCGGCAGCGCGGCCGGGAGTAACAAGGCTGTCGCGAATCCGGGCACGGGCGGGGTGGTCCAGCGGCGCGCGCGCCCGCGGCCGAACGACTGCGCCTTGCCTGCCGTCGCGAGCGCGTCGAGCGAGCGCTGCACGGTGCGCTGGCTCGCGCCGAGCGCGAGCGCGAGCGCCGAGCTCGACCACGACTCGCCGTCGGCGAGCAGGGCGAGCACCGCCGCGTGCGCGTCCTCGACCGGGCGCGCGAGCACGGCCACGTCGCGCGCGCGGCGCGGCGTCAGCGCGAATCCTCGCTTCGTCGCATGAATGTCGGCGAGCGCGCCGAGCATCGCGCGCAGCCGTCCGATTTCGACGCGCAGGCGCGCGCGATGCGTTTCGTCCATGCGTTTCGCGCGGAACGCGCGGGCGACGAGCGCGTCCCGCGGCACGTCGCCCGGCCAGGCCTCGCCGAGCGCGCGCGCCAGCGCGAACAGCACGGGACGTCTCGCGAGCGAGACCGTCGCGCGCGTATCGCGCACGACGTGGCGGCACGCGTCGACGACGAGCGATTGCGATGCGCGCCACGCTTCGACGTCGTCGAGCCGCAGCGCGCGTTCTTCGCCGCGCGCGATGAGGCGCGCCGCGGGCGCGTCGAGCACGCGCAACGCGTGCTCGACCTCGGCCGTCAGCGCGGGAATGCCGGCCTCGCGCGCGGCGCGCCCGGCGTCGGCGAGCGCCGCGCGCGCGGCCTTCGTTCTGATCCGCCGCAGCGCGATTCCCGCGACGATCAGCGCGTGCGTGGCTTGCAAGGCGGGCGGCAAGGCGGCCGGATCAAGCGCGGCGAGCGTGCGCTCGGCTTCGTCGAGGCGGCCGATTAGCAACAGGCGCCGGACTTCGAGATAGCGCGCATGCGCGGCGTTCGCGCGGTCGCCGTGCGCCTCCAGCGTCGTGCGCGCGGCTTCGAGCGCCTTCTCGGGCCAACCGAGCTCGCGCGACGCGAGCGCGATCTCGGCTTCGGCGACGACGCATCGCGCGCGGGCGACGGCTTCCTTCGCGCCGAACGCGCGGGCCGCGCTTCGCACGAGCGCCTTCGCCCGCGCGAAATCGCCGAGCTGGGCCATCGCGATGCCGCGCAGCGCGAGCGCGGGCGCGTCGTCGCGCAACGCGACGCGGTTCAGCGCGCCGAGCGGATCACCCGCCGCGAGCGCGCGCGCCGCGGCCGTGATCAGCGAGTCCATCGGAATCCCGCCACACTTGTCACTCCCACCGTTCGAAGCCCGCGACTAATCTACCACCACGATCACGCAACCCGCGCGCCGGTTCGCGAATCGGGCGAGCTGCGCGCGACACGAAAAAGGAGGGACGATCGATGGCGACTCACACGATTGGGACGCGCGACGAATGGCTCGCCGCGCGGCTCGAACTGCTCGATGCGGAAAAGGCGCACACGCGGCGCGGCGACGAACTCGCGCGGCTGCGCCGGGCGCTGCCCTGGGTGCGCGTCGACAAGGCGTATCGATTCGAGACCGACGAAGGACGCACGTCGCTCGCGGAGCTGTTTCGCGGCCGCTCGCAACTGCTCGTCTACCACTTCATGTTCGGGCCCGACTACACGGCCGGATGCCCGTCGTGCTCGGCGATCGCGGACGGCTTCGACGGCTTCGTCGTTCACCTCGCGCATCACGACGTCACGCTGTCGGCGGTGTCGCGCGCGCCGCTCGCGAAGCTGCAGGCGTACCGCAAGCGCATGGGATGGACGTTTCCGTGGGCGTCGTCGCTCGACAGCGACTTCAACTACGACTTCAACGTGTCGTTCACGCAAGCGCAGCAGCGCGACGGGACCGTCGAATACAACTATCGGCGCGGCGGCCATGCGATGGACGCGACGCCCGCGCCTGCGCCCGTCGCCGAATTCGCGGCCACCTGCGGGACCGATGCGCGCACGTACGCGCGCGATCGGCCCGGGATGAGCGCGTTCGTGCTCGAGGACGGCGTCGTCTATCACACGTATTCGACGTACGCGCGCGGGCTGGACGGCCTCTGGGGCATGTACCAGTGGCTCGATCGCGCGCCGAAGGGACGCAACGAAACGGGTGTCTGGTGGCGTCGCCATGACGAGTACGGCGAGCGCTGAGGGCGCGCGCGGTCGCTGCCTGCGCGACACCGGGCGCGGCGTCGCGCGGCACGCCGCCTTCGGGCGCGCGGCGCCGGGCGTGCTCGGCGGCGCGTCGGCGCTGCTTGGGGGCGCCGTCGCGGCGGCCGCGATCGCGTGGCTCGCGTCGATGCCCGCGACGGGCGACGCGCCGATGGCCGGCGGCGGGACGATGTCGGTGATTGGCGCGCGAGTGTGCGGACGGACGTGGGCGGGCGATGCGGCGTCGTTCGTCGGCATCTGGGCCGCGATGATGACGGCGATGATGTTGCCGTCGTTCGCGCCGATGCTCGTGCGCTGCGCGCGTTCGGTCGGCTGCGTGGGCGGGATTCGGGCCCGGCTGCGGGCTGGGCTGCGGGCCGTGTCGGTCGCGGTGGGGTATGGGTTCGTGTGGATCGCGGTCGGCATCGCCGTCTATGTGCTCGGCGCGGCGCTGGCGGCGGTCGAGATGCACGTGCCGGCGCTGGCGCGCGCCGCGCCGGTCGCGCGCGGCGTGGTCGTCGCGTGCGCGGGCGCGCTTCAGTTCACTGCGTGGAAGGCGCGCCATCTCGCATGCTGCCGTGAGGCGCCGCGCCGCTGCCGCGCGTTGCCCGCGAGCGCCGGCGCGGCCTGGCGGCACGGCGTGCATTTCGGCCTTCGCTGCTGTTGCTGCAGCGCGGGCCTCACGGCGAGCCTCGTCGTCCTGGGGATCATGGACCCGCCGACGATGGCGGCCGTGACGGCCGCGATCACGGCCGAGCGCCTCGCGCCGGCCGGTGAGCGTGTCGCGCGGGGCGTCGGGTGTGTCGGCGTCGCGGCGGGCATGATCCTGATCGCGCGAGCGGCCGGGCTCGGGTGACGCCGCAAGCGACGCGCGCGGCATCCGGCGCGGCGGGCAAGGCGCTCGCGCCGCGCTCTGCCGTCGGAGCAAATGTGGGGCATGCGCGGGGTGCTCCGGCCCGAGCGGCCGTGTATGAGCGACGGAGTCTGCGAAAGCTGCAAGGACTGCGACGGCCATGGGCTGACAGAGCCGTTTGGCCGGGCGATGGCGTGGCAGTGGTTCGCTTCGGCGTGGACGAGGGCGCGACATGGGTGCAACAGGACACGACTAGGGTACGGACAAGGGCGGGGTACGACAGGGGCGCGTCGCCCGCCCCGCCCGACTTGCGTGCCGCTTTTCGCGCGCTTATCCGTCCTGTCGCCTAGCGCCGCCGCCGCAAGCGTCGCACAGGGCGCACACGGCGCGCGTGGCACGCCGGCTTCGCCCCGCGCGAACCCGCGCCCGCCGGGCCAAAACGAAACCGGATCGAAAGCGACTCGAACCGGGAGCCGAACGATTCGGGGCTCCGAACGACCGAAAGCGGCCGAAAACGGCTAAGCCGTTGTTCGTGTTGTGAAAATTAACCGGGCATCGCGTATAATTCGCTTTTGCGCCCATAGGATTTGCCATGCGTCTGATCCAAAAAGCACTCACGTTCGATGACGTGCTCCTCGTCCCGGCGTTCTCCGACGTTCTGCCGCGCGACACCAGCCTCAAGACCCAACTGACCCGCAACATCTCCCTGAACATGCCGCTCGTGTCCGCCGCGATGGACACGGTCACCGAAGGTCGCCTGGCGATCGCGATGGCGCAGCAAGGCGGCGTCGGCATCGTTCACAAGAACCTCACCCCCGTCGAGCAGGCCCGCGAAGTCGCGAAGGTCAAGCGTTTCGAATCGGGCGTCGTGCGCGATCCGATCACCGTTCCGCCGAGCATGAAGGTGCGCGACGTGATCGCGCTGTCGCGCCAGCATGGCATCTCGGGCTTTCCGGTCGTCGAAGGTCCGAAGCTCGTCGGCATCGTCACGAATCGCGACCTGCGCTTCGAAACCCGCCTCGAGGAGCCGGTCAAGTCGATCATGACGCCGCGCGAGCGCCTCGTGACCGTCGCCGAAGGCACGCCGCTCGCCGAGGCGAAGGCGCTGATGCACAGCCACCGCCTCGAGCGCGTGCTCGTCGTCAACGATGCATTCGAGCTGCGCGGCCTGATGACGGTCAAGGACATCACGAAGCAGACCGAGCACCCGGAAGCGTGCAAGGACGAGCACGGCAAGCTGCGCGTGGGTGCGGCGGTCGGCGTCGGTGCGGACAACGAGGAGCGCGTCGAGCTGCTCGTGCAGGCGGGCGTCGACGTGATCGTCGTCGATACGGCGCACGGCCACAGCAAGGGCGTGCTCGAGCGCGTGCGCTGGGTCAAGCAGAACTTCCCGAAGGTCGAGGTGATCGGCGGCAACATCGCAACCGCCGCCGCCGCGAAGGCGCTCGTCGAATACGGCGCGGACGCGGTGAAGGTCGGCATCGGCCCGGGCTCGATCTGCACGACGCGGATCGTCGCGGGCGTCGGCGTGCCGCAGATCAGCGCGATCGCGAACGTGTCGGACGCGCTGCGCGGCACGGGCGTGCCCTGCGTCGCCGACGGCGGCATCCGCTTCTCGGGCGACGTGTCGAAGGCGCTCGCCGCCGGCGCGAACGCCGTGATGATGGGCAGCATGTTCGCCGGCACCGAAGAATCGCCGGGCGACGTGTTCCTGTATCAGGGCCGCCAGTACAAGTCGTACCGCGGCATGGGCTCCGTCGGCGCGATGAAGGACGGCGCGGCGGACCGCTACTTCCAGGACAATTCCGCGAACATCGACAAGCTCGTGCCGGAAGGCATCGAAGGTCGCGTCGCATACAAGGGCTCGGTCAACGCGATCATCTTCCAGTTGATCGGCGGCGTGCGCGCGAGCATGGGCTACTGCGGCTGCAAGACGATCGCGGAGCTGCACGACAAGGCCGAGTTCGTCCAGATCACCGCGGCCGGCATGCGCGAATCGCACGTGCACGACGTGCAGATCACGAAGGAAGCCCCCAACTATCACGTGGACTGATTGCCGATGAAACCGTTGCTGCGCGCCGTTCTCCTCATCGATGCCGCCTTGCTCGCCGCCTTCGGCGTGCTGTTCGTGCTGACTCCGTGGAAGGCGCTGTACGACGCGCTGCAACTCGTCACGGTCGATCCCGCGATGATCGGCCAGGCGTTCGGCATCGCGCTTCTCGGGCTTGCGTGGCTGTCCGTGCACGCGGCCTTCAACGGCGACCTGACCGCGGGCGTCGCGCGCGCGGTCGGGCACGTGAACTGGCTGACGGGCGTCGTGATGCTCGTGTGGCTGCTCGCGATCCGCTCGCCGCAGTTGTCGTCGTTCGGTCAATTCGTGTCGGTGGTCACGGCAGCGGTGCTGCTCGTGATCGGCCTGGGCGGCGTGCGGCTCGCGGCCGCGGTGCGCAGGCGCGAAAAGACGCAGGCGATCGAGGCGCGCGTCGCGTCGAAACGCGCTGCGGAGCCGGCCGTGACGGCGCCCACCGCCGCGCGGATCGAGCCGAGCGTGTCGCGCGCAGGCGAGCCGACCGGTGCGGCGGGCGCCGCATCGGCAACGAGCGCGAGCGCGGCGCAGGCCGCGAACGCAGGCGAGACGATCGCGGCGCCGGCCGAGCGCAAGGGCGCCCCGACGAGCGATCTCGGCGACGCGGCGCGGCCGCCGTCGCAACCGTGAGCGGCCCGGTCTCCCCGACTGTCAGGCCGCCGCGCATCGCCGCGGCGCGACCGCCCGGATACGTATTCGATGCAGCGCCTCGTGCGCTGCTTTTGTTATTCCATTGTTCTTTTTCCCGTCCGCTGCCATGCACGACAAAATCCTGATTCTCGACTTCGGTTCGCAAGTCACCCAACTGATCGCGCGGCGCGTCCGCGAAGCGCACGTCTACTGCGAGATCCATCCGAACGACGTCTCCGACGACTTCGTCCGCGAATTCGCACCGAAAGGCGTGATTCTGTCCGGCAGCCACGCGAGCACCTACGAGGACCAACAACTGCGCGCGCCGCAGGCGGTGTGGGATCTCGGCGTGCCCGTGCTCGGCATTTGCTACGGGATGCAGACGATGGCCGTGCAACTGGGCGGCAAGGTCGAATGGAGCGACCATCGCGAGTTCGGCTATGCGGAAGTGCGCGCGCACGGTCACACGCGACTGCTCGACGGCATCCAGGATTTCGCGACCCCGGAAGGCCACGGGATGCTGAAGGTGTGGATGAGCCACGGCGACAAGGTTGCCGAGCTGCCGCCGGGCTTCGCGCTGATGGCGTCGACGCCGAGCTGCCCGATCGCCGGCATGGCCGACGAGTCGCGCGGCTACTACGCGGTGCAGTTCCATCCGGAAGTCACGCACACGGTGCAGGGCCGCAAGCTGCTCGAGCGCTTCGTGCTCGACATCGCAGGCGCCGCGCCCGACTGGATCATGCGCGACCACATCGAAGAGGCGGTCGCGCTGATTCGCGAGCAGGTCGGCGACGAAGAAGTGATTCTCGGCCTGTCGGGCGGCGTGGATTCGAGCGTCGCGGCGGCGCTGATTCACCGCGCGATCGGCGATCAGCTGACCTGCGTGTTCGTCGATCACGGCCTGTTGCGCCTGAACGAAGGCAAGATGGTGCTCGACATGTTCGAGGGCCGCCTGCATGCGAAGGTCGTGCACGTCGACGCGTCCGAGCAGTTCCTCGGCCATCTCGCGGGCGTCGCCGATCCGGAGCGGAAGCGCAAGATCATCGGCCGCGAGTTCGTCGAGGTGTTCCAGGCCGAGGCGAAGAAGCTGACGAACGCGAAGTGGCTCGCGCAAGGGACGATCTATCCGGACGTGATCGAATCGGGCGGCGCGAAGACGAAAAAAGCGACGACGATCAAGAGTCACCATAATGTCGGCGGTCTGCCGGAGACGCTCGGCCTGAAGCTGCTCGAGCCGCTGCGCGATCTGTTCAAGGACGAGGTGCGCGAGCTCGGCGTCGCGCTCGGCCTGCCGGCAGAGATGGTGTATCGCCATCCGTTCCCGGGCCCGGGCCTCGGCGTGCGGATTCTCGGCGAGGTGAGGCGCGACTACGCGGAGCTGCTGCGCCGTGCGGACGCGATCTTCATCGAAGAGCTTCGCGGGACGTTGGCGACCGAGCAGGACGCGGCGGCGGGCCTTTGCGAGCCGTCGCAGGTCGGCAAGAGCTGGTACGACCTGACGAGCCAGGCGTTCGCGGTGTTCCTGCCGGTGAAGTCGGTCGGCGTGATGGGCGACGGCCGCACGTACGACTACGTGACCGCGCTGCGCGCGGTGCAGACGACCGATTTCATGACCGCGCACTGGGCGCACCTGCCGTATGCGCTGCTCGGCCGCGCGTCGAACCGGATCATCAACGAAGTACGCGGGATCAACCGGGTCGTGTACGACGTGTCGGGCAAGCCGCCGGCGACGATCGAGTGGGAGTGATCCCGGTCTTTCGAGAAGCGGCCGTGAGTCGTTGAAGTGCCGGGGCTCGTGCCGCACGACGGCTGTCGGCGGCCATTGCCCCGTCGGTATCTTGCGTTGGCCGCAACGCCGAGGAAGGTTCTCGGCGGTCGAAAGCAGCGAGAGACGCCGCGATTGCGGCTGTCGAGAGCTTCGGCGATACGACTGGCCGCCGCCGACGCGCTGCAACGTGCGCATGGCCTACGGCGCGCGGCTCATGCGCACGAGCGTCGTTGATCGAAACCGCTTGTGCGCGTTTTTCGGAGACGCTTGTCGACCGAGATCGATCCGGCCGATTGATGAGGCGAGTGTTTTGCAACGAGGCGAAGGCGTCCGGAGCGCCGGCAGCAACCTCCCTGTCAGCGAGTTCGTTCGGCGCAGCCGCGCCTTCGCCATCGCTGACGGAGAAGGCGTGCGCCCCGGCTCGTCTTGCCGACGCTTGTCTCAGAAAACGTACGCCTGTCCGTCTTCCGGAACGAGCAGGCGGTCCGTCATGCCTTTCTCCATGGAGAATTCGCGCAGCGCTTGTCGCGTCAATGCGGCGTGATTCACCGCTTCCATGTGACTCGCGATCAACGTGGCCTGCGGCGCCGCGCGGTGGACTTCGTAGACGTCTTCCTTGCCCATGATGATTGCACCGAGGCCGACGACTTGTGCGTCTCCGCTATTCACGATGACGACGTCCGGTCGGAAGCGCTTCAGGTTCTGTTCCACGTGCTTGTTCCAGACTGTGTCGCCGGCCAGGTAAAGCGTCTTTTCGTCGGCGTGCCTGAACACGACGCCGCAGACTTCGCCCAGCAGCTCGCCGATCGCGTGAATCGCATCGTCCGTGCCGTGTTGCCCGGGCGTCTTGACGAGCGTCACGCCGTTGTATTGGGTGCGATGCGTCAGCAGGCGGACGTCCATGAATCCGGACGCCTTCACGAGGCGGGCGTCGCGTTCGTGCTGGACGAAGACCGGCAGGCTCTTCGGCACGACGGACTTCGCCGTTTCGTCCCAATGGTCCGGATGCGTGTGGGTGACGATCACGGCGTCGACGTCGAGGATCGCGTCCATGGCGATCGGCAGTTCGACGGTCGGCCATTTCAGGTGGCCGTTCACGGTGCCCTCGAGCCCGGGGTAGGTGCCCTTGGAAGCAAGCATCGGATCGACGAGAAACCTCGTGCCGGCATATTCGATCAGGACCGTCGCATTGCGTACTTGCCGGAATTTCACGGGGCACTCCTTTTGTCGTTTTTCATTGCGTACCGATCGGTACAAAACCAGGATAAAGATGCGCGCGTGCCAGGCATGCGCGTGTTCAGCGGAGATTCGAGAGGAGCGGCAGCAAAGACTCGTTCAGTCGCTCGATGCGAAATATCAACGGGCTTGCGGATTGCGGCATCAGAACAATGTCGGCGTGCCGTTTGCCGCGGCGACCGAGCGATGGCGGCTTCCACGACTTCGCTCAGTCTGCGGTGCGCGTCAGCGTCGCAGCGCGGCCGGTCAGCGCTAGCAGCACCGCTTCGACAAAAGCCGTCGCATCCGCGCGGCGTTTGGCTGCGAGGCGCTGTTCGCCGAGCGTTCTGAGCGTCGCTCCGCCGAAGTGCTCCATGATGTCCGGCAGGCGGCGCACGCTACCGCGGCTTCCCCAGCCGCCGTCGCCGATTTCGGTCGGGAAGATCCAGGCGCGCGCTCCGATTTCGTCCGCGGGCG
Source organism: Burkholderia sp. MSMB1498 (assembly GCF_001526245.1). Taxonomy (NCBI): domain Bacteria; kingdom Pseudomonadati; phylum Pseudomonadota; class Betaproteobacteria; order Burkholderiales; family Burkholderiaceae; genus Burkholderia; species Burkholderia sp. MSMB1498. Next base: position 83,352 of record NZ_LOYJ01000024.1, read on the forward strand.
TGCCTTCCGCGCGCGCGATGGCGGCGGTGACTTCCTTCACGAGGCTGGCTCGCGCCGCATCCGTGTATTGACCTTCCGGCACCGACGCCACGATTCGAAAAATCGGCGCGGCCGCGGGCGCGCCGGCCCGATAGACTGCCGTGGGCCGATGCACGAATATCCATGCGGCGTCGCGCACCCGCGGATCGTCGGGATCGAGATCCTCGTGACGGATCAAGATGTCCGTCAGCTCGCGCATCAATTGCGCCTCTGCTTGCGGCGCGAGTGCGCCTTCCGGAATATATGCATCGATCATCGGCATCGTGAATTCCTCGAGTGGTTTCAGGGCGGGCCGGCTCGCATGCCGGGCGACGTGGTTCCACTTTAGGAATGGAGGCGATGTATCGGAAGTGGCGAAATCGCCATTCGGCGGGGCAATTCGGACATCGGCTGCGGCGTCGATCATCGCCGCCCACCGATGCTCATCGAGCGAATCGGCGCCGGTATTCGCCCGGCGACACGCCCGTCACACGCTTGAACAGCTGTCTGAAGCCGCTGACGTCCGTGTATCCGACGCGTTCGCATACGGCGTCGATGCCGAGCTTTCTTTGTTCGAGCAGGCGCTTTGCCACTTCGATGCGCAGCGTCTGCAGATACCTGAGCGGCGGCGCGCCGACGGCCTCCTTGAAGCGCCGATTGACGGTCCGCTCGCTGACGGCGAGATGGCGGCTCAAGCGCGTCAGGCTGAACGGCTCGCGCAGATGCCGCTCCATCCAGCGTTGCGCACGCGCGACCACGGCGTCGTCGTGTTCGCGGCTGTCGGCGTGGGCGATGTCGATGAACGAATCCTGCGACACGCGGTTCATGTCGATCAACATGATCTTCGCGGTTGCGGCGGCGAGTTTCGGTGTCCCGAGCTTTTCAACGACGCGCAGCGCGAGGTTCTGATACGACGTGACGGCGCCGCTGCAAAGGATGCCTTCTTGTTCGGTCAGAACGTCCGATGCGCGCAATTCGACTTCAGGGTAGCGCGCGCGAAAGCTCGTCGCTTTCGACCAATGCGTGGTGGCCACGCGTCCGTCGAGCAGGCCCGCTTCGGCGAGCAGGAACGCACCGGTGCAATACGTTGCGATCAGCGTGCCGCGTGCGTGTTGGCGCCTCAATGCGTCGAGAAGCGGCGCCAGCAGGGCCGGGCGGCTCAGGAGCCGCCCGACGTCGGAGACGAACGGTCCTGTCAGCCAGATCGCATCGGCTGCGCTTCTGCCGTCGATTCGCCCGTCGACCTGAGCGATCTGGCCCGAAGCGGTGCGCACCGGATTGCCGTCGATCGAATCGACGCGCCATGTGAACGCGCGCGCGCGTCGCTCGCTCCCGTCTTCCGCGGCGAGATGATTGGCGGCCGTCAGCATGTCGATCGGCGCGGCGATGCCCGATGCGAGACAATGCTCGACCGCCCATATTCGGATGAATGGCATGGTTGGCAAAATTGTCGATGTATCAGGACGATTCTGCCACAGCCATTTGTTGGTATCCGGGGCTATTGCGGTCGCCCGTTCGCCGTATTTTCCGGGGAGGGCTCGCTCGGCATCAGCCTCGCCGTGGCGGCCCAGAACGCGAATGCCGCGGCGCTCGTGGCCGCGCCCAGCATGCACACGCCGCGCCACCCGGCTGCCGCGTAGACGGCCGTCGACGCGATCGCGCCGAGGCCGCTGCCGACCGAATAGAACAGCATGTAGACGGCGACGAGCCGGCTGTGCGCGTCGGGCCGCGCGCGAAAGATCATGCTCTGGTTGGTCACGTGAATCGCCTGTCCGCCGACATCGAGCAGCACGACGCCGAGCGCGAGCGCCCACAGCGACGCGGGCATGAACGCAATCGGCAGCCATGACGCGAGCAGCAGCGCGAGCGCCGCGGCGCTCGTCGGCTGCCCGAAGCCGCGATCGGCCCAGTGTCCGGCGCGCGCGGCGGCGAGCGCGCCCAGCGCGCCGACGAGCCCGAACGCGCCGATCGCGGTGTGCGAAAACGCATACGGCGGCGCGCTCAGCGGCAGCACGAGCGCATTCCAGAAGATGTTGAACGCGGCGAACATCAGGAGGGCGATCGTGCCGCGGATCTGCAACACGCGCTCGTCGCGCAGCAACGTGAAGAGCGACGCGATCAGGCGCGGATAGCCGATGCGCGACGGCGCCGGCGCGACGGCGGGCAGCTTGCGCGCAAGCAGCGCCGCAAGCACGAGCATCGTCGCAGCCGAAAGGAAATAGACGCTGCGCCATCCCGCCGCTTCGCTGACGACGCCCGCCAACACGCGCGCGAGCAGCAGCCCGACGACGACGCCGCCTTGCGCCGCGCCGACCACGCGTCCGCGCTCGTGCGCAGCCGCCGCGCTCGCCGCGTACGAAATGAGTCCCTGGGTCATCGCGGTGCCGAGCAGCCCGGCGCCGAGCATGCCGGCGAGCAGGACGGTGGCGGTCGGCGCGAAGCCGACGACGGTCAATGTCGCCGCGAGCGCGAGCGATTGCGCGAGCATCAGCCGCCGTCGGTCGACGAGGTCGCCGAGCGGAACGAGCAGCAGCAGCGCGAGCGCGCAGCCGATCTGCGTGGCGGTCACGACGCCGCCGATCGCCGCGCGCCCGATCGCGAAATCGGCGGCGAGCGCATCGAGAAGCGGCTGCGCATAGTAGACGTTGGCGACGCTCAGGCCGCTCGCGCAGGCGAACAGCGCGACTGCGCTGCGCGGCAGCGTCGCCGGCGCCGCAGGCGAATCGGCGGCTCGAATCGAACGGGCGGCCGGTGCTGCTGGCGGAGCTTGCATGCGGATGCCTCGCTTGAATGGTTGCAAATTGAAACCATGCGAAGAATAGTTCGTTTGGTTTTGATTTGCAACCGATCGGCAAGAGGTTCGACGGTGTATTGTCGAAACCCTGCCGGGCGTGCGGTGAAAAGAAAGCCGCGTATCGGAGAACTTCGCTTCGAGCGGCATTTCTTCGGCGGCACGTCCGCGCGGGCCGTGCGCGGTGCGCTGTCGAAAGCCTCGTCGAATGCTTGCCGCTTGGCGACGGTGCGCATGCTTGTCCGATCCGGTCTATGCTAAGGAGCCGCCGTCAGCGACGGTCGGCCATCCCGAGGATGATTCGCGAACCCGTCAAGGAGAACCCATGGCTCTTTCGATGTACGACGTTTCGATTCCCGCGTTCATTCGCGGCCTGAACAACCTGTCGGCCGTGCTCGACAAGGGCGACGCGTACGCGCGCTCGCAGGGCGTCGAGCCGGCCGAGTTCGTTCGCGCGCGGCTTCGCGACGACATGTACTCGCTCGACGCGCAGGTTCAGCGGGCGAGCGACACCGCGAAGGGATGCGGCGCGCGGCTCGCGGGGATCGCGGTGCCGTCGTTCGCCGATACCGAGGCGACGTTCGCCGAGCTGCGCGCGCGCATCGGCAAGACGATCGATTTCCTGAAGACGATCCAGCCGGCGCAACTCGACGGCAGCGAAACGCGCGCGATCGAGTTGCCGCTGCGCGACGGCGTGATGACGTTCGACGGCAAGTCGTATCTGCTCGGCTTTGCGCTGCCGAATTTTTATTTCCACACGACGACGGCCTACGACATCCTGCGGCACAAGGGCGTGCCGCTCGGCAAGATGGACTATCTCGGCGGGCGTTGACGCGGGGCCGGCGCGTGCGCCGTCGCCGGTAGCGGCGACAGCGCGCCGGCGCGCCGGCCGTTCGGCGAGTTTGGGATTCGACGACGAGCCTCCGGTGATCGGCCGCGAGCGGAGCCGGCTGTCCTGGCGAATGAAATCGTGTCGGAACGGCGGCGGGAGAATGCCGGGCAGTGGAGTGGCCGGAGACGGCGGCGTAACGGCCGCAGTCGGCGTGTCCGGCCAGAAAAGAGGGGCGAAGCGCCGTGGCTTTTCGAGTGTCGCGTCGGGCGGAGGTGGCGGAGGCGCCGCTTGCCGGGCCGATTCGCGCGGAGCGAAGCGACGCGTCGGCGGGCGAGGCGACGCGGAATGCGCGACGCGAGGGCAGTCGGCGCTAGCGAAACCTGGCGGCGTGCCGCGGCGGCGAGAAACCCTCGCCTCGTCGACGCTTGCCGATCGACGGCGATGCCGCTATCGGCCGCCGGTTTGGTGCTTGAATCCGCTTCGCTCAGGCCTTTTCGCGACGCCTAAAACCTCACGCCGGTCGCGCACCCGCCCGCAAACCCGCCGTTGCCGCCCGCGCCGCCGCACATCACGCCGCATCCCGACGCGAGTCCGGCTGCGACGAGCGACACCGCAAAAACGAGGGCGCGAACGTGGCGCCGAGTGACGATCGACATTGCTTCGTTGCCCTGAGCGAGCGCAAGGCGCCATGCGCCGCGCGGTTGGAGAGGCTGCAGCAAGAATAGCGCCTTTTCTCGCATGCGGGCCCGGATATCGAGCATTTGCTCGGACAGGCTGGACCTCGGCGCGCCGCCTGCTAAAATCCGCATGCCGCATTGTTATGAAACCCCGATGAAACTGCTTGACGCTCTAGTCGAACAACGTATCGCCGCCGCCGTCGCGCGGGGGGAGTTCGACGATTTGCCGGGCGCCGGCGCGCCGATGGAACTGGACGACGACCTGCTCGTCCCGGAAGAAGTGCGCGTCGCGAATCGGATATTGAAGAACGCGGGCTTCGTGCCGCCCGCGGTCGAGCAACTGCGGGCGCTGCGCAACCTGCAGGACGAGCTTCGCGCGGTCAGCGACCGCGCGACCCGCTGCCGCCTGCAGGCGAAGATGCTCGCCCTCGACATGGCGCTGGAATCGTTGCGCGGCGGCCCGATGGTCGTGCCGCGCGAATACTGCCGCCGCATCGCCGAGCGTCTGTCCGAGCGCGTGCTCGGCGAAGCGCAGGGCGAAGCGGGGGCGATGTGATGCCCGCCGGCGCGCCCGCGTCCGGCGTCGAGCCCAGCGAATCGCAACCGCCGCTTCTGTCAGCCGCCGCCGAGCGCGACCGCCGCTACATGCGCATGGCGCTCGCCGCCGCCGAGGAAGCGCGTGCGGCGGGCGAAGTGCCGGTGGGCGCGGTGATCGTGCGAGGCGACGAGGTGATCGCCCGCGGCTTCAATCATCCGATCGGCGGCCACGATCCGTCCGCTCACGCCGAGATGGCCGCGCTGCGCGCCGCCGCGCGCGCGCTGCGCAACTACCGGATGCCCGGCTGCGAGCTGTACGTGACGCTCGAGCCATGCCTGATGTGCTCGGGCGCGATCATGCACGCGCGGATTGCGCGCGTCGTGTTCGGCGCGCCGGACCCGAAGACGGGCGCATGCGGCAGCATCGTCGACGCATTCGCCGACGCGCGCCTGAACCATCACACGCTGGTCGAAGGCGGGGTGCTCGCGGACGAATGCGGCGCGGCGCTCAAGTCGTTCTTTGCGGAGCGGCGGCAGGCGATCCGCGACGCCCGCCGCGCGCAGCAGGCGCCCGACGCGCCGCCGCGCGAGGATTGAACCGAGCGGTGCGGGGCGCCTCTAAATACGTCTGATCGATTCTTCCCAGCGAATTCATGATTCTCACGCCCCGCATGCCGCGCACGATTCGTCTTCTCGCCCCTTCCGGTTATCCGCACGACCCCGCCGCGATCGATCGCGCGCTCGAACGCCTGAGCGACGAGCGGCATCGCATCGAGAACCTCGACGCGACGCAGCGCCGCTATCAGCGCTTCGCCGGCACCGACGGCGAGCGCGCGGGCGATCTGAACCGGCTCGCCGATCCGTCGCTGCCGCTGCCCGACATCGGTCTCGCGGTGCGCGGCGGCTACGGCGCCGCCCGGATTCTGCACGGGCTCGACTATCGGGGCCTAGAAAGGCGGCTGCGCGATCAGCCGATCGCGCTCGTCGGTCACAGCGATTTCACCGCGATCCAGCTCGCGCTCTACGCGAAGGCGCGCGTGAAGACGTTCGGCGGCCCGATGCTGTCCGCCGATTTCGGCGCGGAGAAGCCGAGCGAATTCACGCTCGCGCATTTCTGGCAGACGCTCACGCAGCCGACGGCGACGATCGTCTCCGACGTGCCGCAAACGCAGGCCGTCAACGCGTCGGGCACGCTGTGGGGCGGCAATCTCGCGATCCTCGCGTCGCTCGTCGGCACGCCCTACATGCCGCAGATCGAAGGCGGAATCCTGTTCATCGAGGACGTCAATGAACAGCCGTTCCGGATCGAGCGGATGATCTACCAGCTGCATCTCGCGGGCGTCCTCGTGCGCCAGCAGGCGCTCGTGCTCGGCCAGTTCACGGGCGCGCGTCCGTTCGAGTACGACAACGGCTACGACATGCAGACGATGATCGAGCAGGTGCGCGGCGTGATCGGCATTCCGATCGTCACGGGGCTGCAATTCGGCCACGTGCCCGACCTGCTGACGCTGCCGTTCGGCGCGCGCGCGGAGCTCGTCGCGAACGAGCACGGCTTCCGGCTCACGATGTCGGACTATCCGCATCTTTCGGCGTGAGCGCGGGGCGGCCGCCGGTACGGCACGAAAAAGGCGGGCGACCGCCTTTTTTTACGCGTTGCTTCGCAACTAACGGATATAGAGCGCGATTCGCTCGATCTGTCGTGATGCACCAATCGAAGGAAAAATTGTCGACAAAAATACAGGCTGCCGATGGCGATTGTGACGACTCAAACGGTGAAGAGTCCCGTCAAATATGGTGAATTGAAGCGTCTGCACCGAATTGATGCGGTTCGGGTGACGTCCCAATCACCCATGTTGTGCAAAATCGATGTGCAAAATTGTTGACAATATTTATGTCCAATCTACGATGCTGTTCATAACGAGATGCGAACCATGACGAAGAAAGATTCCGCGCCGACGGGCGCGAGCCCCGAGTCGATCGCCGAGCGGATGCGCACGGCGATCCTCGAGCATCGGCTCGCGCCCGGCACGAAGCTGACGGAAGCGCAGTTGTGCGAAGTGTTCGGCGTGAAGCGCGGCACGATCCGGCAGGCGCTAGCGCTCCTCGCGACCGATCGGCTCGTCGATCTTGAGCCGAATCGCGGCGCGTTCGTCGCGAGTCCGACGCTGCAGGACGTGCACGAAGTGTTCGAGATGCGGCGCATCGTTGAGCTCGCGGTGATGGAGCGGCTCGCGACGGGACCGGGCGCGAAGCGCCTGAAGGGCGTCGCGGCGATGATCGACAAGGAGCGCAACGCATTCGAGCGGCGCGATTTTCCGGCGTGGGTGCGTTTGTCCGGCGAGTTCCATACTGCGCTCGCGGCGCTCACCGGCAACACGGTGCTGCGCGATTGCCTGGAGGGGCTCGTCGTGCGCTCGACGCTGATGTCGGCGCTGTACGAATCGCACGGGCGCAGCCCGTGTTCGTTCGACGACCATGCGCAGATCCTCGCGGCACTCGAAGCCGGCGACGCGAAGCGCGCGGCGCAACTGATGGCGCACCATCTTCAGCACGTCGAACTGAGGATGCTCGATCGGCCGGCGCAGGGCGCGGTCGATCTGCGCGAGGTGTTCGGCAATCCGGGCTGACGGCCCGGCCGCACGCCTCGAGCGCTCACTGAACTGACGAAATGCCGGGAGGTCGCGTATGCGGCCGCCCGCCAGGGCGGCATCGGGCGACCACGTTCGGGCCGCGATTTCAATGACGATCGCGCGGCTCGTCCGCGGCAGGCAAGGAGATGTCATGGCTCAGTTCAGTGTGGCGCAGCAAGGCGCCTCGTATCGACCGAACGAAGATCGCCCGGACGACACGGACGGCGCGGCGGCGCCCCCCGGTTACAGCAATCGTCTGTACAACGAAGATCTCGCGCCGCTCGCGAACCAGAGCTGGGGCGCATACAACATCTTCGCTTTCTGGATGTCCGACGTGCACAGCGTCGGCGGCTATGTGTTCGCGGGCAGCCTGTTCGCGCTCGGCCTGACGAGCTGGCAGGTGCTCGTCGCGCTGATCGTCGGCATTTCGATCGTCAACGTGCTGTGCAATCTGATTGCGAAGCCGAGCCAGCAGCTCGGCGTGCCGTATCCGGTCGCGTGCCGAGCGACGTTCGGCGTGCTCGGCGCGAACGTGCCCGCCGTGATCCGCGGGCTCATCGCGATCGCATGGTACGGAATCCAAACTTATCTCGCGTCCAGCGCGCTCGTGATCGTCGTGCTCAAGTTCTTTCCGCAGTGGATGCCCTATGCGGACGTACATCGCTACGGCTTCCTAGGGCTCTCGGCGCTCGGCTGGGCGGGCTTCATGCTGCTGTGGGTGCTGCAGGCGTTCGTTTTCTGGAACGGCATGGAGACGATCAAGAAGTTCATCGATTTCGCGGGCCCCGCGGTGTACGTCGTGATGTTCGTCCTCGCGGGCTACATGGTGTGGCGCGCCGGCTGGCGCAACATCGGCCTCAATCTCGGCGGCGTCAAGTATCACGGCGCCGAGGTGATCCCGGTGATGGTGACGGCGATCTCGCTCGTCGTATCGTATTTCTCGGGGCCGATGCTCAATTTCGGCGACTTCTCCCGCTACTGCGGGCGCTACGGCAGCGTGAAGCGCGGCAATTTCTGGGGGCTGCCCGTCAACTTCCTCGCGTTCTCGCTCGTCACGGTGATCACGACGGCCGCGACGCTGCCCGTGTTCGGACAACTGATCACCGATCCCGTCGAGACAGTCGGCCGCATCGATCATCCGACCGCGGTGATTCTCGGCGCGCTGACCTTCACGATCGCGACGATCGGGATCAACATCGTCGCGAACTTCGTGTCGCCCGCGTTCGACTTCTCGAACGTCGCGCCGCGCCTGATCAGCTGGCGCGCGGGCGGCATGCTCGCCGCGGTCGCGTCGGTGTTCATCATGCCGTGGAATCTCTTCAACAATCCCGTCGTGATCCATTACACGCTCGACGTACTCGGCAGCTTCATCGGGCCGCTGTACGGCGTGCTGATCGTCGATTTCTATCTGGTGAAGCGCGGCGCGCTGCGGCGCGACGATCTGTACACGATGTCGACGGACGGCGCGTACTGGTATCGCGACGGCGTGAACCGGCGTGCGATCGCGGCGCTGCTGCCCGCGGCCGCGATCGCCGTCGCGTGCGTGATGGCGCCGGCATTGTCCGGGCTCGCGAATTTCTCGTGGTTCATCGGCGCGGCGCTCGGCGGTGCGTTCTACCGCGCACTCGCGCAAGCGAAAGCATGACGGAGTCCGTATGAAGATCAAGCTGATCAATCCGAACACGACGCAGCGAATGACCGACGCGATGGGCCGCTGCGCGCGCGAAGTCGCGTCGGCGGGCACGGCGATCGTCGCCGTGAGCCCGACGATGGGGCCGCCTTCGATCGAGGGCCATTACGACGAGGCGCTCGCGACGCCGGGCCTGCTCGCCGAAGTCGCGGCGGGCGAGCGCGACGGTTTCGACGGCTACGTGATCGCGTGCTTCGGCGATCCGGGGCTGTACGCGGCGCGCGAGCTCGCGCGCGGGCCGGTCGTCGGCATCGCGGAGGCGGCGATGCACGCGGCGAGCGTGCTCGCGCCGGGCTTCTCGGTCGTGACGACGCTCGCGCGCACCTGCGGAATGGCATGGCACCTCGCGGAGCGCTATGGAATGAAGCGCTTTTGCCGCAACGTGCGCGCGACCGACGTCGCCGTGCTCGACCTCGACAGGCCGGGCTCGGCCGCGCGCCGCGTGATCGTCGACGAATGCCGGCGCGCGCTCGACGAGGACGGCGCGGACGCGATCGTGCTCGGCTGCGCGGGGATGGCGGAATTCGCGCACGAGATCGAGGCGGCGATCGGCGCGCCCGTCGTCGAGGGCGTGACGGCAGCGGTCAAATGGGCGGAGGCGCTGATCGCGCTGAAGCTCGCGACCGCGAAGCGCGGCGATTTCGCGCGGCCGCTCGCGAAGCGCTACGACGGCGAATTCGCACGCTTCAGCCCGGGCGCGGCGGCGGTGCCCGGGCGAGCGCCGGCCGCGGGCGCGGCGGCGTGCGATGCGGTGCGCGATGCGGCGGATGCGGCGCGCGCCGCCGCTGCGTCCGGCATGGCGCCGCCCGACATCGCCACGCCGGACACCGCGACGTCCGCCGTTTTTCCGCAACCGCACATACATTCCGTCTGACCCGCACTATCCGTGCCCCCGTATGGGCGGTCCGAGGCGTTTTCGCTACACTGGGCCATCCGTCGCATCGGCCGCGCAGCGCCCGTTTCCGGGCGTCGCGCGGGCGGCGCGAAACCGCTGACGGGGCATCACTTCGCATCCAATCATGGCATTCGATCCCAACTATCCACGCGATCTGATCGGCTACGGCCGACATCCGGTGCAGGCGAACTGGCCGGGCCGCGCGCGCGTCGCGGTGCAGTTCGTGCTCAACTACGAGGAGGGAGGCGAAAACTGCGTGCTGCACGGCGATCCCGCCTCCGAGCAGTTCCTGTCCGAGATCGTCGGCGCGGCCGCGTATCCGGCGCGCCACATGAGCATGGAGTCGATCTACGAATACGGCTCGCGCGCGGGCGTGTGGCGCATCTTGCGCGAGTTCGACAAGCGCGGGTTGCCGCTCACGGTGTTCGGCGTCGGCATGGCGATCGAACGGCATCCGGAGCTCGCGCGCGCGTTCGTCGAGCTCGGCCACGAGATCGCGTGCCACGGCTGGCGCTGGGTCCATTATCAGGACATGTCGCCCGAGCGCGAGGCCGAGCACATGAAGCTCGGGATGGAGGCGATCGAGCGCGTGACGGGCGTGCGTCCGCTCGGCTGGTACACGGGCCGTGACAGCCCGAACACGCGTCGGCTCGTCGCCGAACACGGCGGCTTCCTGTACGACTCCGACTATTACGGCGACGATCTGCCGTTCTGGATGGGCGTCGAAGTGTCGGGCGGCGCAACGGTGCCGCAGTTGATCGTCCCGTACACGCTCGACACGAACGACATGCGCTTCGCGACGCCGCAAGGCTTCAACACGGCGGATCACTTCTTCCACTACCTGCGCGATGCGTTTGACGTGCTGTACGAGGAGGGCGACGAAGCGCCGAAGATGATGTCGATCGGCATGCATTGCCGACTGCTCGGCCGTCCCGGGCGCTTGCGCGCGCTGCAGCGCTTTCTCGATCACGTCGAGCGGCACGATCGCGTGTGGGTCACGCGCCGCGTCGACATCGCGCGCCACTGGCGCGAGCATCACCCGTATCAGCCTGCTCGACGCGAGGGGGACGCATGATGAAGGCGATGCACTACACGCTCGAGCAATTGAACGCGATGTCGACGGACGCGTTCGTCGCGGCGCTGTCCGGCATCTTCGAACATTCGCCGTGGGTCGCCGAGGCGGCCGCGCTCGAACGGCCGTTTCGCGGCGTCGACGCGTTGCACCGGACGATGAAGGACGCGGTCGAGAGCGCGGGCGACGCGCGGCAGCTCGCGCTCATCAACGCGCACCCGGAGCTCGCCGGCAAGGCGGCGGTGCGCGGCGAGCTGACGGCGGAATCGACGCGCGAGCAAAGCGGCGCGGGCCTCGATCGCTGCACGCAGGAGGAGTTCGACAAATTGCAGCGGCTCAACCGCGCATATCGCGAGAAATTCGGCTTTCCGTTCATCTTCGCGGTGCGAGGCTACGACCGGCACGGGATCATCGCGAACTTCGAGGCGCGCGTCGATCATTCGCGCGACGAGGAATTGCGCGCGAACCTCGAGCAGATCTACCGGATCGCGCGCTTCAGGCTCGACGATCTGATCGGCGCGTGAGCGCCGGCCGGGCGCTTCGATCGGCCCGGCGTCTGCGGGCGGCCGCCGCTTGCCGCTCGTCGCTCGTCGCTTGCCGCTCGTCGCGACGCGGCTGCCGGCGAAACGAAGAAGAATCACGCGATGCGCGGCGCGGCAGGTTCGCCGCGACGACACCGCCGCGACGCGCCCGGCGCGCCGCATCCGCCGCCATGCGCGCGCGATCGCGCGCCGCAGCGGCTTTCCACTCATCACGCATCACGTACATCACGACAAGGACACTACGATGGCTCTTCCGCTTTCCGATCCGAACGCACCCGAGTTCACGCGGCGTTACGTGAATCTCGCCGATCCGCGTCTCGGCGCGCAGGCGCTCGAGGCGAGCGACGATTTCTTCGCGCCGAAGGAGCGCATGCTGAATCCCGAGCCGGCCGTGTTCATCCCGGGCAAATACGACGATCACGGCAAATGGATGGACGGCTGGGAGACGCGCCGCAAGCGCACGACGGGCTACGACTGGTGCGTCGTGAAGCTCGCGCGTCCCGGCGTGATCAAGGGGCTCGACATCGACACGAGCCATTTCACCGGCAATTTCCCGCCCGCGGCGTCGATCGAGGCCGCGCACGTGGCCGACGGCGCGCCGAACGACGCGACGAAGTGGGTCGAGATCATGCCGTCGACGACGCTGCAGGGCAACAGCCATCACTACGTCGAAGCGCGCGACGCGAACGCTTATACGCATCTGCGCGTGAACATCTACCCGGACGGCGGCATCGCGCGGCTGCGCGTGTACGGCCAGCCGCAGCTCGATTGGGCGGGCGCGAGCAAGTCCGAGCTGTTCGATCTCGCGGCGATGGAGAACGGCGGCTACGTCGTCGCGGCGAACAACCAGCACTTCGGTCTCGCGTCGAGTCTGCTGCTGCCGGGCCGCGGCGTGAACATGGGCGACGGCTGGGAGACGCGCCGCCGCCGCGAACCGGGCAACGACTGGGCGATCATCGCGCTCGCGCAGCCGGGCGTGATCCGCAAGATCGAAGTCGACACCGCGCACTTCAAGGGCAATTATCCGGACCGCTGCTCGATTCAGGCCGCATACGTGACGGGCGGCACCGACAGCTCGCTCGTCACGCAGGCGATGTTCTGGCCGGTGCTGCTCGGCGAGCAGAAGCTGCAGATGGACAATCAGCACTATTTCGAGGCGGAGCTCGCCGCGCTCGGCCCCGTCACGCACGTGCGGCTGAACATCGTTCCGGACGGCGGCGTGTCGCGGCTGCGCCTGTGGGGCACGCTCGACCAATGAAGACGCTCGCGATCGAACCATTGACGCGCGCGGCATTCGCGCCGTTCGGCGACGTCATCGAGACGAACGGCGCGAAGCAGATCCCGATCAACCTCGGCACGACGATGCGCTTTCACGATCTCGCGCGCATCGACGTCGCCGACGAAGGCGGGCGGCCGCTCGTGAACCTGTTTCGCGGCCAGCCGCGCGCGCTGCCGTTCGAGGTGACGATGCTCGAGCGGCATCCGCTCGGCAGCCAGGCGTTCATTCCGCTTGCGGATCGGGCTTACATCGTCGTCGTCGCGCCGGCGGGCGATCTCGATCCGTCGAAGATTCGTGCGTTCGTGACGAGCGGATGGCAGGGCGTGAACTATGCGAAGGGCGTCTGGCACCATCCGCTGATCGCGCTCGGCGAGGTGAGCGACTTCGTCGTCGTCGATCGCGGCGGCGATGGGCTCAATCTGAACGAACAGGATCTGTCCGAACCGCTGTGGCTGACCGACGATGCGTTGCTGGCGGTGAGCGCATGACGCGCATAAAACAGGCATGAAGCATGAAGCGGCGCTGACGCGCCGCAACGCAACGCAACGCCCGCGCCTCGTGCGCGGGCTTTTCTTTTCTTGCCGCGCCGTGTAGCGGCGTACTTCGTTGCTGTTGCAACCGTCATGCGGCGGCGCGCGGCACGGCGGCGGGCTCGGCTTCGTATGCGCGCTGCAACGGCGCGACGCACGAGCGCGCGTCCGGCAGCCGCGTAACGCAGGCCCGATGTTTCGCGATGGCGCGTGTCCGGGAGTTCACCACGACCGCGCCCCCGATGGCGGGCGACTCGTCTCGTGACACGTCGCGGTTGCGCCGCGGCGCGTCAACTGGCAGCGCGGGATCTGCATCGTGACGCCGCTCGGCATATCGGCGTTCGGCCACGCGGCCGTTTCGCCGTTCCGGAGCGCGAGATTCCGGATCGAGCCTTCGCCGAGGCGGCCGCGCACGGGAAGGCGGTGCACGTCGTGTATCCCGAGTGCAGCCGCGACCATTCGCGCGCCGTCGCGTTTCGCGCATGATGGGTGGCGAAGAGCGCGTCACTGAGGCAGTGCAGGATGGCCGAACGCGGCCAACGCGGCGCGCGGTGACGGTTGCTCGATTGCGATGGGCGCGCATCGTCCGCGGTGCGCTGCCGCATGCCGTCGGCGGCGCTGACTCGAAGCCCGCGCCAAATGCAACGGGCCCGCCGAAGCGGGCCCGCCGGCAACGCGCGCGGCCTTCGTCACTTCGTCACTTCGTCACTTCGTCGCGCCGCTGCCGAACCAAGCGGCGATCTGCGTGCGCTCGCCGTCCGTCATGTGCGTGACGTTGCCGATCGGCATCGCCTTCAACTGCACCGCCTGTTGATAGATCCGCGGCGCATTCTGCGCGATCTCGTCGGGCGTATCGAACATCACGCCGGCGGGCGCGCTGCCCATCAGCGTCGGCTTCGCCGAGTGGCACGCGACGCAGCGCTGCTGCAGGATCGGGGCGATGTCCTTGATCGCGAGCTTCGGCGCGTTCGCGGCCTGCGCTTCGGGCGCGATCGGCTTCGGCATCGTCGCGACGAGCGCGAGCATCATCAGCGCGACGCCGCCGAGCGGCAGATACCACAGCTGCCGGCCGCGATGCCGCATCACGAAGAACTGACGAATCAGCGCGCCCGCGAGCATGATGACGACGAGCACGATCCAGTTGTACTTGTTCGCATACGTCATTGCATAGTGGTTCGACAGCATCGCGAACACGACGGGCAGCGTGAAGTACGTGTTGTGCACGGAGCGCTGCTTGCCGCGCTTGCCGTAGATCGGATCGGGCGTCTCGCCCTTGAGCAGCTTGTCGACCATCTTGCGCTGGCCGGGGATGATCACGAAGAACACGTTGGCCGTCATGATCGTCGCGAGCATCGCGCCGACGATCAGATACGCGGCGCGGCCCGAGAACACATGGCAGGCGAGGTACGCGGCCGCGACCACGTAGAGGCCCACGAACGCGCCGAGCAGCGTGTCGCGGTTGCCGAGCAGGCGGCACGCGCAGTCGTAGACGATCCAGCCCGCGAGCAGGAAGCCGAGCGCCGACGAGACCGCGACGACGGGGCCCATGTCGAGCACGTTCTTGTCGATCAGGTACGTGTTCGGCGCGAGCAGGTAGAGCACGAGGAAGAGGCCGAAGCCGGACATCCACGTCGTGTACGACGGCCACTTCGACCAGTGCAGGTCTTCCGGCATCTCGGGCGGCGCGACGAGGTACTTCTGCATGTTGTAGAAACCGCCGCCGTGCACGTGCCAGAGCTCGCCGAACACGCCGCGCGCCTTCAGCCGCGCGTCCTTCGGCGGCTTGAGGCTATTGTCGAGCGCGACGAAATAGAACGACTCGCCGATCCATGCAATCGCGGCGACGACGTGCAGCCAGCGGATCGCGAGATTCAGCCAGTCGGTGATGAAGCCTTCCATGAAACTCCTCCTGAGTCGATCGTTGTCGTTCGTGGGCAGCGATGCGTGGTCAGCTGCCGCGATAGGTGCTGTACGACCACGGCGACACGAGAAGCGGCACGTGATAGTGCGCGGCGGGGTCGGCCACGCCGAAGCGCAGCACGACGAGATCGACGAAGCGCGGCTCGGGCAGCGCGACGCCCAGCGCGGCGAAGTAGTCGCCCGCATGGAACACGAGTTCGTAAGTGCCGGCCGCGAGCGCGTCGCCCTCGAGGAGCGGTGCGTCGCAGCGGCCGTCGTCGTTGGTGAGTACCGTCTTAAGCAGCCGGCCGCCGTCGCCCGAGACCGCGTGGAGTTCGATCTTGATCGCGCCGCCCGGGCGGCCGTGCGCGGTGTCGAGTACGTGGGTAGTGAGCTTGCCCATTCGCAATGTCCCTGTGTAGTTGCGAGGATCGGCGGCGGCTCGATCCGGTGATGCTGCGGCGGATCGAGGCTCCACGTCAGTGGCTACATACCCGTCGGCGGATCGAAGCGAGCGCCGTGCAGCCATTGTAAAAAGGTTCGCTTGCGAAACGCTGAGCGATAACGAAGATAATGCGCGCCGCATGAGCGCGCGTCCATGCGCACGGGCGCGCATGGGCGCGTGGCCGCGGCGCTCGCGGGATATGGCGGGTTTTTGCGTCGTTCCGATGACGGACGCGGCCGGACATATCGGCCGCATGAAGGCGATCATGCGCGCGGCCCGCTTGCGCCGCGCCGCGGATTGCGCGATGCTCGGCCGGTGCGCGGGTGCGGGATCGGCCGGTGAGGCCGAGGCCCTGCGTGCATCCCGAAGACGGCGGGCACGCCGGGTAACCGGGCCAGGGCGTTCGAACGGACGCGGCGGCGCGGTGCGTGCCGCGCGTCGCGTTCGAGCGGGACGGCCGCCTCGGCGGCCGAACGATACGGAGATCGAACGACGATGGAACGACACCCGAGCGCGCGCGCCGGCGCGCAACCCCTTTCCCCGAATCGTCCGAAGACGCTCGTCGTCAAGCACGCCGACGTGCTCGTGACGATGGACGGCGCGCGCCGCGAGCTGCGCGACGCGGGCCTTTACGTCGAAGACAACCGGATCGTCGCGGTCGGGCCGAGCGCCGAGCTGCCCGCGCACGCGGACGAGGTGCTCGATCTGCGCGGCCATCTCGTGATTCCGGGGCTCGTCAACACGCATCATCACATGTATCAGAGCCTGACGCGCGCGATTCCCGCCGCGCAGAACGCCGAGCTGTTCGGCTGGCTCACGAACCTGTATCGGATCTGGGCGCACCTGACGCCGGAGATGATCGAGGTGTCGACGCTGACCGCGATGGCCGAGCTGCTGCTGTCCGGCTGCACGACGTCGAGCGATCATCTGTACATCTATCTGAACGGCAGCCGGCTCGACGACAGCATCGCGGCCGCGCGGCGCATCGGCATGCGCTTTCACGCGAGCCGCGGCAGCATGAGCGTCGGGCAGAGCGACGGCGGGCTGCCGCCCGATGCGGTCGTCGAGCGCGAGGCGGACATCCTGCGCGACACGCAGCGCGTGATCGAGGCCTATCACGACGACGGCCGCTACGCGATGCTGCGCGTCGTCGTCGCGCCGTGCTCGCCGTTCTCGGTGAGCCGCGGCCTCATGCGCGACGCGGCGGCGCTCGCGCGCGACTACGGCGTGTCGCTGCACACGCACCTCGCGGAGAACGTGAACGACGTTGCGTACAGCCGCGAGAAATTCGGGATGACGCCCGCCGAATACGCGGAGGATCTCGGCTGGGTCGGGCGCGACGTGTGGCACGCGCACTGCGTGCAGCTCGACGAGCCGGGCATCGCGCTGTTCGCGCGCACGGGCACGGGGGTCGCGCATTGCCCGTGCTCGAACATGCGGCTCGCGTCCGGCATCGCGCCCGTGCAACGGATGCGTTTCGCGGGCGTGCCGGTCGGGCTCGGCGTCGACGGCTCCGCGTCGAACGACGGCGCGCAGATGGTCGCCGAGGTGCGCCAGGCGCTGCTGCTGCAACGCGTCGGATTCGGACCCGATGCGATGACGGCGCGCGATGCGCTGGAGATCGCGACGCTCGGCGGCGCGCGGGTGCTGAACCGAGACGACATCGGCGCGCTCGCGCCCGGGATGGCGGCGGATTTCGTCGCGTTCGACCTGCGTGCGCCGCAGTTCGCGGGCGCGCTGCACGATCCCGTCGCCGCGCTCGTGTTTTGCGCGCCGGCGCAGGCGGCGTACGGCGTCGTCAACGGGCGGGTCGTCGTGCGGGAAGGGCGCTTGACGACGCTCGAGATCGAGCCGCTCGTCGCGCGGCACAACGCACTCGCGCGAACGCTCTACGAAGCCGCGCGCTGAGCGGCGCGTCGGGCGGCGGCGCGGCGCGCGCGGCTGGGTACCCGGTTGCGCGGATTGGGCGGAACATTCGGCGACAGGCTTGCCGCCGGATGTTCCGCGATCGACACTGATGCCGACATCGCCGACATCGCCGACATCGCCGACATCGCCGACATCGCCGACATCGCCGACATCGCCGACGTCGCCGCGCCGCCGCGCCGCGCGCTTACATATCGATCAGCGTGCGAGTCGCCTCGGCGACGAGCCCGCGCAGCCAGCGCACTTCGTCCGAATAATGGCAGCGCTCGTGCCACAGCTGGTAATACTGCATCGGCGGAAAATCGAGCGGCGCGGGCACGACCGACAGCGGCAGGAACTTCGCGTAGTGATCGGCGAAGAGCCGCGTCGTGGTGAAGATCAGATCCGACTTCACGAGCACGTACGGCGCGAGATTGAAGTACGGCAGCGTGACGACGACATGGCGCTTCAGCCGTTCGCGCGCGAGGTGCACGTCGATCGCGCCGCGCTGGCCGACCGAATACGGCGTCGGCGCGAGATGCGGCGCGTTCAGGTACTGGTCGAGCGTGAGGCCGCCGCGCTTCGCGAACGGATGCGTGTTGCTCATCAGGCAGACGATCTCGTCGACGAACAGGTTCGACAGATGCAGCTGCTCGGGCGGCTCCGGCCAGTTGCCGACGACGATGTCGAGCTTGCCGTCCTCGAGCGCGAGCTCGTAGTCGAACGCGGGGCCGAGCGAATGGAACTCGAGCGTCGCGTTCGGCGCGGCCTGCCGGAAGCGCTCGACGACGGTCGGCACGAACAGCACGTTCAGGTAGTCGGGGCAGCCGATCCGGTAGCAGCGGATCGACGTGGCCGGATCGAAGTTGTGCTGCTGGAACTTGATGCGCTCGATCTCGCGCAGAGCGTTCTGCACGGGTTCGAGCAGGCGCAGGCCGTACTCGGTCGGCACCATGCCGGACTTGCCGCGCACGAGGAGCGGATCGCCCGTGATGTCGCGCAGGCGGCGCAGCGCGGCGCTGATCGCCGGCTGCGACTGGTTCAGTTTGACGGCCGCGCGCGTCACGCTGCGCTCCATCAGCAAGGTGTGCAGGACGCGCAACAGATACGTGTCGATCGCCTCGCGTTGCTGGCTCATGTTCTCTCCGTTTATATGTCCAGGCTGATCGATTGGAGGTGGGGATATATGATTTTTAATATGGACATAAAGGAGCGTCAAGAGCGGCCCGTTCGGATTTTCGCTCGGCCGCGCGCGCTCGGCCGCGCGCGCTCGGCCGCGCGCGTGCGCGGGTGATTCGTTTGCCGCGTCGTCGCATCGACGCGATG
This sequence comes from Burkholderia sp. MSMB1498, assembly GCF_001526245.1. Taxonomy (NCBI): domain Bacteria; kingdom Pseudomonadati; phylum Pseudomonadota; class Betaproteobacteria; order Burkholderiales; family Burkholderiaceae; genus Burkholderia; species Burkholderia sp. MSMB1498. The sequence goes on from NZ_LOYJ01000024.1 coordinate 102,420, forward strand.
AAGATCGCCGATGCGGGAAGCGGTTGGCGCGCGCAACAAAAAGGGACGGGCGGCGACGTTTCAAGGAGGCCGAAGGAACGGCGAACGATCGGGTGCGCGGTGCGACACTTTGCACGCAATGCACGCAATGCACGCAATGCACGCAATGCACGCAATGCACGCAATGCACGCAATGCACGCAATGCACGCAATGCAC
>NZ_LOYJ01000025.1:0-1782 GCF_001526245.1 Burkholderia sp. MSMB1498
TCCGCAAGTTGTAGTTGCGGACGCAAGCCTGCGCTCGTTCAGCTTTCGATTCTAGGTGGGGTTAAATTCGCGCTTACAATGCAACGAGGTCGGCCGGGTCCATGCTGGCCACGTCGAACTCGGAGAGCGTCGGCGTGCTGATGCGCGGCAGCACCTTACGCAGCGCGTCGACATCGAGGTTCACGAGCGCGGCGAGCGACGTGCCGCGCAGCGCGCCCGACGTCGGCTTGCGCAGCGTGACCTGCGTAATGGTTTGCCCTTCGCGCTCGATCGGCGTGTCGAGCGTGTGCGTGTTCTCGTCGAGCGTGGCGCGGCCCGTCGTTTCGATGTTGGCGGTATCGATGGTCGTCATGGTGTTTCCTGGTTGGATGTGAAATTGAACGGATGGCCCGCGGTCGCCGCGGGCGTGTGGTTACAGACCCATCGCGTGGCGAACCATCCGGGTTCCTCTGTGCGGCGACGCGCGACTGCTGGGCACGGCGCAGATCGCGGCCGAGCTCGCGCAGCAATTGACGGCGGGCGGCCGGCGACAGCTTTGCGAGCAGCCCGCCAGCCCATTTTTCGAGTGATTCAAGACTATTCGTTGGATTTGGCCGACGCCTGTCGCTGCTGTCCGGGTTGATTGCTTTCATCGTTGCCTGGACGTCACAGCGTGCTTTTACTTATCGATTGTTGACGGATACGCGGATCATTGTTGCCAGGCGGCGACATCGGAGAACGGACTGCCGGAGTCAATGGCGTAAATCGAATCGATATCCAATTCAATATCCCTCTGATCAAATGCGCTTCGCAGTTTAATCAGCCTGTTAGGTTGGTCGATTTCCAGTAGCCGCCCCTGCTCAATTGAATAAATCATTGGATCATAAAAATCTCCGTATAGCGTTACATATTCTCTAGCAGGTATGGCCTTCAATTTCTCTTCGATTGTTTCGCTGGGGTAATTTTCGCTCCACATGCATGCATCGTGCTTGATGGCGTACATGTACATTGCAATCTGTCGAATGATTCCGTCGCCCTCGCTCTGCAAGGCGGCTTGAAGCGTTCTGACTGCGCCTCTCCAACAATCCATCTTAATTTTGTTCTCCTGAGACGTTCTGCCCCAGCGAAATCGGAAGCTAAGCGGCGTCACTGCGCGCTGCCATGAAGAAAGGAACTCATTTTTTACCCTTTCTATTAATTTTTCGCCGGACAAAGAATCGATTTCAACCCTGAATCTCTCTATGCCAGACGGCTGATGCTTGATAAAAATGGCCACTATCTTGGAGAATTCAATATCCGCGTGCCTGTAATTGTCCCGCTTGATCGTTGCAATTTCTGCCTCTTGATTGACGGCGCATGCAATTCCGACAATATTATCTCCGGAAACGGTTATCACGCTAATGATGCATCCCCTTTCAATGAGGGAGATGCACTTATTCCGGTCCATGGCTTCTCCTCGTAGTCGCAGAACCTATAAATGCTAGCGCACGTGGCCAGAAGACGGGAAACGTTGGGCCAAACTTTCACGTTCGTTTTGACATCCGAATCAGAAGTCAGGATTGAATTAAGATTCGATTTTAAAAAGCCAATTCGGCTCAAGGGGCCAACGAATCGAACCTTGGTTTAGTCTGCGAGCCACGGCTCGCTCGCGTCGTCGATATGCTCGACCGTTCGGTTGCCGGCTTCGTCCGTTCCGACCACGATGCTTTCCGACAGCTTCACTTTTAGCCCGAGGTCGACGGCGTTGTTCGACAGGATGTCCGCGACAAACGTGATGCCGTCGCGGCGCTCGTCGCGGTTCGT